>NZ_JBIUZW010000002.1:0-332910 GCF_044745245.1 Herbaspirillum sp. NPDC087042 | reverse complement strand
GGATATGAGGGGTCGTATGACCGGGTGGCTGCCTTCAGCAGGCAATGGAAGGTGGGTCAAATGGAGAGGGTCAAATCTGCGAGCAAATCAACATCCATGACCTCACGTTCGCCGGACGGCGATGCCCGAGATCCACAAATCTTTGTTGTTCTAGCTACAAATATTCTTTGTTTCTAATCCTCTTGCCTGAACCTTATGATGTCTTGGCCACTTGGCAGGTGGAGATCAAGGGCCCGGACCGCATCTTCAACCGCCACCATCCACCCGGATTCCCGAATCGATATGCATTGTAAAACGCTCAAAGAAAGATCATGTGTTCGCGCCGTATGCCCGCCGTTCATTTTCAATCTCCTGCTGCGCGCCACGGCACGTCGCACGCAGTAGAGGGAACTGCCTGCTCCCTTCCGTTCATCGCGTATGCATGCCTGGTACTGCCGGCGCTCACGCTCACTTCCGCGCCCGCATCGCAACTGGCCTGGTCCGGTTCAGCGCATGGGGGGCGCTCCCTTGAATCGGCGATTACTGTAGAAGGAAAGAACGATGAAAGAAGAAGAAATTCGTCAGCAAGCCTATGCCATGCCGTTCACGAGCCCGGCCTTTCCCAGGGGGCCTTATCGTTTCAATGACCGGGAGTATCTGGTCATCACCTACCGTACCGATGTGGACAAATTACGTGCGGTAGTTCCCGAACCCCTGGAAATCGATCCCGACCAGCCCTTCGTGAAATACGAGTTCATGCGGATGCCGGACTCTACCGGATTTGGCGATTATACGGAATCCGGACAAGTCATTCCGGTGAGATTCCAGGGGCGCAAAGGCAGCTACAGCCATTCCATGTTCCTCGACGATGACCCGCCGATCGCCGGTGGGCGCGAATTGTGGGGCTTTCCCAAGAAGCTGGCCAAGCCTTCCCTGAAGGTCGAAACCGACTGCCTCGTCGGCACGCTCGATTATGGCTCGGTGCGGGTGGCAACAGCCAGCATGGGATACAAGCACCACCGGCTGGACTTGGAGTCACTGCTTGCCTCCCTTGCCACGCCGAACTTCCTGCTCAAGATCATCCCGCACGTCGATGGCACGGTGCGTATCTGCGAACTCGTTGAATACCATCTCGAAGACATCGAGCTGAAATGGGGCTTCAGCGGACCGGCGGCGCTCTCCCTGACCTCCCACGCACTGGCCCCGGTCGGTGACCTGCCGATCCAGGAGATCGTATCGGCGGCGCATTTCAAGGCCGACCTCACGTTGGGCTTGGGCAAGGTCGTCCACGACTACCTGCGCTAATCCATTCGTCACACACCATAGGGATAGAAATGCGTCTCGACAATAAAGTTGCCATCGTCACCGGTGCTGCCAGCGGCATCGGCAAGGAAATCGCCCTCACGTTTTCCCGTGCAGGCGCCAAGGTCGCCATCGCCGACCTCAATCTGGAAGCCGCCGTCGCAACGGCAGCGGAAATCGAAAAAATCGCTGGCAAGGGGCAAGCCATCGGTGTAGCGATGGATGTGTCCAGCGAAGAGCAGGTCAACACTGGCATCGACAACGTGGTCCGCCACTTTGGCCGCCTCGACGTGCTGGTGAGCAATGCGGGCATTCAGATCGTCGCGCCGCTGGACCAGTTCGATTTCGTCAAATGGAAACAGATGCTGGCCATCCACCTCGATGGCGCCTTCCTGACCACCAAGGCCGCACTGCGCCACATGTATCAGCTCGGTAATGGCGGCAGCATCATCTATATGGGCTCCGTACATTCGAAGGAAGCCTCCTTGCTGAAGGCCCCCTATGTGACTGCCAAGCATGGCCTGATCGGCTTGGCCAAGGCGGTGGCAAAGGAGGGCGCCAAGCATGGCGTGCGCGCCAATGTCGTCTGCCCGGGCTTCGTCCGTACACCGCTGGTGGAAAAGCAGATCCCCGAACAGGCGAGCACGCTCGGCATTTCCGAGCAAGACGTGGTAAAGAACGTCATGCTCAAGGAGACCGTCGACGGCGAGTTCACCACCGTCCAAGATGTGGCCGAAGCCACCCTCTTCTTTGCAGGTTTTGGCAGCAATGCGCTGACCGGACAATCCCTAGTCGTCAGCCACGGCTGGTTCATGCAGTAATCCACGAGAGCGACAATGCACAAGCCCCATTCCCGTCCCGCTGCAAGGCAATCCGGTAAAGGACGCAGCTCCTTCGAATGCATCGCATTGGTCCTGCAGGGGGGAGGTGCACTGGGCTCCTACCAAGCGGGCGTTTATGAGGCGCTGGCCGAAGCCGAAGTTCATCCGGACTGGATTGCGGGTATCTCCATCGGCGCGATCAATTCCGCCATCATCGCCGGCAATGCTCCGCAGGACCGGGTCGCGAAGCTCAAGGGCTTCTGGGATTGCATCACTGCCAATCCGGTCCTGGATATGGCCGTGTTATCCGAAGTCTATGGTCCGAACGGTGACTTTGCGCGGGGTCTGTTCAACCAGCTCAGCGCCGGCATGGCGCTCTTCAAAGGGGCGGCGGGGTTCTTTGAGCCGCGCCGGCCGTCGCCCTTTTTTCATCCCAATGGTAGCCTTGGTGCGACCAGCTTCTACGACACCTCCGCATTGAAGGGGACGCTTGAACGCTTCATCGATTTCGACCGGATCAACAGCAGGGAAACACGCCTGAGCGTGGGTGCCGTCAATGTCCGGACCGGCAACTTCACGTATTTCGATACGGAAACCCATCTGATCCGGCCAGAGCACATCATGGCAAGCGGCTCCCTGCCACCTGGTTTCCCGGCAACCGAAATCGACGGTGAATTCTATTGGGACGGTGGACTGATCTCGAACACGCCACTGCAATGGGTCGCGGATGGTCCGACGCGCCAGGATACCCTCGCCTTCCAGGTTGATCTGTGGAGCGCTGAAGGCAACCTGCCCGGCAACCTGGTCGATGTCACGACCCGCCAGAAAGACATCCAGTATTCCAGCCGCACACGCAACGCGACCGATCATTTCAAGCGCGTGCAGCGGGTGCGCGGCGCATTGGCCAACCTGCTGCAGAAGCTGCCGCGCCAATTGCAGGACATGGAAGGAATGGAGCTGCTGCGGGAGGTGGCCGATCACAAGGCCTACAACATCGTGCACCTGATCTATCGTTCGCGCCAGTATGAGAGCCATTCCAAGGACTACGAATTCTCGCGGCTGACCATGCAGGAACACTGGCAGGCAGGATATGAGGATGCCGTGGCGACGCTGAAGCACCCTGAGATATTCGAGCGGCCGTCGAACCAGGAGAATGTAACGATCTTCGACAGGCTGGGGAAAAACCGGCGCGCCTGAGGTGGTCGGAGGCCATTTGATGGACGATAGGTTTTCCGTTTGGCTAACCTGGGAGTACCGTCACCGCTGCCATCGGCAGCAGTGACAATCGTATCTGCTCGCGGAGCGGAACGGACTGGTTCGCCAGATGGTGAGAATAAATTGAATAACAGGTTCATCGATCCCGCACTCATGCATATGCTCGTCTACCTTCATGAGGAAGGCAGTATCAGTGGCGCAGCCAAGTGTATGCATCTTACCCAGCAGGCCGTGAGCGCGCAGCTCAAACGGCTGGAGGAATTGGCCGGCCGGCCGCTGGTCTGCCGACAGAATCAGCGGATAGAACTTACCCCTGATGGTGAGGTGGTCCTGCTGGCGGCAAGAAAGGTGGTGGATATCGCCAATCGTATCCGCTACCAGTTTTCCAACACGCCGCTGGATGGTTCCGTACGCTTCGGATTTACGCAGGGCTTCAGCCTGCCCATGCTGTTTTCCTTGCTCAGCGAGCTGCGCCGTGCCCAGCCTCGCCTGGAAGTGCGCTGTGAGACCGGCCGTACCAGCCAGCTGCTGACCAAGCTGGAGGCCGGCGGGCTCGATGTGGTGTTGGGGGCGCAAGCCGATGGGAATACCCAGGGGGAAGTGATGCGCCGCGAGCGCTTGGTGTGGGTCGGCGACCTGCATCACCTGGTGCGCCCAGGAATGACCATCCCGCTGGTGGTCCTGCCTGCACCGACTTTCATCCGTGAACATATCTTCGACACGCTCAGCTCGGCCGGTCACAAGTGGACCGTGCATTTCGAAAGCGACGATCCCGCCTCGCTGCGAACGGCGATCCGTTCCGGGTGGGGGATTTCCCTGTTCAACGAAGAAACCGTGCGGAGCGATTTCACCCTGCCTCATGCCATGGAGACGACGCTGCTGCCATTTCCCGGTTACGTCGAATTCTTCATGCGCTACAACCCGCTCAGGAACGATGCACTGATCCACTCCTTCGCCTCGGTGCTGCGCAACGTGCTCAACAGGCCGGAGGGCATCTAGTCCGGTGTTACGAGAAATCGGTCATGGAATATGACCGCCTTCCCTTCAAGGAACGCGGCCATATCCCATGCACCTTCAGCAGCGCAAGCTCAGATTGGATTGACCGCAGCGTGCGCGTAATAGCCGGCAATGGCGCTGATCTTGCGGTCGGCACCTCCATCATGGGCGTACCCGACCGTCACTGGCCTGCGGGGTCAGATCCTGGTCGCATTCCGCTTCCCAGCCGCCCCCCAAGGCCTGTGCCAGGCTGACCGTGGCGCTGAGGCGATCGGCGCGGGCCTGCACCTCCAGCAGCTGCGCCGAGAGCAATCCGCGCT
This sequence comes from Herbaspirillum sp. NPDC087042, assembly GCF_044745245.1. Classification (NCBI taxonomy): domain Bacteria; kingdom Pseudomonadati; phylum Pseudomonadota; class Betaproteobacteria; order Burkholderiales; family Oxalobacteraceae; genus Herbaspirillum; species Herbaspirillum sp. NPDC087042. The sequence goes on along the minus strand of NZ_JBIUZW010000002.1, from coordinate 328,277 downwards.
GCGCATCCAGCTGTTCCAGATAGGGCGAATAACCGGCGCGGTAGCGTTTGCGGCTCATCGCCAGGGCTTCGCGCAGGGCCACCTCCTGCTCCTGCACGGCCTGTTGCTGGGCCTGGGCTGCGCGTACGGCGGCCAGTGCATCCTCCACGTCGCGCCAGGCCACCAGCACGGCTTTCTGGTAGGCATACGCGGCTTCATCGCGGCGCGCAGCGGTGGCGTCGGCTTGCGCGCGCAGGCGTCCGCCATCCAGCAGCGGCGCCAGGATGCTGCCACCGGCGGAGAAGATCGATAGCGGATCAGGCAGGAGGTTGGAGCCCACCACGCCGCCGCTGAGGCCGATGCGCAGCGAAGGCATCAGCGCTGCGCGGGCGGCATCCAGGCTGTGGTCTGCCGCCACCAGTTGCTGTTCGGCCTGGTAGATGTCCGGCCGCTGGCGCAGCAACGCGGCGGGTTGGTCGGGCCGGATCGCTGGCAGCGCGAGTGTCTGCAGGCTGGAGCCTGGGGCCAGCGGTAGCGCGGGCTGGCCGGCCAGCAGGCTCAAGGCATTTTCATCGCGGCTGATCGCCATCCGAGTAGAGGCGATGAGCTGCTCGGCAGAGGCATATTCGGACTGCGACTGCTCCACTTCGAGCCGGCTGGAATAGCCCTGCTGGGCGCGTCGCCACGCCAGTTGCAGGGATTCGCCGCGCATTTGCAGGGTCTGCTTGAGGACCTCCAGGCGAGCCTCGTGGGCGCGCAAGGCGATGTAGGTGCTGGTGGTGGTGGCGATCAGTGCCAGCCGCAAGGTACTGCGCGCGGCGTCAGTGGCCAGCAGGGTGGCGCGTGCAGCGGCATCCTGGTCGGCCAGACGGCCGAAGAGGTCCAGTTCGTAGGACAGCGACAGCTCCGCTTGCCACGCATCCTGGACGCGCGCACGCCCGAATGCATCGACGTCACCTTGGTGTGCTCCCATGCCCGAGGCCGACAACGAAGGCATGCGCTGCGCCGTAGCGAATCGGCTGGAGGCACGCGCCTGCTGTACGCGTGCAGCGGCCATGGCGAGATCGCTGTTGCCGGCCAGGACCTGGTCCACCAACTGGTCCAGGACCGGGTCCCCAAAGGCTTCCCACCAGCGCGAAAGGCTGATGCCTGATGTGGGGAGCAGCGGCTCGCGCCATTGCGCCGGCAACGTCACGGCAGCCTGTTCCGGCCGCCCGGGACGAGGACCGGCGCAAGCCGCCAGTACGACTGCCAGGGCCACCAACGTAATCATTTTCGCCGAGCGGGCAGGCCTGGTCATCGCTTCTGCTCCACCATGCGACCGGGGTCGACCGTGGCCTCCACCGACATGCCGGGGCGCAGCAGGGCCGCAGAGGCCGCGTCATCGAAGACGATCTTCACGCCGATGCGCTGGGGAATCTTGACGAAGTTGCCGGTAGTGGTATCGGGCTTGATGGCCGCGAATTCCGAGCCTGCTGCGGGTGCTAACAGCTGCACGCGACCGGATAGACGCCGTCCTTGCAGTGCATCGATGCGCACTTCGGCGTATTGCCCCGGGCGCATCGCGGCGGTCTGCGCTTCCTTGAAATGCGCCACCACCCAGCGCTCGGCCGGCACCAGTTGCAGCAGCGGCGTACCGTTGGTGACGTACTGGCCCAAACGCACGCCGACTTCGCCGAGCTGTCCATCCTCGGCGGCGCGGATCACGGTGTTGTCCAGGTCGATCTGCGCCAGCCGCAGTTGCGCGCGTGCAGCCTCCACATTGGCGACCAGCGCGTCGCGTCCGACTTCGACGGTACGCAGGTCTTGCCGGGCCATGTCAACTGCGGCGCTGGCCTGGCGCACCTGGGCCTCGGCCTGGGCGTGGGCCGCCAGGTTCTGGTCGCGTTCACGCAGCGCTACCGAACCATCGGAGACCAGTTCATCGACCCGCGCCAGATCCACACGGGCGCGCTGCAATTGCGCCTGCGCGTTGGTCAGCGCGGCTTCCTGCGCGGTGATGGCGGCAGCCCGTGCGCGTCTTGCCTGGGTGGCGTTTTCCAGCTGGGCGATCTGCGCGGCCACGGCGGCTTTGGCCTGTTCCAACCTTGCGGCATAGATGCGGCTGTCGATGCGCACCAGCACCTGGCCGCGCTGCACCTGCTGGTAATCCTTGACCGCTACCTCCACCACGTAGCCGCTGACCTGGGGCGCGATCATGGCGGTACGGCCGCGTACGTAGGCGTTGTCAGTGCGCTGGAGCGGGTCGTCGAAAGGCGGCAGGTGCCAGCCGCGCAGGACCAGCAAGACGGCAGCGGCCAGCACCACCAGTGCCAGCACCAGGCGCAGGCGCGACACCTTGGGTGGCAGGCCAGCGGGGGCGCGTGAAGATGTTTCGGGAAGGTTGGTGTTCATGCTGCGTGCTCCGGTCCCCGGCGTGCTGCACGCCGACGGCCATAGGTTTCACAAGCCAGATAGGCGGCCACTGCCAGGGCGGCCAGCGCCACCAGGCGGAAGACATCGTTGTAGGCCAGCGTGTTGGCTTCGGTCATGAGCGATTGCATTAGTGCGCCGCTGCCTTGCGCCAGCCGTGCGGCAATCTGCGGATCGGAAGCCAGCAGGCGCTCGGACATCACTTGCGCATGCACCTTGGCCATGATGGTCTGGACGCTGCCGAGCAAGGCTGAACCGGCCAGCCCACCGATGTTCTGGGTGATGCTGAACAGGACGATGAAACTGACCAGGTGATCGGCACCGCGCGCCCTCATGCGCAGGAAACCGAACACCAGCGTGGGACCGACGAAGAGCGTTGTACCGAAGGCCACCAGCGACTGGCTGAGATAGAGTTGCGGCGGACGGGTGAGACTGTTGCTGCCGCTGTCCAGCCAGGCGGCCAGGGCGATGGCGAGCGCCGCCGCCGCAACCTGCCATGACAGGTTGCGTTCCGACAACGTGAGTGTGGCCGCAATGATGCCGAGGAACATGGCTGCGGTGACCGCGAGGAAGAGACCATGCAACTGGTCGTTGTTAAGGCCGCCGGCACTGAGCAGGCCGACGGCGCCATAGGTCTGCTCAGCCAGTGCGATGCGTACCAGGAAGGCCACCATGGCGAAGCGCACGATGTCGCCCGTCAGCATCCAGCGCAGTTGCAACAGCGGGCGGGCGCGTTGACGCTCGATCATCCAGGCCGCGCCGGCCAGCACCACCGCGCCGGCCAGCGCCAGGCCCAGCCAGGGCGTATCGGTCCACCACAGGATGCGGCCCAGTCCGAGTACCGCCGAGAGCAGCAGCCCGGCCGGTACCAAGAGCGAGACCGTCACCAGGTCCATACCCTCGAAGGCCTGACTGCGCTCGCTGGGCGGAAGCGGCACCAGGGTCATGGCACCCATCAACACCAGGGCGATGAGCAGCTCGGTCAGCAGTAGCCCTTGCCATTGCGAAACGGCTAGGAAATCCAGCGACATCAGGCGCGCCAGCGGCGGCCCGAATTGCGGCAGGCTCACGCCGAGCACCAATGCCAGCGGCCGGGCTTTCAGCGAGAAGACCTGCAGCAGGTGATAGATGGTGGTCGTAGTCAGGGCCGCTGCGGCCAGGCCGCAGGCGGCGCGCACGACGATGGCTGCCGCCAGTCCAGGCAGGCACAAGTGCAGCAGGGCGGCCAGGACATAGGTCGCCAGCAGGGAGAGGGTGACCTGGGGGATGCCGAATTGCGCGCGCGCTTTGACGAGGACCAGATTGGCGCAGGCGTTGAAACCGACATAGACCGCCGGCAGCAGGCTGGCTTCGGCCGTGTAGAGACCTTGTCCGCCGGCCAGGTTGGCGATGTTGACGTTGACCATGCCATTGCCGAAAGTGGCCCCGATTCCGGCCAGTACGGCGATGGCAGCATAGGCGGCACGGCGCCAGAGGGCATGCGTGGCGATGTAGGGCGAGCCTGGAAAGGCTGGCGCTTCCGGCACAGCGGGCATGGGGCGTTCTGGTGTTCGGTCAACCATGGCAGGGCGGCGCGGCAGAGAGGGGCTAAAGGGAGCTCAGTGATGCCGTGACAGCTCGGGCGCCTTAGTTGATGGGCGTGCGGTCGCGGCTTTGTATTGCTGCCATGGTACTGAGGGGAGTCGGTGATGAGAAACAAAAAATATTTGTGGTGGCTACAAAAGTTATTTGTGTGCAGGCGATGCAGGCATATCAATCACCAATCATTTCGAAGCACAACTCGCGCGGCAAGCGTGAACTGACCCCATAAAGTTGGGCGGTCAATAGCCGGTTAAGGCCTCAAGGGTGGCATTTCTTTCGGCATTGGCGACATGCCTTCCGCCATCACCGACACGACATTCAAGCCCCCACCCCTCTCTCACTCCGCCAATCTCGCCAAGATAAACATACGCTGGAACGGCAGCAAGGTACTGCCATCCGTGCGCGGCGGATAGGCCAGTTGCATCCGGCGCGCATAGTCGGCGCGAAAATTGCGCAGCTGTTCGCCTTCCATTTTTTCAAGGTAGGGCCGCAGGCTGCTGCCGCTGGCCCATTCCAGCACCGGGTCGGCTCCCTTGAGGATATGCAGGTAGGTAGTCTGCCAGATGTCCAGAGCCGTCACCCGTGGCCGCAGCAGGTCGTAGTAGGCGCCCATGTCCAGTACATTGCGCCGCTCCGACACCTCACCCAGCACACCGGCATAAGCGGGCGAGCGTGCCAGCTCCACCTGTGCCAGTCGCAAGGGCGCGTCGTGCATGATCGGCATCTGCACCGCCAGGCAACCGCCCGGATTGAGGAAGGACAACAAGCGCGGAAACAGTTGTTCGTGATCCGGCAACCATTGCAAGGTGGCGTTGGTGTAGATCAGGTCCAGCTTGTGCTCGGGCGTCCAGCGATTCAGGTCAGCAGCGATGAAGCGCCCCCGTGGCAGGTTCGCGCGTGCCTTGGCCAGCATGTCCTCGGATCCGTCTACGCCGAGCACATCCGCTTCGGGCCAGCGCTGCTGCAACAAGGCGGTCAGGTTGCCGGCTCCGCAACCTAGATCGAGGATACGCGCCGGCGTCTGCGCTGGCAGATGCACCATCAGGTCCAGCGCGGGACGCAGGCGTTCTCCACCGAAACGCAGATACTGGGCGGCGTCCCACTGCACCTGGATTTGCTTGGGGTCTTGATGGTCGGGCATGCCTTGCTCCTCTGAGGTTCTGTGGATCTCTGATTCAACGATTCAAACGGCAGTCCAGGGTCTGCCACGGCTCGCCCGCAGATGCGCCGCGCCGGCCTCGCTGAGCGTCACCTCGGCCACACCGCCGGGCGTATGCAGACGCGTCAGATAACCGCGCGCGTTTGCCTCTTCCCATACCGGCAGGCGGGGACACGAGGTGCGCCAGATCTCGATCACCTCGCTGTAAGGCCGTGCGTCAGCGCCTATCCATTCGAGAAGATCGAGCACCAGAGGCCCGACGGCATCGTAGGCGTCCGCTTCGGTGGGGCCGCGCCGGGCCTGACCAAGCACCTCCGGATTGACGACGTGTATCGGATGTCCGCCCGCAAAGGACACGATCTGTTCGAAGATGTCGCTGAACTGCAGCTCGAACTCGTCTTCCGTCACGTAGCCGATATGGGGAGTACACACCACGTTGGGCATGTGCAGCAGGGGATGCTGCGGATCCCGCAACGGCTCCTTCTCATAGACATCCACAGCGGCCATGCCGGGCCGGCCGGCGTGCATCGCCTGCTCCAGCGCGCCCGGGGCAATCAATCCGGCGCGGCTGGTGTTCACCAGCAGGGCTGAGGGTTTCATCCGGGCCAGGTCGTGCGCCGTGACGATGCCGCGCGTGGCTGGCACCAGGCGCATATGCAGTGACAGCACGTCGCAGGTCTCGAAGAAAGCCTGCTTGTCGGGAGCGACGTCCCAGCCATCTTGCCGGGCGCGCAGTTGCGAAGCGTCGCTGGCCCAGATCAATACCTTCATGCCGAAGGCCGCACCGTAAGCCGCCACCTCGGCGCCAATACGCCCATATCCGTAGATGCCCAGCGTTCGCCCGCGCAAGGTCTTGCCCACGCCGATCTGCCAGCGCCCCTCCTGCAGCGCCCGCATCTGTTGCGGGATCTGGCGCATGGCGGCAAGTATCAATCCCCAGCTCAGTTCGGCGGCGGCGTACGACGGGGTATCGGCATGCTGGTTCGAGGAGACGATCACACCGTGCGCAGTGCAGGCATCGATATCGATATGAGGGAAGACGCTGCGCTGGCTGATCAGGCGCAGTTTCGGCAGGCAGGCGATGAGCGCTGCACGGATCTGCGTACGCTCGCGGATCAGAACAAGCACCTCGGTATCGCGAAGACGCTCGGCCAGCGCATCCACGTCCTGCACGTGATCGTTCCAGATGGTCACGGTATGGCCGTCCAGCTTGCGAAAACAGGGCAGGCCGCGCAGCGTGTCGAAATAATCGTCCAATATGGTGATGTTCATGATTGGCTTCCCTCCTGGCTGACTGCTATCTTGAGCGCGTCAGGTCAGGCGGTAAAATGAAATTATTTCGGAGATTAATAAGTTTCTCTTATGAAAATAGACATCCTCGGTGTGCAGGCGTTTATCGCGATTGCCGATCAGGGCAGCTTCCAGGGGGCCGCCGATGCCTTGCATGTGACACAGACAGCGGTGACCTTGCGTTTGCGCAAGCTTGAGGATTTCCTCGGTGTCACGCTGATGGAACGCACCACACGTTCAATCGCTCTTACCGAAATCGGGCAGGACTTCCTGCCCCAGGCGCGCCGCCTCCTGACCGAACTGGCCGGGGCGCTGGTCGAGATTCGCGAGTCCGGCATCGCCAGACGGGGGGACGTCTCGATCGCCTGCGTACCCACCGTGGGCGTGCAGTATCTGCCGCGCATCATGCAGGCCTACTCGGCGCGTTATCCGCACAACCGCATCAAGATTCTCGATCACGCTTCTTCCGCCGTGGCCGAGGCGGTGCTGCGTCGGGAGGCGGAATTCGGCATCAACGTTGCCCGGGAACATCATCCTGAACTGGTCAGCCTTCCACTCACCGAGGATCGCTACGTGCTGATCTGCCACAAGGATCATGCTCTGGCCAGACGGCGGCGCATCGCCTGGACGCAACTGCAATCCCATCCGCTGATCTTTGCAGGCGAGGTGAGCGGCAATCGGGCCTTGCTTGATCCCGCACTGGAAGCCCATGGCATCGCCTTGCGTTCCTTCTACGAAGTGCAGCGCAGTTCGACCGCAGTGGGGCTGGTGGCGCAGGGTGTAGGCGTGGCGGTGGTGCCACAGCTGGCCATCCAGGAAGGCGCCTATCCCCATGTGCGCATGGTCAAACTCGTCGACCCTGTCGTGTCTCGGCACCTGGTGCTCATCACGCGCAAGACTGCGCATCTGTCACCGGCAGCCCAGGCGCTCTACGACATGATCCGTGAGCAGGAAGGCGGTCGCTGACGCAGAGACGGAGCAACAGGTCATGGACACCCCGCCACTCCCTGCGCTTCGGGCGGTCCCGAGGCAGCCATGTCTTCGGCCCATTCCGCTCTGATGTTATCAGTCTGATACTGCACTATTGCAAGTCTTCTGGCATGTTAATGTCAGAGCAATATTTCGACCCATTTGTTGATACCGGCGATGCGTAACGCGCCGCCAGGCTGGCAATTGCCTGGGCAAATGCGTAGATGGCGTGAGGGGACACAAGAAGATGATGAATTATTTTAAGAATCGACGTCTTCCCAAAAAAATGTTCAGCGTCATGCTGGTGATGCGAGAGACCTTTATTCTGATGCTCCCGCTCTATCTGCTCATGTCTGTACTGGAGCTCGCGATGACGCTGGTCTCCACGCACACGAACCAGGCAGACCTCTACTTCACGCTTCAGCAGATATCCAATCCGATCAAGGACGCCCTTCCCTTCGTGGTCGCAGCTCTCCTGGGATACAAGCTGGCGAAGTTCAGGAAGATGGAGCCCGCACTGGTCGGCGCCACCAGCGGCGTGAGTCTGGCCGTCGTCTTGTGGTCCATCAGGGATAGTGGTGACTGGTCGACCGCCGCCATACTGCCGAGCGTCTACAGCATTGCCCTGCCTCTTTGGACCGTCTTCTTGTACAGCCTGGTGAGGCGACTCCGTTTTCTGTCGGTCGACGTCAAGGTGGTGAGTCATCTCCTGGCCGGCAGCCTCAACGGGATAGTGCCAACGATCGTCGCAGTCCTGGTCAACGCGCTGGTATTTCACTATCTGTCCGCATCGTTGATTGCAGGCCTGGAAAGCTTCAGTGACTCACTTAACCATCTCCCCCTCCTGATCCAGGGAAGCATTCGTATCGTTGCCGTGCACGCGCTATGGTTTATCGGCATTCACGGCAATTACGTCTATACCAGTCTGACTTACGGAAACGATCTTGCCCAGGTGGTCGTCAATGGATTCACGCTGGGCAGCCTGCTCAATACTTTTGTCCTGTTCGGGGGGGCAGGCGGTACGTTGGCGATGCTGCTGGCCATAGCGCTGCGCCGGCGCACCATGCGGGAACAACTGGTGGCCAAGATATCCTTGCCACTGCAGTTTTTTAACATCAACGACATCCTGCTGTTTGGATACCCGATTGTCTTCAATCCATATCTGCTGATTCCCTTCATTGCGTTCCCACTGCTCGGTTTTTGGTTGGCCTATGCCGCCGCCGTGTTCAATCTCATCCCGCTGACAGAGAACGTGCACTGGATTCTTCCGTTCGGCCTGAATGCATGGACAGCCGGCGGTGGCAGTATCGTCACCGTCATCTTCCAGCTGGCGATGCTCGCACTGGGCGCTGCCATCTACTACCCGTTCCTGGCCTGGGAGAATGGCGATGGCATCAAGAAGAAATTGCAGCGGGTCTTCGCCACGGATGATCTTCCGGAAGCACGCCTTGATGTTCCCGAAGACGCCTATGTGATCCGCCAGAAGTCTGCCTTGCAGTCACACGCACAGGCCATGGAAGCCTTTCGCCTGTTGGCCGAGGGATCGCTTGAATTGTGGTACCAGCCGCAAGTGGATGTGCGGACCATGCAGATCTATGGCTTTGAGGCGCTGCTGAGGCTGCGCATGGCCGATGGAACAATCATCGGCCCCTGGTTCATCCAGAAACTGGAAAGCGCAGGATATTCCGATGTCCTCAACAACTGGGTCATCAACCGGGCGATAGAAGACCTGGGCGTCTGGCAGGAAGATGGTTTTACGCCCCGGATAAGTATCAATCTCACGGCGGATTTCCTGGCGTCAGATGAAAAGGTCATGGCGCTCTTGGCGCAGGTGGAAAAACGCGTGATCGACCTGAACCTGGAAATGCTGGAGAGCTCATTCACGGAAAAATTCGCGGATCTTGCCGGCAACATAGAGTTGCTGCGCTCTCGCGGACTCACCTTGTCGATTGATGATTTTGGTACCGGTTACTCCAATCTCGGTTTGCTGCACAAGATCGGTATCGATAGCGTCAAGCTGGACAAGAGCCTGATTGCGGATATAGACAAGCCACGTGGCCAGCTACTCTATCAAGAGCTATGCAAGCTGCTCAAGGCATTTGGCTACAGGCTGGTCGCCGAAGGCGTGGAGACCGAAGAGCAACTCGCTTTCGTCAGGCAATGCAACGTCGATATCGTGCAGGGTTGGTACTTTTCCAAAGCACTGCCGCCAGCGCTGGCGCGTACTTATTCTCCTGTGGAGGCGTCCTCACATCATCAAGACGACAGGAAGAGGACCTAAGTGACCTTGCCGGCAATCCTGGCCGTAGCCATGCCACGTGGCGCCATCAGCCTACATTGCCGCCTTTGGACGTCTGCCCCGCACTCTGATGCGACAGCAGATAGTCGGGCGCCGTGTTCATGATGTGCAGCGACTGCTCAACCACCTTAGAGAACACCGGGCCCGCCACCACCGCACCGAAGTAGGCTCCCGCGCTTGGGGCGTCGATGGTCACGGCGACAATCACGTCGGGATGTTCAATGGGCGCGATGCCGGCGAAGGATGCGCGGTACTTGCCGGCGGCATAGGCCCCGCCGATGGCTTCGCGCGAGGTGCCCGACTTGCCGCCGACGGAATAGCTGGGCGGCTGCAGGCGCGATTTCCGGTCACCGGAACCGGCGGCAATCCAGAGCATATGGCGCATCTCGGCCGCGACCGCGGGCGAATAGACATAGGTCCCCTCGGGTGCCGCATCGCGCTTGAGGATGGAGAGCGGCAACACCTTGCCATCATTGGTAAAGGCCGTGTACGCGTGCGCCAGCTGCAGCAGCGACGATGACATGCCGTAGCCATAGGCCATGGTGGCCTGCTCGATCGGCTTCCAGGTCTTCCAGCTGCGTAGCCGCCCCGGCGTCACCCCCGGGAATTCGATATCGGGCCGCTGACCAAACCCCAGCTTGGTAAAGGTGCTCCACATTTCCTGCGCCTGGAGCTTTTGCGAAACGACGGTCATGCCGATGTTGCTGGATTTCTCGATCACCCCCTCCATCGTCAGCACGCCATGGTCGCTCACGTCGGAGATGGTGGCGCCAGCGAAGCGGTAACGGCCTGGCGAGGTGTTGATGGTCTCCTGTGGCGTCACGCGATGAAGCTCAAGGGCCGTGCCCATGGTGATCGGCTTCATGACCGAACCGAGCTCGAACGCATCGGTCACGGCACGATTGCGCAGGGCGCTTCCGGAGAGGTTCTGCCGCTGGTTCGGGTCGTAGGTGGGATAGTTCGCCAGCGCGAGAACCTCGCCGGTGCGGGCGTTGAGAACCACCACGCTGCCGGCCTTGGCCTTGTTGTCCTGCACGGCTTCGCTCAGGTCCTTGTAGGCCAGGTACTGGATCCTGCTATCGATGGAAAGCTGGATGTCCTGCCCGTTCTTCGGCGACACCTGATTGTCGATGTCCTCGATCACCCGGCCCAGCCTATCCTTGATGACGTGCCTGGAGCCGGGCTGTCCGCTGAGCTCCTTGTTGAATTCCAGCTCGATGCCTTCCTGTCCCTTGTCCGCGATATTGGTGAAGCCCACGATGTTGGAAGAATATTCAGCCTCAGGATACTCGCGCTTGTATTCGGATCCGAAGTACAGCCCCTTGACCTTGAGCGCTGCGACCTGCTGGGCGATCGGGAGACTGAGCTGATGGTCGATCCAGACGAAGGAGCGTTGCTTGTCATTGAGCTTCTGTGACAGCTCGGTCGCGGGCAGACCCAGTATGTGCGACAGGGACGCAAGCTGGTCTGCGCTCAACTCCAGGTCCTGCGGCGTGGCCCAGAGATTTTTCGCCGGTGCGCTCTCGGCGAGAATCTGGTTGTTCCTGTCCAGTACCCGGCCCCGGTAGGCGGGCAACTCCAGGGAGCGGGCGAAGCGTATCTCTCCCTGCTGTTCATAGAAGTCGTGGTCGGCGATCTGCACCCAGATGGCACGCAGGACAAGCGCGAGAAATGCCAGCGCGAAGGTAAACATCAGCAGCGTGCTCCGTCCGGCCGGCAGCTTCTTGTTCAACAATGGATTGGAGGAAAACTTGACGTACCTGGCGATTCTGGGTTTCTGCATTTCAATCTCATGCGCGGCTTCGGGCGCTAGAGCCTATCACTTTCTGCGGCTTTACATTTGAGACGGCACCTTCGAGCACTGGCCATCCACTTCAGGTGACCGGCATGCGGGAATCCGTGGATGCGCTCATCGTCATGTGGTTACGCAATAAGTACGAAAAATGTACATTTCGCCACATCAATTATTTCCTCGCAATAACTATTGGACACCGTTCGGGACAGCAAAACACGTCGCAATAGCCACTTCAGGAAATTTAACCGGACAAACCTCGCCAAGGACGCGCAATCCATACGTGACGATTTACGATTTATGGCAAGATCTGACATCACAGAAAATCCCGCTGCCTGAAGTCGTCGCCACCCAGGCTGCGACCACGGTAACCGAACGATGATGCCAGCACTGCCCCCTTCACCAACGATCAGCGTGGCCCTCGTCGAAGACGATACCCACGTCCAGATCGCGTTCCAGCACGCGCTGGCACAGGCCGCCGACATGCACCTGCTCTCGGTGTCCGGCACGCTGGCGCAGGCACGGCTGGCGCTCGCAGCGGCTGCGCCGGATGTGTTGCTGGTGGACATCGGCCTGCCCGACGGCTGCGGGATCGAACTGATCCGGCTCGTCCATGCACAGTATCCACAGTGCAATATCATGGTCTGCACCACCTTCGGTGACGAGGACCACGTCATGCAATCCATCGAGGCCGGTGCCTCGGGTTACCTGCTCAAGGACAGCGCGGCCGCCAATATCGTGACGGAGATCCGCAACCTGCAGGCGGGCGGCAGCCCGATCAGTCCGCTGATCGCGCGCCAGGTGCTGCTGCGCTTCCGGGGCAATGCCGCCAGAAATCAGGCTGCTGTTCCCGCCGTGCAGGCAGTCGCCGAAAGCGCCAGGCAAGAAGCACCGGCAGGCCTGTCGGCACGTGAAACGGAAGTCCTGGAATTCATCACGCGCGGTTTCACCGCCGAGGAAATCGCCGGCCTCATGGGCATCACCCGCAACACCGTACTCACCTTCATCCGCCGCATCTACGCCAAGCTGGAAGTCCATTCCAAGACCGAAGCCATCTTCGAGGCCCGCAGCCGCGGCTGGATCCGTACATGACATCGCCAGGCAGCACGTACCGCCGGCATGGGCTCACGGCCTGGCCGGGCAGCATGCTGCTGATGCTGCTGGCGCTATTGCTGCTGTGCGTGCTGCTGGCACACGCCAGGCCGGCAGCGGCCATGGCGGTGCAGCATCTCGACCAGGCCGAGATGCTGGTCACGCCGCCGTCCCAGTCCAGACCGCTGACGTCCGTCTTCGATGCCACGACCTTGCCCGGCCAGTGGACACCGGTCTCCCTGCCGCACCGCTTCGTCCTCCCCGCCAGCCCCGGGGCGGCCGTGACGCCTGGCATGGCAACGGTCTGGTATCGCCTGGCACTTCCCCCCCTGCCGGCCACCCATGACGAGATCTCGCTACACCTCTTGCGCTGGCAGGCCGCCGGGCAACTGGCGGTGTACGGCGATGGCAAGCTGCTGTACCGCTCGCGCGGCACACCGACCTGGAACCACTTCCGCCACCCCGCCCTCTTCATCCCCCTGCGCGATACCCCCGAAGAGCCGCTGCCGCGTAGTCTGCTGATCCGCCTCGATATCTATTCCGGCGCCACCGGGGCCATCTCCTCGCTCTACGTGGGCGACAGCGACGACATCTATCCGCGCTTTGTGCTGCGCGAATGGCTGGAGTACCAGCTGCCCTTCATGATGAGCGCCGCCTTCCTGGCCGTGGGCCTGTTCTCGTTCTGCGTGTGGCTGGTGCGGCGCCAGGAGCCCATCTACCTGCTGGTGTTCATCATCGCCGTGTGTACCATCACGCGGCGCTGGCATTTCTTCGCCAGCCTGGAATCACTGCCGATCTCCGACCAGTGGTTCGGCTGGCTGACCTACAACGCGTTGAACTGGCAGATCGTGGCGCTGCAGTTCTTCTCCTGCCTGCTGCATAAACGGGATCACCGCTGGTTCAATCGCGGCATGATGGCCTTCTCCCTGGTCATGAGCGCGGCCACGCTGCCGCTGTCGAGCCTGCAGCCGGGCATGGTGCTGCTCAAGCCCATGCTGTATGTGGGGCCGATCCTGTTTGCCATCGTGATGGTGGTGCGCAGCGTCATCGACAGCTGGCGCAGCCGCTCGCTGGAGGCCTGCCTGCTGGCGGGCTGGATGACGACCAGCCTGCTCTTCGGCATCTATGACTGGTTCAAGGTCAAGAACCAGTTCGATATCGAGGGTTTCTACCTGACACCGTATTCGTCGATGATGATGTTCATCGTCATCCTGTACATCCTGTTCCGCCGCTACGTCAACGCCATCGCCGAGGCCGAGCGGGGCAGGCAGACCCTGGCGATGCGCCTCCTCCAGCGCGAGGCCGAACTGGCAGAAAGCTACGAACGCCTGCGCGACGTGGAGAAGGCGCAGACCCTCAGCATGGAGCGGCAGCGCATGATGCAGGACATGCACGACGTGCTGGGCCTGTCCCTGATCGGTGCCTTGCGGCGCGTGGAACATGGCAAGCTGGACGAACATGAGGTGGCGCAGATCCTCAGCGCCTGCATCGACGACCTGAAACTGGCCATCGACTCCCTGGAACCGGTCGATGCCGACCTGCTGCTGTTGCTGGCCACGCTGCGCTTCCGCCTGGGCAGCCGGCTTGACGCCAGCGGTATCACGCTGCTGTGGCAAGTCGATACCGTACCGCCCCTGCCCTGGCTGGATCCGCGCCATGCCCTGCATATCCTGCGCATCCTGCAGGAGGCGCTGGGCAACATCATCAAGCACACCGGTGCCAGCGAGATCGCGGTCTCCACGCAGGCCGACGAACGCAGCGTCCAGGTGGTCGTGCGTGACAACGGTGGTGGCTTCGATCTCGAAGAAGGCCTGGCCAGGGGCGGCAAGGGCTTGCGCAACCAGATGCGCCGGGCCGAGACCATCGGCGCGAAGATTGAATGGCGGCAATGGACGCAAGGAACGCTGATGGTGTTGCACCTGCCTCTGGTGCAGTAGGCGACGAGAAGATCCTCCCCGGAATCCATTTACCGGGATAAGGGATTCCGGGGCGGGAAAGTCCGGCCGGGTGACCGGAGACATGCACCGACAAGGTCGCAGCTTGCCAGGCATACGCCGCAACCTTTATTTCTGACCTCGTGGTTGCAGCGGCGGGACGGTGAAGAACGCACATACCCGTGTCCGGGATCTGGCGGCCAGCAGAATGTAAGCGCAGCCGCAGCAAACGTATGTCCCCAGTTCTGGGGACAGGCTTGCACTGACAAGCAATGGCTCGCCAGTCTCTATCCTGGCTGCAACTAGGTTCGCCGCTTGGCGGCGTACATGGCCTCGTCGGCACGCGCCATGAGGGTGTGGAAATCACCAATGCCATCGGCCGGCAGCGTGGCCACGCCAATGGAGACACGCAATGCCTGCAGCGGCCAGCTGGCGCGCGCGAGCGCTCCCTGGATGCGTTCGCTGACGACCTGGGCGCCTTCCACCGGGGTATCGGGCAGGATGACGGCGAATTCGTCGCCGCCATATCGGGCCACGAAATCGCTGCTGCGCAAGGGCATGGGCAACAACTCGCCCAGCCGCGCCAGGGCCGCATCGCCCGCCTGGTGCCCATGGGCATCGTTGTATTGCTTGAAGCGGTTGACGTCGATCATCAGCAGCGACAGCGGCGCGCTATGACGCAGGTGACGGCTCCACTCGTGCTTGAGATGCTGGTCGAAGGCGCGCCGGTTGCCCACGCCGGTGAGGCAATCGGTGAGGGCCAGGCGTTGCAGGCGTACCAGTTCCTGCCAGCTGTCGAGCTGGCTGGCCAGCTGCCGCGCCAGCAAGGCATGCATCTCGCGCTGCGCCTGGTTCAGTTGCCGCGGCTTGTGATCGAACAGGCAGAGCGTACCGAGGTATTGCCCGCCAGCATTGCCGAAGGCCACGCTGGCATAGAAGCGCACATCGGGCATGGCTTCCCTGATCATCGAGGCGGCATAGGGCGCGTGCAATTGCAGGTCCTCGATCTCGGTGAGGGCACCGGCACGATCGAGCGAGGCTTCGCACAGGGAGAAATCGAGATCGCTGCGCATGGCTTGCGTCTGGCCGGGCAGCATCCACCACTGCGACCGGGGAAAGCCGCGTTCGCGGATCGGGCCAGGTCCGCTGCGGCCGACATTGCCCATCGTCGTGCGCAGCAACGACACCATGGAGATCGGCACATCCCCCATCCTGCGGGCCATCAGGGTGATGTCGCTGAACAGGCGTCCGAGTGCTTCGTCGCTGTCCTGGAACGATGTCGACGAACGCGGGATGATGAGATCCGGTCCAGATTCGACAAGGGTTTCCGGGGCATGGACGATCATGTTCTGTTCCTGGTGGCGAGGGCGGGAGCGCGACGGGAAATACGCCGAAAGCGCAATGTAATGCCGCCATCCCCCCCTGCCTATCCCCAGTTCTGGTGACAAGCCCTGTCTTGCATCTTTCCTATAATTGGGCATCCGCCAGTCCATCGGGGCCCGTGACAACGCGCCCGCCGACGACACCAGCCCATCCATGCCATCCACACCGACCAGCCTTACCGCGCCTGCCAGGCCATCGCCGATCCGCGTGGCCCTGGTGGAAGACGATGCCGGCTTTGCCGGCAGCCTGGCTGCGACCTTGCAGCAGGCCGACGATCTGCGCCTGATCGCGGTCGCCGCGACCCGCAATGAAGCCATGGTGCTGCTGGAACAGGCCGCGCCGGATCTGCTGCTGGTCGAGCTGGGCCTCTCCGATGGCGCCGCCATCGACGTCATCGCTCATGCCAGCGCGGCGTGGCCGCGGTGCGCCATCATGGCCTGTACCACCTTTGGTGAAGAGGGAGATGTCCTGCGCGCCATCGAGGCCGGTGCGCATGGCTATCTGCTCAAGGATAGCAACGCCGCCACCATCCTGTGCGAACTCCGTAACCTCCATCGCGGCGGCAGCCCCATCAGCCCGCTCATCGCCCGACGCATCCTGGCCAGGTTCCGCCCGGCACCGACCAGCACGGTCTTGTCCGAACGCGAAATGAAGACCCTGGAATGCATCACCCAGGGTTACACCGCCGATGAAATCGCGCGGCGCACGGCCGTGCCGCCGCACACCGTGCTGGCCGACATCCGGCATGTCTACGCCATGCTCAAGCTACCGGCGCGCGTGCAGGCCGGCGATCCCCGGCAAAGGCATGCCCTGCTGGCGCAATGATGCAACAGGCCGGCAAGGCAAGCAGACGACAAGACGGGAAAGGCCCAACCGCTCAGTCGCGGCGACTGCTGCACAGGTGATCCGGCGCAATGCCGGCGATGCTGGTCACGCCCAGCATGCCCATGTCGCGCCGCACTTCCTGGCGGATCAGTTCCAGCGCATGGGCCACACCGGCCTCGCCGCCGATGGTTGCGGCATAGTTGAACGGACGGCCTATCCACGCCGCCCTCGCCCCCAGGGCCAGCGCCTTCAGGACATCGGTACCGCGCCGCACACCACTGTCGATCATGACCGGGAAGTCCCCCGCGGCCTCGACCATCTCCGGCAATACCCTCAACGGAGCGACGCTGCCATCGAGCTGGCGGCCGCCATGGTTGGAGACGATGACCGCATCGGCGCCAATGGCCTTGGCGCGGCGCAAGTCAGCCACGTTGAGGATGCCCTTGATCACCAGCGGCCCTTTCCACATGGCACGCACGCGCAGCACATGCTCCCAGTTCAGATGCCCGCGATCGGCAAAGTCGCGCAGCACGCTGGAAGACATGATGGGCGCACCGCGCGTGGCGTAGTTGTTCTCGAAGTGCGGCATGCCGTGATGCAACAGCGTGCGGGCAAATGTCCCCAGCAGCCAGCGCGGATGCGTCACGCCCTGCCAGGCTAGCGCCAGGCTAGGACGCAGGGGGGTGGAAAAACCGGCGCGTATATTGTTTTCGCGATTGGCGGTGACCGGTGTGTCCACCGTCAGCACCAGCGTTTCCACGCCGGCGGCCTGCACGCGCCGGATCAGCGCATCGATCTGCTCCTGATGACCGGGCAGGTAGGCCTGGAACCAGGTGCCGGGCGCGGCCTGCATGACTTCCTCCAGGCGGATCAGCGAGGAGCCGCTCATGATGCACAAGGCCCCGGCCTTGCGCGCAGCTACCGCCAGGGCAATGTCGCCACGATAGCTGGTCATGGCGGCGATGCCCATGGGCGCCACGCCCACCGGCATGGTGTAGCGCTGGCCGAACAGCTCGACCGAGGTATCGATGGTTGATACGTCCACCAGGACATTGGGCTTGAAAGCGTAGTGGCCGTAGGCCGCGCGATTGGCGTTGATGGAGACCTCGTCCTCCACCGCCCCCGAGACGTAGGCGAACAGGGGCTTGGGCAGGCGCTTCCTGGCGGCGTTCTCGAAGTCATGCAGCGACAGGTAGCGTTTCAGGGCGTGGGCAGTCATGCGATGGGCGAGGTCAATGGAATCAATGCGGTCGATGGGCAAGGAGGCGGCAAGCCGGACTACGATACCTCAAAGGCCGAAAGGCTTCAGGACCTTGTCCAGCCAGGCCTGCTCGACGCGTCCATTGGCGATCTCGGCGCGGATGCCGTCCTCCAGCTCGGCGGTCTTGCGCGCCGCCGTGATGAGGGCCTCGGCCTGCTCTGGCGGGAAGGCCACGATGCCATCCTCGTCACCGACGACGATATCGCCAGGCCGCACCACCTGGCCATCGATGCTGACTGGCACGTTGATCTGGCCGGGGCCATTCTTGTAGGGACCACGATGGCTGACAGCGCGCGCATAGCAGGGGAAATCCGCCTGCGCGAAGGCCGCCGTATCGCGCACCGCGCAGTCCAGCACGAAGCCGGCGCAGCCGCGTTGCTGCGCGTACAGCATGATCAGTTCGCCCACCAGCGCATTGCTGGTCTCGCCGCCGCCATCGACCACCAGCACATGGCCAGGCTGCATCATCATCAGCGCCTTGTAGATCAGCAGGTTGTCGCCGGGGCGGGTCTTGACGGTCAGGGCGGTACCGACCAGCTTGCGCGAGCGATGGATGCGTTGCAGCCCGGTGATGCCCGAGAGCCGCTGCAGGTTGTCGCTCAGGTGCGAGACCACGATGCCCTCCAGCGCCGCGACGGTGGCAGCGGGCGCCAGCGCGGGGGCGGGATGGATGAGGAAAGAGGGATGGCTCATGTCGGAGGCTTTCAAAAGACGGAGAAGCGGGTTCAGTCCTGCACCGGCTCGGCGATGGTGAGCAGCACCAGGAAACTGATCAGGGAGCCGATGGCCATGAAGGAGAACACGTAGTCCCAGCCGTAGTTGTCCAGCAGCATGCCGGTGGCCAGCGGGGCTATCGCACCTCCGATCTGGCCGCCCATGTTGACCACCGAACTGGCGATGGGGAAGGTCTTGCGATCGGCCACGCCCATGGGATAGGCCATATAGGCCGAGAAGCCGAAGCTGAGCAGGATGCCAGTAGCAAAGAGCAGCATGCCGTAGCTCAGGGGATCGGCCGGCGAATGGATCAGTGCGTACATCATGCCGGCAGTGGCCAGGGCCGAGAGCATCATGCCGGGCTTGCGACGACGCGCCAGCAGCCGGTCCGAGACCAGGCCACCGAGCAGGTTGCCAATCACCGCACCCACCCAGGGGGCGGCTGCCACGAAGCCCATGTTCATGACGGAGAATTTCTTGACCGACAGCAGGTAGGTCGGGATCCAGGCCAGCAGCACATTGGAGATGCCCAGCTGGAAGCAGTAACCCAGTGCGCAACCCAGCACGTTCCAGGAGCGGAAGACACTCTTGTTGTCGGTCAGCGGTGCCAGCTTGCGGGCACGCACCAGGGTATCCAGCCAGGCCGGGGCTGCACGGCTGGCCCGCACCGGGGTCGCTGCGGCAGTCACGGTAGTCGCGGCGGTGGCCACCGGCGTGGCGCCAGTGATGTAATCCAGCTCGGCCTGGTTCACGCGCGCACTCTGCGCCGGATGTTCGGTCACCAGGAAATACCAGATGACCGAAAACAAGATCCCCGGTACGGCAAAGACGATGAAGATCTCGCGCCATCCCCACAGCGCGATGATGGCCGCACACAGCGGCGGCACGATCACCGGACCGAACTTCACCGACGAGAGGAAGATGCCGGCGGCGGTACCCTTTTCATGCGGCGGGAACCAGTTGTTGATGGTCGCCGCGATGCCCACCGGCAGCGGTCCCTCGGCCAGTCCCAGGGCGAAGCGATAGATCTTCAGGCCGATCACCGAACTGGTGGTGCCGAGCAGGCCGGTGAAGACCGAGGTCAGCAGCATGGCACCGGTGAAGATGCGGCGCACGCCGAAGCGGCTGGTGGCAAACCCCGCCGGCAACTGCGCCAGTGCATAGGCAAACAGGAACAGGCTCAGCAAGGCGCCGGCCTGGGTATTGCTCATCGCGAACTCCTTGCGGATGAAGGGCAAGGCTACCCCGATGTTGGCGCGGTCGGCGGCGGCAATGGTGTAGATGAGGAAGATCAGTGCGGCCACTACCCAGCGAAAACGGGTGGGGCGGCTAAGGTTGGCAATGGGCGATGGGGATGCAGCCTGGGCTGTCGGTTGCGACATGCGATGGTCTCCGTGCTCTGGTGTGGTGGCGTCCAATGCTTCTGCGGCATTGCTTGACGATTTGCTTGCTGTGGGCGATTCTAAATAGGATAGACAGCCACGTAAAACGACTTGATTGACCATAATATAGTCATCAAAAGACTATTTGATTTCCTCCTGCCTTTCATCCCTGCGTCCCGGAGACCATGTTCCCTCACGCCATCGATACCTTCCTGGAGATCGTCCGCACCGGCAGCCAGAGCGCCGCGGCCGATACCCTGAACCTGACCCAGACCTCCATCAGCAAACGCATCCGTGCGCTGGAGGACGAGTTGGGCATGCAATTGCTCGAACGCGGCAAGGGCATCCGCCAGGTCCGGCTCACGCCCAGCGGCGAGGAGTTCCTGCGCATCGCCGAGCAGTGGCACCTGCTCTCGCGCGAGGTCAAGATCCTGGGGTCGCAGGGACCGCGCCTGAGCCTGACCATCGGCGCGGTGGATAGCCTGAACGTATTCGTCTTCCCGCGCCTGTATCGTCAGCTGCATGCCGAGCACCCGTCCATGAAGATCGAGATCCGCACGCTGCACTCCGACGAGATGTACGAGAAGATCGAGCAGCGCCAGCTCGACCTGGCCTTCACCCTGCGCGAGCGCAGCCATCCCAACGTCAAGGTGGATGTCTTCTTCACCTCGCCCATGGTGGTATTGAGCCTGCGCGGGGGCAGATCGAAAGCGCTCCGGAAGGTGCGCCCGCAGGATCTCTCGGCCGACCACGAACTCTTCGTTCCCTGGGGCCGCAGCTTCGATGCCTGGCACGACCACTGGTGGGATCCGCTGACGCCCTCGCGCATCAAGCTCGACAGCGGTTACCTGATCCTGTCGATGCTGCACCATCCCGATCAATGGGCCATCGTGCCGCGCTGGCTAGCGCAGGCCAGCCTGGCCAACGGCCCCTACCTGATCCGCGAACTCACCGATCCGCCACCGCCGTATACTTGCTACCGTCTCTCGCACAGGCAGTCCACCAGCGGCATGGCGCGCAGCATCGCCATCGTCGACAGTCACTGCCAGCGATTGTTTGGCAACGGGATCGGCGCCGACTTCCCCGGCTGGTGAGGCCGCTGGCCATGACGATCGTGCAGCGCTGCGACAGTGAATCCTTCTTGCATCTAGTACTGTGAGCACCATGACCTTGAAGCAACTTGAGGCGTTCTATTGGGCTGCCACCCTGGGCAGCTTTTCCATCGCCTCCACTCGTCTCAACATCACCCAGTCGACCCTGTCCAAGCGCCTGGCCGAACTGGAAACCTCGCTGGGCGTGTCACTCTTCGATCGCTCTGCGCAGCGCTCGGTGCTGACCGAGCATGGCCAGCACATCCTCGATCACGCGCACCGCATCCTGGTCATGGAGGGTGAACTCAAGGCCCTGCTGGACATGCCGCAACCGCTGAGCGGCACCTGTCGCTTTGGCGTCAGCGAACTGACGGCGCTGACCTGGTTCCCCAAGTTCGTCTCGCGCATCAATGCCGAACATCCCCTGCTGGTGCTGGAACCGTATATCGACCTGGCCTCGGCGCTGGAGAAAAAACTGCTGCGCGGCGAGCTGGATTTCGCCATCCTGCCGCGCACCGCCTCCGACACCACCCAGCTCTCGGCGATCCCGCTGGCCACGCTGGAGTTCGCCTGGATGTCGTCGCCCCGGCGCATCGCCGCCGGCAAGGTGCTGAGCAAGAAGGATATCCAGCTGCATCCCGTCATCACCATGACCAGCGAGTCGAGACTGACCGAGTCCTTCCACCTCTGGGCGGCACAGCATGGCGTGCCGGCGCGCCGGGTACTGGCCTGCAACAGCCTCAGCGCCATCGTCGGCCTGACAATCGCCGACGTCGGTATCAGCTTCCTGCCGCGCCACTTCCTCCAGCCCATGGTGGACCAGCACAAGCTCAACGCCTTCCAGTGCGATCCGCCCCTGCCCTCGATCGAGTATTGCCTGCGCTGGCGCAGCGACGACACCCGCGCCCTCGTCCCCAGCCTGGCCAGCCTGGCCCAGCAGGAGGTCGACTACACTCTCACCTACGGCTTCTGAGGCTGGCCGTTCAGGCCAAGGTCTCGTTGACGCCGATCACGCCGGCCGCGCGCAGCGCCTCGTCCAGCCAGGGCGAGACCAGGATGCCGTCCTCGATTTCCTGGATGCGCTGAGCCTCGGCCTTGAGTTTCTTTTCTGCCGCGGCCAGCACGCTGTCAACGTCGCGACGGGGAATAACGACCACGCCATCGGCGTCACCCACCACCAGGTCACCTGGCTCCACGGCCACATCGCCAATCGAGATGGCCTGGCCGATACGACCATCCAGGCCCTTGGTCGGACCAGCCGGATTGCGGCCGGCGGCGAACACCGGGAAGGGACCGTCGTTCAGGGTATCGACATCACGCGCGGCACCATCGACCACAAAACCGCCCAGCCCGGCCGCCTGCGCCTGGGTCACCATCAGCTCGCCGAACAGCGCGCTGGACTCATAGCCCTTGCCATCGACGATGATGATGTCGCCCGGCTTGGCCAGCGCCAGCGCAACGTGGAACAGCAGGTTGTCGCCGCCGCGCACTTCCACCGGGAAGGCCGGACCGGCCAGCTTCATGGCGGGCACCAGCGGCTGCACGCGGGCGTTGAGCGCACCACGGCGGCCGGCCACGTCACAGAGGATGGCGGCCTGGTAGGCACGCGCCCTGGCTACCTGGTCAGCGGATACGCGTTCGAATTCGGCGACGTTGTCAAACTTCGTGGTCTTCATGATGAGATCCTGTTGTAGAGAGAAAAGAGAAATCGCCCTGCCTGCTCAGGCGGCCCGCACGAGGTGCGCCGGCTGCCGACCAGCCAGCACATCGATGCAGGCCTGCGCCGCGCCACTGCCCATGCGCAGCAGCGAGTCACGGCTGCTGCCGGCGACATGCGGCGAGCCGACGAAGTTGGGCAGGTCCAGCAGCGGATGGTCGGCCGGTGGTGGCTCCACCTCGAAGACATCGCTGCCGGCTCCGGCGATGACGCCGTCGCGCAGGGCCGCGTGCAGGGCGACCTCGTCCACCACGCCACCACGTGCGGCATTGATGAGGATGGCGGTGGACTTCATGGCCGCCAGCTGGGCGGCGCCGATCAGGTGGCGGGTGCTCTCCAGCCGTGGCACATGCAGGCTCAGCACATCGGCCTGGCGCAGGATGCTGTCGATGTCAGCCACCCGGGTCGCACCTGCAGCGGCGAAGGCGGCATCGCCGGCATAGGGGTCATAGGCCAGCACCGCCGCGCCGAATGCGCCCCGGAAGAGACGACTGGTGCGGCTGCCGATATCACCCAGGCCGATCAGGCCCAGCGTCTTGCCGCCCAGCTCCAGGCCGTCCTGCACGGGGCTGCCGGCGCCATCGCGCAGCTTGCCGTGCGACAGCGGGATGCGTCGCGCCACCGCCAGTGCCAGCGCCAGCACGTACTCGGCGACCGCATCGGCATTGGCGCCGGGCGTGTTGGTGACCAGGATGCCGCGCTGGCTGGCGGCGGCGAGATCGATGTTGTCCACGCCGCTGCCATGCTTGGCCACGATCTTCAGGCGACGCGCCTGGGCCAGCTCCGGCGCACGGACCGGGAAGGTACGCACGATCAGCGCCTCGGCCTCGACGCACCAGTCACGCTCGCGCGAGGCCGGGAAGTCGACGACCTCGTGTTGCTGCCGGAGTTGGGTGACCGCCTCGGGGGCGATGCGGTCCATGATGAAAATTGCCATTGACTGCCTTACAGAAGAAGAACGCGTTGAAGCGATACCGGATCAGGCCTGGACCGTCTTGCCGGTGCTACCCACAGCGGGCTCGGCGACCCGGCTGCGCGGCCGGGGTTCGATCATGCTCAGCACCAGGAAGAAGGTGATCAGCGAACTCAGCGCCAGCAGGCCGAACACCCAGTCCCAATCGAGGTTGTCGAGAATGACGCCGACCACGAAGGGGGTGAAGGCGCCGCCCAGCGAGCCGGCGAAGTTGACGATGGAAGCGGCGAACGGCACCTTTTCCTTGGTAGCGATCCCCATGGGATAGACCAGGAAGGTGGAGTAACCCAGGTTGAGCAGCACGCCGGCCACGAAGAACAGGGCCGCCAGTGCGGTCGGCTCGCTGGGCGCGGCGATGAGGGTGTACATCATCACCACGGTCGCGGCCGAGGTGATCAGCATCACCGGCTTGCGACGCTTGCCGAAGAAATTGTCCGACAGCCAGCCGCCCAGCAGATTGCCGACGATGGCGCCGACCCAGGGGGCGGAGGCGACCACGCCCATCTTCATGATGGAGAAATGCTTGACCGACACCAGGTAGGTCGGCACCCAGGTCATGATGGCGTAGGTGATGCCGACCATGAAGAAGTAGCCCAGCGCGCAAGCCCAGACATTCCAGGAACGCAGGATCTCGGCATTGCTCTTGAGCAGTTCGATCTCGCGCAGGCGGATCAGCTTGTCCAGCCAGCCGCCAGAGACATGCGCACGGCCCCGGCCGGTCTGTGCCACCGCGCCCAGGGCAGCCGACTCCTTGATGTAGGCCTGCTCCTGCGGCGAGCACTTGCTGACCTCGGAAGGATCGTCGCGCACCAGCCAGTACCAGAGGAAGGCACTGAGGAAGCCCGGCACCGCAAAGATGTAGAACACTTCGCGCCAGCCATAGTGCAGCATCAGCCAGGCGCACAGCGGCGGCACGAAGGCCGGCGCGAACTTGATGGCCGACATGAACACGCCCGTGGCCAGGCCTTTTTCATGCGGCGGGAACCAGCGGTTGATGGTGGAGACGATACCGATATTGATCGGCCCCTCGGCCGCGCCCAGGATGGCGCGTGACGCCTTGATCTGGAAGGCGCTGCCGGCGGCACCGGTGAGGAAGGTCGACAGCGAGGTCAGGACCATCGAGCCGACCAGGATCTTGCGGATCCCGAAGCGTTCGAACAGGTAGCCGGCCGGGATCTGGATCAGCGCGTAGGTGATGTAGAACAGGCTCGCCAGGGCGCCGACGTCGGTATTGCTGAGATGGAAGTCCTTGCGGATTTCGGGGATGGTGACACCGATGTTGGCGCGGTCGGCGCCGGCAATCATGTAGGTCACGTAGATCATGACAAGCACGAGCCAGCGATAGCCGGTGCGCTTGCTTGCAGCTGCAGTAGACATGTCTCTCCTCTTCTGGGTCGGCCCGTCGGATGCGGGCCTTACAGGGAGGAGATGCTAGTGCAAGCCTTGCTGCGGGAGGGAGTGAAATATATCGATTCCGGGATAGTCGGAAATGTCACCGTCACCGCCATCACCGGCCCGGGCAGGAACTTGCTCCTGCCCGGCGATCATCTCAATACCCGATCTCGGCGGCGATCGTGACCACCACCACGGCCATCACGCTCAGGGCCAGCACCAGCGGCAAGGCGAAGCGCACCCACTGGCCGTAGCCGACCCGGGAGATCGCCAGGAAGGCCAGCGTCAGGCCAGAGGAAGGATTGATGATGCCCATGATGCCATTGCCCAGCAGGAAAGCCAGGACACAGGTCTGCCCGCTCAGGCCCGAGAGGTGCGCAATGGGCGCCAGGATGGGCATGCTGATGGCGGCCTTGCCCGAGGTCGAGGGCACCAGCAGGTCCAGCACGGCCTCAATCAACATGATGCCGCTGCCCACCACGGCGCGGCTCTGTCCTTCCACCAGGGAGGCCAGCTTCACGATGACGGTATCGAGCACCATGCTGCGCTGGAGGACCAGCTCGATGGTGGCGGCCAGGCCGATGAGCAAGGCCGCCAGCATCATGCCCTTCATGCCCTGCACGAAGGCGTCGGCCGCCTCGCGCGCACCGAGCCGGCCGACCATGGCGATGACCATGGCCAGGGCAATGTAGAAGGCGCTCAGCTCGCCGTTGTGCCACTTGAACTCGGGCGCGGCCCAGACCAGCACCAGGGTAGCGGCGGCAATCACCAGCAACACCGCCTTATGGACGCCCGCCAGCCGGGGGACGGCCTGCACCTCGGTGATAATGGCGTAGCCCGAGCCGCGCAGGCGATAGAGGAAATAGGCCACCGCCATCACGATGGCCAGCACGAATACCACCAACCGCAAGCCCGCGCCGCTGAACAGGGGCACCGAGGCAATACCCTGCGCCACTGGCAGCACGATGGGATTGCTCACCGAGGCCACGTAGCCCAGCTTCGCGCCGAAGGCCAGCATGGACAAGGAGAGCAGCGGGCTGATCTTGAGCCGCTCGCCCAGCGCCAGCACGATGGGCAGCAGCACCAGGTATTCCGACATCAGGCCCAGGAAGGTACTGCCCAGCCCGATCACGGTGATCAGCAGGGGGCCCAGCACATACAGGTTGCCGCGCGAGGCATGCACCAGCCGGTCCAGGCCGGCATCGAGCGCGCCGGTACGCTTGAAGACCTCGAACATGCCGCCCACGAACATGACCATGAAGATCAGCGCCGAGGTCTTGGTGAGCCCGTCGGGAATGGCCCGCAGCAACGATACCGCCGTGGCCGGATAGGCTCGCTCGACACTGC
Source organism: Herbaspirillum sp. NPDC087042 (assembly GCF_044745245.1). NCBI lineage: Bacteria > Pseudomonadati > Pseudomonadota > Betaproteobacteria > Burkholderiales > Oxalobacteraceae > Herbaspirillum > Herbaspirillum sp. NPDC087042. Next base: position 301,685 of record NZ_JBIUZW010000002.1, on the reverse strand, counting down.
TGGCCGGGGTCGAGAGCGAGAACAGGGTCAGCAGGTCGTTGTGCTTGTCGATGGCCTGGTAACTACCCGGCTCGACCAGCTTGCCGTTGCGGGCGAACTGCCCGGCATCGAGCAGGTAGGTCAGCGACATGGCCATCACCAGGATGCCCAGCATCATCAGGATGGGATGCAGCGTGCGCTTGTGGGGTGTCGCCCCCTCGGCGGAGATGGATGGATTCACGTTGTTGTCTCTCTCTTCAAGGTCAGGAAATCTTGTGTCCCAGTTGTCGCGACAGCTCACGGGCGGCTTCGCTCATCTCGCGCACCAGCTCGGGCAGCGCCTTCTTGTGATAGCGGCTTTCGACAATCGACATGCCCAGCGCCGCCAGCACGTTGCCGCGCGCATCCATTACCGGCACCGCAATGGCGACGGCGCCGGGGGTGGCTTCGCCCTGGCTCAAGGCATAGCCGTTCTCGACGATGGCGGCCAGCTCCTCGTGCAGCGCGGCCGCATCGCTGCGGGTGCGTCCGGTGAACTGCTTCAGCGGACGCTTGAGCAGGCGCTCCCGTTCGGCCTCGGGCGCATAGGCCATCAGCAGCTTGCCGGACGCGCCCACATGGACCGGCCGCCGATTGCCGATCACGCCATGCACCCGCACTGCATGGGTCGACTCCACCCGGGCGATGCAGACCGTCTCGAAACCGTCCCGCACCCGCACCTGGCAGGCTTCGTTGAACATCTCCACCAGCTTGAGCAGCGGCGCCTGGGCGGCGGCGGCCAGGTCGATCTGGCGGCCGGCGGCCAGGCCCATCACCAGCGCCTGGGTGCCCAGGCGATAGACCGCCGGATCGCCCACCCGCTCCACCAGCCGGTGGCCGGCCAGCGTGGTCAGCAGGCGGAAGGCCCGCGAGGTGTTCATGTCGGCGCAGTCGGCCAGCTCGCTCAGGTTCAGACCCGGTCGGTCGGTGATGATGGCCAGCAGTTGCAGGGCTGAATCCACAGAGGCAACGGTGTAGTCGTTCATGGTCGATGTGCGATGTTCGGTGTAGGGACGGAGGCGCAGATGTCAGGGTCAGGCCGGGAAGGCGCCGGCGGGATCTCCAATGACCGCAGCGAAATGCACCAGGAAGCGATCGATATCGGCTTTCAGGCGTGGATAGTTGGCCGATTTCTCGCCGCTGCTTTCCTGCATGTACAGGGCGCGGTTGATCTCGATCTGGATGCTGTGGCACCCCTGCGCCGGCGCGCCGTAGGTGCGCACGATATCGCCGCCGCGATACGGCGTATTGACCAGGGTGCGGTATCCCATGGCGCTGAACTGGTCGGCGATCCACTGCGTGGCACGCGGATCGGCGCTGCTGCCCAGGCGGTCGCTGATGACGAAGTCGGGACGGGCCTGGCCGGCATCCTCGTTCATGGCATTGCCGGTCGATTTCATCGAGTGCAGGTCCAGGTGCCATACCTGGCGGTGCGCCTGCAGGGCGGCATCGATGAGTTGCCGCAATGCCTGACGGTAGGGCAGGTAGTAGTGGTGGAGACGGTTCTCCACCTCGGCCACGCTCAGTGCGCGGTCGTACATCGGGATGCCGGGCAGCGCAAAGCGGCGGATCAGGCCCTGGCCGCGCCGGCTGTAGTCCGACGGCTGGCTGGGATGGGGCCAGGGCGTGGCCATGAGCGCCGGATCGATGTCATCGGCGGCGCGGTTGGCGTCGATATAGGTGCGCGGGAAGCGCGCGCACAGCAGCGGCGCGCCCAGCGCGGTGGCCGACGACCAGAGCTCGTCCAGATAGCCGTCCCATCCGGTGCGCACGGCCTCGACCGGCGCGGCCGGGCGGAAGTCATCCGGGAAGCTGAAACCGCTATGGGGCGAATCCAGCACCAGCGGGATGGAAGGCGCCAGCGCGGGCTGGATGAAATAGGCGGGATGATTGGCGTTCATTTTTTATACAGTAAAAATATGTTTTCACTATTTAAAAACACTGTCACCGTTTTGTCAAATCGCGCCTAAGTCGTTGTTGTCGAAGTACTTTTTTCCACCCTGCCGGAGCGAGGTCGTAACTGGCGCAACTAGCGCATCCGGAAAAACGGAATGCAGGAACGCCAAATAAAAAAGCCGGATACCGCAACACGGTATCCGGCTGACGGAGCAGGAGAGACGCTCCAAAGCAAACAAAAAAATCCCTGCGACGGTATGGCAGGATCAGAAGGAGTGCTTCACCCCCAGGTTGATGCCACGGTTGCCGGTCCCAGTATCGGAGGCGTTACCGACGAAAAAGGTATTGGCGGCGGCGACGTTCTTCCTGCGCATGTAGGCAATGACGCCATAGAGTTCGGTGCGCTGCGACAGCGCGTGGTAGACGCCCAGCGCATATTGGTCCACGTCGGCATCGCTGGTGGAGCGGTCATTGTGGTAAATGATCGATGTCGCGAAACGGTTGCTGCCCAGGGTGTAGGTCGCGCCGACGAGCAGGTCACGGCTGTTCAGGCCGCCATCGCTGTTGTTGAGCGCATAGCCGGCGTGCAGCCTGAGCGCGCCGATCAGGTAGGCGCCCAGCAAGGCGCGCGAGCGGGTCGTACTGAGTGGCGTGCTGTTCAGGGTGGGGGCATCATTGAAGGTCGCATAGACCAGGCGCGCTGCCAGCGGTCCATTGGCATAGGCCAGTTCGCCGTTGAGATTGCGCCCCGCCGCTTCGCGCCCGGCTACCTCGCCTGCGCCGTACAGGGCATTGACATTGAAGCCGCCAAAGACCGGGCTGGTATAGCGGACGGCGTTGTTGATGCGGGTGCCTGCCATCTGCAGGATGTTGTTGGCGCGTCCTGCCGAACCGGTCTTGAAGGGATCGGCCACTTCATTGACCGCGAGGTAGAGCAGCGAATACTGGCGACCGACCGACACCGCACCGAAACCGCCATCCAGGCCGACATAGGATTGCCGCCCGAAGATGCCGCCACCGGCGTTGAGCGAGCCATCGTCCGTATTGAAGCCGGTTTCCAGCACGAAGCTGGCGCCCATGCCGCCACCCAGGTCTTCCCTGCCCTTGAAGCCGATGCGCGATCCGGCCGAGGCGCCGCCGCTGATCTTGGCGACGCTGCCGTTCTTGCCGCCGTTTTCCAGTACCAGGCCGCTGTCGACCACGCCGTAGATCGTGACCGAGGACTGCGCCTGTGCGGTGCCGGCTGCGCACAGTGCGAGCGCGACGAGTGTTTTCTTCATGTTGTCTCCGAGGTTTTCCGAGCTTGTTTTCGGGATTGTTATTGGTCGCCGGTCTTCAAGACCACGCGACCGATCTTTGGCACGATGACCAAATAGCTGAACACGCCCAGTGCGGCATGCGCGCCGACGAACACCAGCGCATAGGTAAAGGAGCCCTTGACCGCCACCAGGTAGCCGATGATGATCGGCGCGACGATGCCAGCGATGTTGCCCACGCAGTTGAAGAGCGCACCGGTGAGGCCGATGATTTCCTTGGGCGAGGTATCGGCCACCACGGCCCAGCCCAGTGCGCCCACGCCCTTGCCGAAGAAGGCGATCATCATCACGCCCACCACGACCCACTGGCTGTCGGTGTAGTTGGCCAGGATCATGATGCTCGACAGGCCCAGTCCGGCGACGATGGGGATCTTGCGCGCCCAGGTCAGCGTGAGGCCGTGCCGGATCAGGCGGTCCGAGACGAAGCCGCCCAGCAGGCCGCCGATGAAACCGCAGATCGCCGGCAGCGAGGCGATGAAACCGGCCTTGAGGATGGACATGCCGCGCTCCTGCACCAGGTAGATCGGGAACCAGGTGAGGAAGAAGTACGACAGCACGTTGACGCAATACTGGCCCAGATACACGCCCAGCAGCATGCGGTTGCCCAGCAACTGGCGCAGGTAGCGCCAGTCGGACTGGCCTTTGGCCTGCGGCTGTGCCGGTGCGTGGTCCATGTTCACCAGCGCGCCACCGGCGGCGATGTAGTCGAACTCGGGCTGGCCGATGCGACGATGCTTGCGCGGGCTGTCGATGACGCGCAGCCACGCCAGCCCGATCAGCACGCCCAGGCCGCCCATGAACAAGAACACGTGCTGCCAGCCGTAGTGGAAGATCACCCAGCCCATGATGGGCGCGAACAGCACCACGGCGAAATATTGCGCCGAGCTGAAGATGGCCGAGGCTGTACCGCGCTCGGCGGTCGGGAACCAGGCCGCCACCAGGCGACCATTGGCCGGGAAGGACGGCGCCTCGGCCAGGCCGACCAGGAAGCGCAGCACGAACAGGCCGGCGATGAGATTGGCCGGTCCCAGCACTTCGACGGTACCCTGCAGCGCCGTGAAGCTCGACCACAGGATGATGCTGGCCGCATAGACGCGCCGGGAACCGAACCTGTCGAGCAACCAGCCGCCCGGCAACTGTCCGATCACATAGGCCCAGCTGAAGGCTGAAAACACGTAACCCAGCTCAATGGGGCTGATCCCCAGTTGCGCCCTCATCGACGATGCCGCCATGGAAAGAATGGCGCGGTCGGCGAAGTTGAAGGTAGTGACCACGAACAGCATGAACAGGATCAGGTAGCGGACGTGACCGACCTGGGCCTTTGCTGACGCCTGGGCAGGCGCTGCCGACTGCAGGTCGGCGCTGCGATCTCTCTGATTCACGTTTTTCTCCTCGGTATGCAGCGGCCTGCCCGGCTGGGCGGCCACCTTGTTTCTTGTTGTATTGGGGGGAAGCGGTTGGGCGGGGATGCCTCAGATGCGGTGGGAATCCACCTTCCATTCGGCAGCCTTGGCCGACAGCGTGAAACCCAGTCCCGCTTGCTTAGGCAGCTGCATGCAGCCGTCGGCGATGGTGAGGCGTTCATTGAAGGCCGGCTCCAGCCATTCGATGTGCTCGACCCAGCTTTCATGCGGGTAGGCGCAGGCCAGATGGATATGCACTTCCATGACGAAGTGCGGCGCCAGCTTCAGGCGCTGCAGGTCGGCCACGGCCATGATCTTCAGGAAGGGAGTGATGCCGCCGATGCGCGGTGCATCCGCCTGCAGATAGGTGACCGAACGCTGCTTGATCAGCTCATGTACCTCGGCCACCGAACTGAGCATCTCGCCGGTACCGACCGGCGTATCCAGGCGCGAGGTCAGCTCTGCGTGACCTTCGTAGTCATAGGCGCTGAGCGGCTCCTCGATCCAGGTCAGGTTGAATTTTTCCAGTGCGCGGCCGGCGCGCAGGGCGTAGCTCAAGTCCCATTGCTGGTTGGCATCGACCATCAGCGGCACGTCCGGGCCGATGTGCTCGCGCACGGCGGCCACGCGGGCCAGGTCCTTGGCCAGGTCCTTCTGCCCCACCTTCAGCTTGATGCCGCCGATACCACGCGCCAGCGAGGCGTCGACGTTCTTCAGCACTTCGTCGATCGGTGCATTCAGGTAGCCGCCGGAGGTGTTGTAGCACGGCACCGCATCGCGATAGGCGCCCAGCAGCTTGCCGATGGAGACACCAGCCTGCTTTGCCTTGAGATCCCACAAGGCGATGTCGAAGGCGGCGATGGCCTGCACGGTCACGCCGGTGCGCGCCACCGACGCGCCGATCCAGGCCATCTTTTCCCACAGGCGGCCGATGTCGCTGGCGTCTTCGCCGATGAGCACTTCGGCGATTTCCCGGGCATGGGCATACAGCGCGGCGCCACCGGCGCGCAGCGAATAGCTGAAGCCGAAGCCCTGGCCGCCCGCTTCGGTGTGGATGGTAGCCGTCAGCATGTCCACGTGAGCCAAGGGCTTTTGCTTGCCGGCAAGTACCTTGGCATCGCTGAGTGGCTTGTTGAGGGGCACCTTGTACAAGGCGATATCGACGTTCTTGATGGTGTTCATGCGGCCTGTCTCCGAAAAAACCGTGAAAAGATGGACGCAGTATTGCAGGATCACGGATCATCGTCAATCGATCATGCATGATCCATGATGCCTGATGTATGGTTTTTGCCAAAAATGGTAAGATCGCCCGATGAATTCCCCGCGCCCCAAGACCCCGATCAAACTCGTCAAATCTCCCCTTTCCGAGCTCGCCTACATCGAGCTGAAACGGCAGATCCTGGACCGCGAGCTCCTGCCCGGGGACCGGCTCAACATCGACGCCCTGTCGCGCTCCTGCGGTATCAGCACCTCACCCCTGCGGGAAGCGCTGGCGCGCCTGACGGCCGAGGGCCTGGTGGCCTTCGCGGCCAATACGGGGTTTTCGGTGGAGTCGCTGCCGGATGCGCAGAAGATGGCGCAGATGATGGATTTCCGCCTGCTCATGGAAGAGCATTGCGCACGCCTGGGCGCCGACAGGAAGGATGCGGACACGGCCGCCATGTTGCAGCAGCTGCATCACGAGATGGTGGCCCTGCGCAAGAGCGGCGTCACCTACCAGGAGCACCGCGCCTACATCGACCTGGAACAGCGCTTCCACCAGGCCATCGTCGATAGCGCCGGCAATGACAGCATCTCCCATGCCTATCGCAACCTGCACCTGATCCTGGCGGTCTCGCGCCTGTCGGTGGTATCGGGCAGCAACCAGGTCGGCAGCGATGCCGCCATGCAGGAACACCAGGAAATCGTCACCGCCTTTGCAGAGGGCGATGGCGCACGGGCGGCGGCAGCGGTGCGGGGTCACTTGCAGGGCGCGGCGCAGCGCATGGCGCCGCATGCCTGAAGCGGTCCGCAATAGCACTTTGCGCAGCGCTATCCGCATCTCTTCGAATCCCCTAGAATTCAGATGGATACGGCTTATTCCATCTAGAAAATGAATATCAAGTTACGCAGGATAGAAGTCTTCATGGCGGTAGTCCGGCACGGTGGCTTCTCCGCTGCCGCCACTGCCCTGCACATCGCCCAGTCGGCCGTCAGCATCGCCATGAAAGAACTGGAACGCGAGATCGGCAGCACCCTGTTCCTGCGTACCCGCCGCACGGTCGAACTCACCGACAGCGGCCGCCTGCTGCGTGACCGCGCGGCGCCGGCGATGGCCTTGCTGGCCGGCGTGAAAGACGAGATCCGCAGCCTCGACAACCTGTCCATCGGACAAATCCGCATCGCCGCGCCAGCCATGGTGACCCAGTTCGCGCTGGGCGATGCAATCGTTTCCTTCATGCAGCAACATCCCGGCATCCGCATCCGGGCCTTCCAGGCGGGCGCGCTGGAGATCGAGGAACTGGTGCGCACCGAAGCGCTGGACTTCGGCCTGACCGCCTATCGCGGCGCGCAGGTGGATGTCGAATCCGAACCGCTGTGGAGCATCGACAATGTGGCCTGCATGTCCACGACCATGGCACAGCAGCTGCGCTGCTCCTCCAGCATCGGCTGGAAGAAGTTACTGGGATGTCCGCTGGCGGCCTATCCGCAAGGCCATCACCAGCGCGAACTGATGGAGCGCTACGCCGCCCGGCTCGGCATTGCCTTGAACATCGTCCTCGAATCCGACAATCCGGCGCTGCTGCTGTCGGCCGTGCGGGCAGGCCACGCCGCCACGACCCTGCCCTTGCCGGCAATTGCCAGCGAGCCCGACATCCAGCCGCTACGACTGCCCCATGAAGAAGGTGACCAGCTCAAGGTCGGCCTGTGCTGGCCAGCCGGACGGCCACTGAGCCGGGCCGCACGGGCCCTGCTGGAACATCTGCGGGCCTACCCGCAGCAGATCCGCAAGGGCCGCAAGAAGGGATAGGCCGACGGCGTCCCCACGCCGCCGGCCCGGCAAGCGTTCAGGTGTGCTTGCGCAGGAGGCCCAGCAGGATCGCCGCTGTCTCGGCGGGGAACTGGTCCACGAAGAAATGACCTCCCGGCAGCGAGACAGGTTCGGTATCGACACAGCGCTTGCGCCATTCAGCCGGAATATCGAAGAGCTTGCCCATGGCACCATTGGCGCCATAGAACACCAGTGTCGGACAAGCCACCTTGGTCCCGATGTCGGAACTGTCGTGCTGCAGGTCGATGGAAGCACCGGCCCGGTAGTCGCAGCAGGAGCCATGGATCATGTCCGGCTTGCGCCAGGACGCACGATAGGCCGCCAGCATCGCCGGATCGAAATCCGATACGCGCGTTGCGCCCCAGCCCAGCAGGCAGGTTTCATAGAACAGATCGGGATTGGCGCCGATCATCTGCTCCGGGAACGGCGCCGGCTGCTGCAGGAAATACCAGTGCCAGTAGGAGGCCGCCACCAGGCGATTGGTATCCATGAACATGGCGTGGGTGGGGACGATGTCCATGACGGTCAGGGTCAGGACATTGTCGGGATGATCCAGCGCCATCCGGTGCCCCGTCCGTCCACCACGATCGTGGCCGATCAGATGGAAGCGCTCGAAGCCCAGCTTCTGCATGAGTGCGCGCTGGTCCTGGGCGAAGGTGCGGAACGAATAGTTGTCGTTGTCCGGCAAGCCCTTCGGCTTGCCCGAATCACCATAGCCGCGCAGGTCGGCACAGACCACCGTGTAATGCTGCGCCAGGATGGGCGCCACTTTTGTCCACATCGCCCGGTTCTGGGGAAAGCCGTGCAGCAGCAACAGCGGCGGCCCATTGCCGCCGATGGAATAGGCAATGCTGACTTCACCGACATTGATGTAATCATTTCTGAATCCTGGCATCTCCACTTTCGTCTCCTCTGTTGAAACACGTATCGGGTTACGGCAATCGCATTCACGCGCCAGCACCTGCGCAAAGCGGATGACCCGCTCCATGACGCTGGCCGCACAGGCTTCGGGCCGGATGCGCCAGTCGTCGATGACACAATCGCCGCCCGGGCTGGCGCGCAGCAGCGCCACCCCCAGCTCACGTTGTCCGGTATGGACGATGATGACCATGGCGTTGTCATCGTCATAGCGCTGGCGAAGATCCGGCACGTGGCCCACTTCCCGTGGTGACGGGAAGAAGCCCTGGACCAGGCGTTCATCGCGCGGCCATTCGGCAATGCGTACGTCAAGGCCATCACCTTCCCCGCCATGCGAGACTGGTGCCATGAACGCATCAGGCAAAGGCGTAGCCAGGCAGCCCATCGGGACGCTCCTGCAAACGGGAAAATGGGAGATGTTGCTAGGCCGTCTGGGCCAGGGCCTTCTGGCTGACCCTGGCGATGAACCTGTCGCCATCGACGATGTAGCGCTCATGCGTTCCGGCGCCGATGAGCTCCTGGCTGTCGTAGCACTCCACGACGAAGCGCAGCCGCTTGCCGTCCACTTCCACCAGCTCCACCGATGCCGTGACCGCCATGCCCACCGGCGTGGCCGCGCAATGGCTGACGTCGACATGGGTGCCCACCGTGCGCTCGCCCGAGGCCAGGAATGGCTTGAGTGCCTCCACGCAGGTCCACTCCAGCAAACCCACCATGAAGGCCGTGGCGAACACTGGAGGCATGTCGGCAAAGCCGCTGAAGCAGGTCGACATGGCCGGTACTGTCAGGGCCTCGGTGACGACGATACGTTCTTCATGGCGCAGGCCGGGGGCGAGCGTGTCAGGCATCACGGTCTCCCTGAACACGGCCGTCGACGCGGCCCGCGCGGATGGACAGCGGCCAGGTGACGCGCCGGCGCACGGCCGGATCACCCCATTGGCGGCGCAGTTCGGTGGCAAAATCATCGGCCGGGTTGCCGCCCAGCGCTTTCTGTGCGGCCTTCACGGCCGACCAGGTATGGATGTAGCCGATCAGGTCGTCCACGTTCCACTGGACCTCGATGGCCAGCGGTGGCAAGTCCAGCGGCGCGAAGGGAAAGGCGAGGCTGGCATAGCCCTCTTCCACATGGCGCCGCTCCGGCGGCCAGTAGGGGCCGATGGTCTGGTAGTAGAACTTCTGCACGATCTCATCGATCGGGCCTTCCACATGCAGCACGCCGTAGGTGATCAGGGCGATCACGGCCCGCTCCCGCGCCACCCGGCGCACCTCGGCATAGAACTTGTCCAGGTCGAGCCAGTGCGCGGCTTGCGCCACGGTGACCAGGTCCACGCTGGCATCGGGCAGGCCGCTCTCCTCGGCCAGGGCGGCGCGATAGCTCACCCCCTGGCACGGCGTGGCCGCCGCTATCTGTGCGGCGCTGGCATCGGTGGCGATGACTTCCCCGAAGCGCTGCGCCAGCAGGACCGACAGCTGGCCAGTGCCGCAGCCGCAATCCAGCACGCGCTCCTGCGCCGGGCTGATGCCGGCCAGCGCATCCACCAGTGCGGACGGATAGGTCGGACGATGGGCGGCATAACCCGCCGAACCGGTCGAGAAATGATCCTTGAAATTGCCGTTGCTCATGGGGCTCTCCTGCTTAGCGATGATTCATATACTAAGTCGATTCAAGCCATTCATTGCATATAACTTTTATATGGATTCCATCGCCCGGGCAGAACGATCGTCGCCAGGCGCCAGCCGAGCCGGGTTGCCGGACGTGGCGGTCATCCGGGCAGAAAAGTAGGTACTGAACTTACCTTGCTCGTGGAGGGCAGGACGTGGGCAGGACGCCACAGTCGGTGAAGGGAGAATGGAACGGAGAGAAAGGAAGGCAAGGTGGCGGCACGCGGGATGCCGCCACTGCGGAACGCCTATGGCGCTGCCGACGACATCCACCCCCAGCGCGCAAAGATCTTGCGTCCCTCCTCCGAGGCCAGGTAACGCACAAACTCACCGGCTTCGGCGACGCTCTTGCCCCGGGTGGTCAGGACCACCCCGGTATCACGATAGATGCGATAGGGTTCCTCCACCTCCACCAGTTGCGCCAGCGCGGGGTTGGCGACCTGCCAGATGTTCCAGATCAGCCAGGCATCGATATCGGCGTGGGTGGTCCACATCTCCCTGGCGGCAGCGCTGTTGGCCGCCTCCGGCAAGACCATGTTGCGGCGCAATTGCCGCACGGTCTCGATATCGCCCCGGCGTCCGGCCACGTCTTCCCACAATCCGGTCTGCCCTGCACCAGCCACCGCCAGCACCTTCACGCCGGGTTTCAACAGGTCGCCGAAACCCTGGATATGGCGGGGGTTACCGGGGCGCACGAGGATCGCGACGGGTCGCAGGTACAGGGGCTCTACATCGTGCAGGTCGAAGGCACCGGGCAACGCCTTGGCGAAATCACCCATCATGTTCTCGGCGCCGCTGAAGACGATATCGGCATCGTCGCGCGCACGCTCCACCCATTGCGGCGTCGGGCCGGCCACCACATTGACGGTGACATGGTGCAGCTTGCCGAAGCTGGCGGCGGCTTCCTTCATCGCCGGGGCGGGTCCGCCCGGACCATAGACATGCAGGGTGACCGGTTCGGCCATGGCCGATATCGAGGCGGCCATCAGGAGGCCAGCCAGTACCGCGCCCAGCGAGGAGAAGCGGCGCAGTGGGGACATGCTCGTACTCATTGTCTTATCTCCGGAGAAATCATCGTTGAATGGTTTCTGCCGAGGATAGGACGCGAAGGGGCGCGATCGCATGACAATCGGATGACAATATCGACATCTTTCTGACCAGTGCTGACCCGGGTCATCCGCCGCGCCACTGTCACTGAGCCATCACTGTGCCGCCAATGCCCGCCCGATCACCATTCGCTGGATGTCGTTGGCGCCTTCGTAGATCTGGCTGATGCGCACATCGCGGTAGATGCGCTCGACCGGGAAGTCGCGCGTATAGCCCACGCCGCCATGGATCTGGATGGCGTCCGAGGCGATCTTCTCGGCGGCCTCGGAAGCAAACATCTTGGCCATGGAGGCTTCCTTCAGGCAGGGCAGCCCCTGATCCTTCAGGGTGGCCGCGCGCCAGACCAGCAGGCGGGCGGCGTCGAGCTGGGTGTTCATGTCGGCCAGGCGGAAGCTCACGGCCTGGTGCTCGATGATGGGTACGCCAAAGGTCTCGCGCTCCTTGGCATACCTGAGCGCGGCCTCGAAGGCGGCGCGCGCCATGCCCACGCTCTGCGCGGCAATGCCGATGCGGCCTGCCTCCAGGTTGGAGAGGGCGATGCGATAGCCCTCGCCTTCGGCCCCCAGCAGCGCGCTGGCGGGTACGCGGCAGTTTTCCAGCAGGATCTGTACGGTGTCGGAGGCATGCTGGCCCATCTTTTCCTCGGTACGGCCGACGATGAAACCGGGCGTCTTGCACGGCACCAGGAAGCAGGAGATGCCACGCTTGCCGGCCGCCTTGTCGGTGACGGCAAAGACGATGGCGACCTCGGCATGCTTGCCGCTGGTGATGAACTGCTTCACGCCATTGAGCACATAGTGGTCGCCGTCGCGCTCGGCGCGGGTGCGCAGGGCCGCCGCATCCGAACCGGTATGCGGCTCGGTGAGGCAGAAGCAACCCAGCATCTCGCCCCGGGCCAGCGGGATGAGCCATTCCTGCTTCTGTGCCTGGCTGCCGTATTTCTGCGTGATGCCGCAGGCCAGCGAGTTCTGCACCGAGACGATGGTGGAGGTGGCGCCATCACCTGCGGCAATTTCTTCCAGCGCCAGCACCAGGCTCATGTAATCCATACCGGCGCCACCCCATTCTTCGGGCACGCACATGCCCATGGCGCCGAGCGCGCCCAGCTCCTTGAGCGCCTCGGCGGGAAAGGTGTGGTGGACATCCCAGTCGGCGGCGAAGGGCGCCAGCCGCTCCTGGGCGAACGCGCGCATGGCGTCGCGGATCATTTCCTGTTCGGATGTGAGTATCACGGGGTCACCTCTGGTTGGGCTGTGGACAAATCAACTGCTGGTCAGAACACGGCCTCACAGCATTTCAACGGCCACCGCCGTGGCTTCGCCACCGCCCAGGCACAGGCTGGCGATGCCGGTCTTCTGGCCACGCTGGCGCAAGGCACCCAGCAGCGTGACCAGGATGCGTGCACCCGAGGCGCCGATGGGATGGCCCAGCGCGCAGGCGCCGCCGTGGACGTTGATGCGGTCCACGTCGATATCGAGTTCGCGGCTGACTGCCATCGGCACGGTGGCAAAGGCCTCGTTGATTTCAAACAGGTCGGTGCTGCTGCGGTCCAGGCCGGTCCTGGCGAAGAGCTTGCGGATCGCACCGATGGGTGCCCGCGGGAAATCGGCCGGCGCGCCGGCATGGGTGACGTGGCCGAGGATGCGGGCAATGGGCGTCAAGCCCAGCGCCTGTGCCCGCGATTGCGTCATCAGCACCAGTGCGGCCGCGCCATCGGAGATCGAAGACGAGTTGGCCGCCGTCACCGTGCCGCCGGCGCGGAAGGCCGGCTTGAGGCTGGGGATGCGGTCGAGCTTGACCGAGAGCGGGCCTTCATCGGTGCTCACCACGGTACTGCCCTTCTTGCCGGCCACCTCGATGGGGGCGATCTCCCACTGGAAGCGCCCTTCCTCGATGGCCGCCCGGGCAAGCTGGGTGGAGCGGATGGCAAAGGCATCCTGTTCTTCGCGGGTGAAGCCCATGGCGGTGGCGCAGTCTTCGGCGAAGGTCCCCATGAGGCGACCGCGATGCTCGTCCGAATAGGCATCTTCCAGGCCGTCGAAGAACATGTGGTCGATCAGCCGGTCATGGCCGAGCCGGTAACCGCGACGCGCCTTGGGCAGCAGGTAGGGGGCATTGCTCATGGATTCCATGCCACCGGCCACGACGATGGAGGACGATCCCGCCAGGATGCTGTCATGCCCCAGCATGACGGCCATCATCGCCGAACCGCAGACCTTGTGGATGGTGCTGCACGTGACTTCCACCGGCAGACCCGCGCGCAAGGCCGCCTGGCGTGCCGGCGCCTGGCCCAGTCCGGCCTGCAGCACGCAGCCCATGAAGACCTGGTCGACCTGGTCTGCGGCGATGCCGGCGCGGGCGAGCGCCGCCGCAATCGCATGGGCGCCCAGTTGCGGCGTGGGAAGATCGGCCAGCGCACCCTGGAAATTGCCCATGGGTGTGCGGGCGGCCGAGACGATGACGATGGAGTCGTTGGCCATGTTGGCCTCCTTCATGGTTTCAGTGGTTGTCGCTGGCGGCACGGCCGCTCAGCGGGAATTCATGCGCAGTGCGCCATCCATGCGGATGACTTCGCCGTTGAGATACTGGTTCTGCAGGATGTGCTCCACCAGCGAGGAAAACTCGGAGGGCTTGCCCAGGCGCGGCGGGAAAGGCACGCTCTTGCCCAGCGACTCCAGCACCTCCGGTGGCATGGCCAGCATCATCGGGGTCTCGATGATGCCGGGCGCGATGGTGACCACGCGGATGCCATGGCGCGCCAGGTCACGCGCCATCGGCAGGGTCATGGCGACCACGCCCCCCTTGGAGGCGGCATAGGCGACCTGGCCCATCTGGCCATCGAAGGCGGCAATGGAGGCTGTGTTGATGATCACGCCGCGCTCGCCAGAGGCGTCCGGCGTGGACTGGCTGATGTACTGCGCCGCCAGGCGGGCCATGTTGAAGCTGCCGACCAGGTTGATGTTGAGGGCGCGCAGGAAGCTGTCCAGCCGGTGCGGTCCGTCCTTGCCCAGCAGCTTTTCGCCGGGCGCGATGCCGGCGCAGTTGACCAGGCCCACCACCTCGCCCATGGACGCGGCGGCCGCAAAGGCGGCCTCGGCACTGGTCTCGCTGGTGACATCGGTCTGCACGAAGCGGGCCTGCTCGCCCAGGAAGGCTTTCCATTTCTCGCCGGCCACCGGATTGATATCGGCCAGCAATACCTTGGCCGATGCCTTCAGCAGCGCCTCGGCCGTGGCCGCGCCCAGGCCGGAGGCGGCACCGGTGACGACATATACGCCCTTCTTGATTCCCATGATGAGTCCTCGTTCAGATGTCAGGTGGTGGCCGGTGCGCCTGCAGCGGCCCGGTCGGCTTCGCGCTTGCGCAGCACGAATCGTTGTAGTTTGCCACTGGGCGTCTTGGGCAGGGCATCGACGAACTCGATGGCACGCGGATAGGCATGCGCCGACAGGCGCCGCTTGACGTGCTGGCTCAGTTCCTCGGCCAGGGCATCGCTGGCCTGGAACGCCTCCCTCAGCACGATGAAGGCCTTGACGATCTCGGTGCGCTCCGGGTCGGGCACGCCGATGACGGCCACATCGGCCACGGCCGCGTGCTCCAGCAGCGCGCTTTCCACATCGAAGGGGCCGATGCGGTAGCCCGAGGAGGTGATGACGTCGTCGGCGCGGCCGATGAAACTGATGCTGCCGTCGGGCTCCAGCTCGACGTTGTCGCCGGTGGCGTAGTAACCGCCGGCGATGGCCGGGGTCTCCTGCTGCCAGTAGCCGCTGAACCACAGCAGCGGCGAGCGGGCGATGTCGATAGCCAGTTCACCGGGCTGGTTGGCGCCCAGTTCGCGGCGCTCGTCGTCCAGCACCACCACACGGTAGCCGGGCATGGCATAGCCGGCCGACCCCGGCTGTACCGGATGGGCCAGGCCATGGTGATTGTTGACCACCATGCCCAGCTCGGTCTGGCCGTAGTGGTCGTAGATGGGCGTGGCCAGGGCGCTGTCGAACCAGCGCATCACCTCGGCATTGAGCGGCTCGCCGGCACTGCTGACGACGCGCAGCCGCCCCTTGCAGGGCGCCGCCGCCTCGTCACCGGCGGCCATCATCATGCGATAGGCGGTGGGCGCGCCGGCCAGGCTGGTGATGCCCAGGCGCGCGATGAGCGCATAGGCACCCTCGACCGTGAAGGCGGCTTCGTTCAGGGTGGTGGCATGGCCCAGCACCAGCGGACCCAGGACGGCGTAGTACAGGCCATAGGCCCAGCCGGGGTCGGCGATGTTCCAGAACCTGTCTTCGGGCAGCAGCCCCACGGCATCGCGCATGTAGACCGAGAAGGCCTGCAAGGCGCGCAGCGGCACCGGTACCCCCTTGGCGGCGCCAGTGGTGCCGGAGGTGGACATCATCAGCATCAGGTCCGAGCCCCGGCGCATCACCGGGGCAAACTGGTCGGACTGCGCGGCCATCTGCGTGTGGAAATCGAGATCGCCGGGCAACAGGCTCTCAGGCGTAGTGCCGACCGTACAGACCAGCGGGCAGGCCGGCAGGTCCGCCAGCTTCTGGCGATTGGCGGTATTGGTGACCACCAGGCGGGCGTTTGAGACTTGCAGGCGATGCTCGATGGCCTTGGGGCCGAAGGCGGTAAAGAGCGGCTGGTAGACGGCACCGGCGCGCAGGGTACCCAGGATCGTCACCAGCAGCTCGGGCGTGCGCGGCAGCAGGCCCGCCACCACGTCACCGGCACCGATGCCCTGCTGCGCCAGCAGGTTGGCGAAGCGGGCCGAGGCTCGGCTCAGTTGCGCAAAGCTGTAGGCCTGGTGCCGGCCATCGAGGGCGATGTAATCCAGCGCCACCTTGTCGCCATCGATATGACGGTCGCAACATTCGACACAGGCATTGATGCCGTCCTCGAAGTCGCCCTGGAATTGCCCGGTCACCCGGGCGAGGCTGAAGCCGGCGACGGCTTCGGCATAGTCGCGATGAGTGCGATGGTTGCGATGGTCGCGATGACCCACATACGGCTTGGACACGCCTGTCTCCTTTATCAGAATGAACGCTGATTTCTTGTTTTGTGCGTATGCTGCGGATACTAGAGACCCCAAAGCTGGCAGGCAATGACATAACTTGCCTCATAATCTGACTGCTTTTGCCATATCCCGAGGAAACGATGGATCCCCACAGCATTGCCTACTCATTCGTGGAAGACGCGCTTGGATGCCTGTCGCGACAGGGCTTTGCGACTGATGGCGCGCTGCGCGCCGCCGGCCTGGAGGGCGGGGCGAAGGAGGCGGTGACTGCACTGCAATATGGCAAACTCTGGCGCGAAATTGCGCGCCAGAGTGACGATGAGTTCTTTGGCCTGGCGGCGCGACCGATGCGGCAGGGCAGTTTCACCCTGATGTGTCATGCCGTGCTGCACACTGGCACGCTGGCCCAGGCGCTGCATCGGGCGCTGCGCTTCCTGCGCATTGTGCTCGACGAGCCCTATGGCGAGCTGCGGGTCGAAGATGGGCGAGCGCAGATCGTGCTGGTCCGCAACCGCTCCCCCTACCCGGCCTTCGCCTACCGCACCTTCCTGCTGCTGGTGCTGGGCCTGGCCTGCTGGCTGGTGGGCCGGCGCATCGCGCTGCAGCGCATCGACTTTGCCTGTTCCATCCCCGAGGAGCGGCCGGATTACCTGCAATTCTTCGGCGTGCCGGTGCATTTCGGCCAGCCCCGTTGCGTGCTCAGCTTCGATGCCGCCTACCTCGACCTGCCGGTGATCCGCAACGATGCGGCGCTGCGGGCGTTCCTGCGCGAAGCGCCGGGCAACCTGCTGGTGCGTTACCGGCACGACACCGGCTGGGTCACGCGCTTGCGCGCCCATCTCAAGGAAAAAGCGCCGGCCGACTGGCCGGACTTCGATGCGCTGGCTGCGCAGCTGGGCGTGTCGGCGGCCACGTTGCGGCGCCGCTTGCGCGAGGAAGGGCAGAGCTTTGCCTCGCTCAAGGATGAGATTCGCAGCGGCCTGGCCCAGACCCTGCTGCGTCAGGGCGAACTGAGCGTGGCCAGCGTGGCCGCGCAGTTGGGCTTTACCGAGCCCAGCGCGTTTCACCGGGCGTTTCGCAAATGGACGGGACTGAGCCCGGGGACCTTCAGGCGGGATCTGCAGGAAGCCCGCCCCCCCGCCTAGGCGCTTCGCAGCGCCCCAGGGGTAGGTCAGCTACCCGCGCTGGAGCGCTCCAGGCGCATGGCAATGACGAAGCGGTCCGAGGGATGGGTGGACACGCTGACCTCGAAGACCTGCCCGGCCGCATCGATGTACTGGCGGATGATTTCCAGTCCGGCGCTGCCGGGAGTGACTCCCAGCGCGTCAGCGGCTTGCGCCTCGATCAGGATGCCGCGCACCACCTGGCGGATCTCGGCCACGCGGCGGCCATAGCGGCGCTCGATGAGCGCGCTGATCAGCGTGGCCGGCTCGGCGCGCACCATCTCACCGATATCGGCGTATTGCGGATCGACATAGACGTCGGTCCAGCCCACCGCCTGCCCGCCGGCGCTGTCGGCGCGCAGGCTGGAGATGCGCAACCAGCGCGAGTGCGCGGCACATCCCAGCTTCTTGGCCAGGGCCGCATCCAGGGTGGTCTCGCCGATGCCCTGCACCGCGCGCACATTGCTGGTGCCGAATTGCACCAGGTCTTCCAGCGAGCCCAGCGAAGGACGGAAGTCGTTCTTGGGCGTGGCTGATTCCACCCGCGTCCCGGCGTTCTTCTTGCGCGACACCAGACCCAGTTGCTGCAACTCATGCAAGGCCGCACGCACCGTGTGGCGACTGGTGTTGTACATCCCGCACAACTCCAGTTCGCCCGGCAGCACGCTCCCGACCGGGTAGCGTCCGGCGGCGATGTTCTCGGTCAGGTCCTGGGCAATCTCGGCGAAATGCGGCTTGGTGGCTGGATGTTTCATGGCGTCTTCGGTTGTGGCCGGGATTGTACGCCGAAATAGCACTTGCCTTATATGTTCGGACATATTAGAGTAAATATGTTCGAACATATAGAATTGCCGGCGATCCGCCAGCACCGGCGGAGGCCGGCTTGTCAGGCAACCCAGAGGAGATGTCATGTCCAGCTTCATTCCGGCGGCGAGCACCGTCGTCGATTCCATCCTGTACCGCGACGCATTCGGCACGGCCGCCATGCGCGCAGTGTTTTCCGACCAGTCGCTGATCCAGCGCTACATCGATGTGGAAGTGGCCCTGGCCAAGGCTGAGGCGCGCGTCGGCGTGATCCCGGCCGAGGCCGCCGAGGCGATCGCGCGCGAATCGAAGATCGAGCGCATCGATTTCGACCACATGCGCCACGAGACCGACATCGTCGGCTACCCCATCCTGCCGCTGGTGCACCAGCTGGTGGCCATGTGTGGCGAGGCGGGGCGCTACGTGCACTGGGGCGCCACCACCCAGGACATCATGGACACCGCCGTCGCCCTGCAGGTACGCGATGCGCTGGACATGATCGATGCCGACATCCGCGCCCTGCGCGCCATCCTGGCCGACCTGGCCGCGCGCCACCGCGACACGCCCATGGCCGGCCGCACCCACCTGCAACAGGCCCTGCCGGTGACCTTCGGCTACAAGGTCGCCATCTGGCTGGCCATGTTCGACCGCCACCAGGAACGCCTGGCGCAACTGCGCCCGCGCGTGGCCGTGGTGGAGTTCGCCGGTGCCGCAGGTACCCTGGCCTCGATCGGCGCCAAGGGCTTCGAGGTACAGCAGGCGCTGGCCGAGGAACTCGGCCTGGGCGTGCCGGCCACCACCTGGCACGTGGCACGCGACGGCCTGGCCGAAGCGGTCAACCTGCTGGCGCTGGTCACCGGTTCGCTGGGCAAGATCGCGCTGGACATCATGATCATGGCCTCCACCGAGTTCGCCGAAGTCTATGAACCCTTCGTCAAGGGTCGTGGCGCCAGCAGCACCATGCCGCAAAAGCGCAACCCGATTTCCAGCGAACTGATGCTGGCCGCCTCCAAGGCGGTGCGCCAGCATGCCGGTCTGATGGTCGATGCCATGGTGCAGGATTTCGAGCGTGCCACCGGCCCCTGGCATGCCGAATGGATCGCCATTCCCGAGAGCTTCATCCTCAGCGCCGGTGCCCTGCACCAGGCCAAGTTTGCGCTGGGTGGCCTGATCGTCGATACCGAACAGATGAAGCGCAACCTGGGCATCAGCCGGGGCCTGATCGTGGCCGAGGCCGTGATGATGGGCATGGCGCCGCACATCGGCCGCCAGCAGGCGCATGACGTGCTGTACGACGCCTGCCGCACCGTCAACGACAAGGGCGGCACGCTGGCCGAGGCACTGGCGGCGTTGCCGGAGGTGACCGCGCATTTCGACCGCGCCGCCATCGACCGCATGACCGACCCGGCCAATTACCTGGGCCTGGCGCCAAAGATGGTGGACCGCGCGCTAGCGCAGTCGGCCGGCCGCTGAACCGACGGCGAGGAGAAGACAATCATGACTGCACAACAAGATCGCCACGACGACATCATCGCAGCCCCGCGCAAGCTCCCCTGGTACCGCAAGCTCGGCACGCAAGTGCTGATCTCGCTGGTGCTGGGGATCGCGGCGGGCCTGCTCTTTCCTAAATTCTCGACGCAACTCAAGACGCTGGGCGACATGTTCCTCTCGCTCATCAAGTGTGGCGTGGCGCCGCTGGTGTTCCTGACCATCGTCCACGGCATCGCCTCGGCCGGCGACATCCGTAGTGCCGGCCGGGTCGGCTGGCGTTCCATCGTCTATTTCGAGGTGGTCTCCACCTTTGCCCTGGTGCTGGGCCTGCTGGCGGGCAACCTGCTGCAGACCGGCGCCGGCATGGCGGCGGTGGCCGGCGCGGTGGCGGTCCCGGTGGCCGCGACCAAGGCGGCGCCGCAGGGCTTCCTGGAATTTTTGCATCACATCGTGCCGGACAACTTCATCGGTGCCTTCACCAAGGGCGAGTTGCTGCAAGTGGTGGTGCTGGCGGTGATGACCGGCATCGGCGTGCTGGCCATCCCCGAGCGCAAGCGCTTGAAAATCAATGAAGGCCTGGACCAGATCTCCGAGATCCTGTTCTCCTTCATCAACCTGGTGATGAAACTGGCGCCCATCGGTACCTTTGGTGCGGTGGCCTATTCGGTCGGCAGCAGTGGCACGGCGGTACTGATCGCGCTCACGCAGCTGGTGCTGAGCTTCTATGGCGTGGTGCTGCTGTTCGTGCTGCTGGTGCTGGGTGCGGTGGCACGCCTGGCGGGTTTCAGCCTGTGGCGCTTCCTGAAGTACATCAAGGATGAGATCTTCATCGTGCTCGGCACCGCCTCCTCGGAGAGCGCCCTGCCGCGCCTGCTGGTGAAGCTGGAACGCCTGGGCTGCGGCAAGCAGACCGTGGGCCTGGTACTGCCCACCGGCTATGCCTTCAACCTGGACGGTACCTCGATCTTCATGGCCATGGGGGTGATGTTCATCTCGCATGCCTATGGCGTGCCGCTGTCCTTCGACCAGCAGATCGGCATCCTGCTGCTGATGCTGCTGACCTCCAAGGGCGCGGCCACGGTCTCGGGCGGATCCTTTGTGGTGTTCGCCGCCACCGTGACCTCCACCGGCCTGCTGCCCATCGAAGGTCTGGCGCTGATCTTCGGCGTCTACCGCTTCATGTCGATGGCCATCGCCACCTGCAACACCGTGGGCAATAGCGTGGCCACGGTGGTCATCGCCAAGTGGGCCGGCACCTTCGATGCCAGCGCCGCCGAACGCCATCTGTATCCGGAGCGCCATCCCGGCACCGCCGCAGCCGACGAGGCGCTCAGCGCATCGGTGCCGTTGCGGCAATCCGGCGGCAAGGCCTGATCTCGCTCGCCTCCCTCACAGGCGGTCGGCTTCGATGATCGCCTGGGCAAACTCGGCCGGCGCTTCCTGCGGCAGGTTGTGGCCGATGCCGCCGCCCAGCGTGTGATGCGCATAGGGGCCAGCGAAACGCTTGCGGTAGGCCGCCGGATCCAGGTGCGGCGCGCCGTTGGCGTCGCCCTCCAGCGTCACGGTCGGCACCGTGATGGTGGGGAAGCTGCCCAGGCGCTGCTCCAGCGCATCGTACTGGGTCTGCCCCGGCACCAGGCCCAGGCGCCAGCGGTAGTTGTGGACCACGATGGCCACATGGTCGGGATTGTCGAAGGCGGCGGCGCTGCGGGCGTAGGTGGCTTCGTCGAAATTCCACTTCGGTGAGGCGGTCTTCCAGATCAGGCGGTTGAAGTCACGGCGATACTTTTCGTAACCGGCCACGCCACGATCGGTGGCCAGGTAGAACTGGTACCACCAATCCAGCTCGGCCTGCGGCGGCAAGGGCTGGCGACCGGCATCGACATTGGTCATCAGGTAGCCGCTCACCGACACCAGCGCCTTGACCCGCTGCGGCCATTGCGCGGCGATGATGCAGGCGGTGCGGGCACCCCAGTCGAAGGCGCCGAAGATGGCGCGGTTGATCTTCAGGGCATCCATCAGGGCGATGATGTCCAGTGCCACCACGGCTTGCTGGCCGTTGCGTGCGGTGCTGTCCGAGAGGAAGCGCGTGCTGCCATAGCCGCGCAGGTACGGCACGATGACCCGGTAGCCGGCCGCCGCCAGGACGGGGGCGACGTCGACGAAGCTGTGGATGTCGTAGGGCCAGCCGTGCAGCAGGATCACCACCGGTCCGTCGGCCGGGCCGGCCTCGGCATAACCGACGTTGAGCAGGCCGGCATTGATCTGGCGGATGGTAGCGAAGCTGTTGCCGGAAGCGGCGCTGGCGGACCCTGTGCTCAGGGTGGCCTCGGCGGCGCGCGCCAGGCTAGGCAGGGCGAACTGTGCGGCGGCCAGGGTGGCTGCGGTGGCGCCGAAGAGGCGGCGGCGTTGGATATTGATTTCTTGGGACATCACATTCTCCGGTTGCGTGGAAGGGGCAAGACGGAGAATGCGCCGTGGATGTATCCGGCTTGTGTACCGGAAATGGCCTCCTTGCAAGCCTGTGTAGCGGACATGCCGCCAGATACATTGGGATACGCAAGCCTCAGCGCAAGGACGACAGCAGCAGCTCGGCCTCCAGTCCGGGTTGACCATCGCTGCGATTGCGCAGTGTCAGCGTCCCCTCCAGGGCCGCGCTCAGTTGCTGTGCAATGGCCAGGCCCAGGCCGGCGCCCCCGGTCTGGCGGTTGCGCGAGGACTCCAGCCGGAAGAAAGGCTGGAACACCGCCTCCAGCTGATGTTCGTCAATGCCGGGACCGGGATCGCGGACCAGGATCGCCACCGATCCGCCGTCCAGCTGGCGCACCTCGACCTCGGCGGCACCGCCGAACTTGAGGGCGTTGTCGATCAGGTTGCCCAGTATGCGGCGCAAGGCATGCGGCCGGGTCGCCAGCGCCAGCGTCGCCAGCGCGGCGTGCAGGGACACCGCGCGGCCGGTGTCCTGATAATCGAACACCATGCTCTCCAGGAACGAGGCCAGATCGATGCGTACCGCCTGCTCGGTGCTGCCGTGGGCGCTGCGCGCATAGGCGATACCGTCCTGCACCAGCCGTTCGATCTCGCCCAGGTCATTGATGAGCTTGTCACGCTCCACGCCGGGATCGGCCATCTCGGCGCGCAGTTTCATGCGCGTGATCGGCGTCTGCAGATCGTGCGAAATGGCCGCCAGGATCTGCACCCGCTCCTGCAGGTAGTGCGAGATGCGCTCGTGCATGGCATTGAAGGCCTTGGCCGCGTGGGCTACCTCGGCCGGGCCGTCTTCCTGCAAGGGTGTGGCATGGCGGCGCAGGTCCAGGCCGTCGGCGGCATCGGCCAGATCGGCCAGGGGCCGTAGGGCCTGCCGCACCGCAATCCAGCTGCACAGCACCAGCAACAGCAACTGTGCCACCAGCACATAGGGCAGCCATTGCGTGAGCGGTTTCATGGCGGGCGTGATATCCACCGCCAGGGCGCTGCCGTCGGAGAGCCGCAGGTGGGCCTGCAGGTGCTCGCGCGGCCCCGGCAGGGTCTGCATCTGGAAGGGATAGCGGCTACCCAGGGCGGCATGGATCTTGGCGGCGATGGCCTGCGCGCGCGCGGACAGCTCGTTGCTGCCCGCCCTGCCCTCGCCGATCACGTAACCATAGGTGGCCCGTTGCAAGGGGCCGATCCAGGCGGGGCGCTCGGCAGCCGGCAAGCGGTCCAGGATGGCCACCGAGGTCGCCACGTCGTTCTCCAGGGTATCGAGCATGACCTCGCGGGCCGCGCTGTAGCGCTCGAAGAACAGCACCGAGAACGACAGCACATGTGCCAGCGCCAGCCCCGCCAGCAGGATCAGGAACAGCCGCGCGCGCAAGGTGCGGGGGCGCCGCAGCAGCGCAGCAGGGGCAGCAGCAGTCACGAGCGCGCCTCCTCGATGGTGACCGGCATCGAGAAGACATAGCCTTCGTTGCGGATGGTCTTGATGTAGCGCGGCTCGCGGGCATCGTCTTCCAGGCGCTGGCGCACCCGGCTCACCAGCAGGTCGATGGAGCGGTCGAAGATCTCCGCGCCACGCCCCTGGGTCAGGCTGAGCAACTGGTCGCGGTTGAGCACCCGCTGCGGATGATCGACGAAGACCCGCAGCAACCGGTACTCGGCGCCGCTGAGGGTGACCACCATGCCATCCGGCGCCAGCAGGTTGCGCTCGCTGGTATCCAGGCGCCAGGTACCGAAGCGCAGCATCTTGCCGGCCTCGCTGACCTGCAGGTTGGGCGGCAGCATGCGGGTGCGGCGCAGCACCGACTTGATGCGCGCCAGCAGCTCGCGCGCGGCAAAGGGCTTGGCCAGGTAGTCGTCGGCGCCCATCTCCAGGCCGATCACGCGGTCGGTCTCCTCGGCACGCGCGGTCAGCATGATCACCGGGACGGCCTTGTGCTTGCCGGCGCGCAGCTCGCGACACAGTACCAGGCCATCGTCGCCGGGCATCATGATGTCCAGCACCACCAGGTCCACCGCATTGCTGGCCAGGAAGGAGCGCATCTGGCGGCCATCGGCGGCGACATCCACGCGCAGGCCGTTCTTCTTGAGGTAAGCCGCTACCAGTTCCCGGATCTCCCGGTCGTCGTCGACGATGAGGACGTGATCGATGTGTTCCACTTGCCTGCCTTTCGTATGCGTGTCGGTTGGATGGCCAGCCTGTCTTTTACGTGGTGCAGCGCCATCGCGCAAGCACCGCACCGGGGGGATTTGTACCTCAATGTATCCGGAGTACGGATCGACACAGGGACTGACACTTGCGCCCCGTCACGACACATATCCGATACACGGGCGCGGTTTCATGCGGGGGTCGCCACACAGATGACGTTTCCCCGTCCCGGAGCCTTCCATGATCCTCTATCTTGCCGCCTTCCTTGGCGGACTGCTGACCCTGCTCAGTCCCTGCATCCTGCCGGTCCTGCCCTTCCTGCTGGCGCGTGCCGGCCAACCCTGGCTGACCGTGCGCCTGCCCATGCTGGCCGGCATGGCGCTGGTCTTTGCGGCCGTGACCACGCTGGCCTCGGCCGGCGCGGCCTGGACCGTGCAGCTCAACGATATCGGCCGCAGCGCCGCCCTGCTGGTGATGGCGCTGTTCGGCCTGGCGCTGCTGTGGCCGCCGCTGGCGGTCCTGCTGGGCGTGCCGGGCGTCGCGCTGGGTAACCGCCTGGCCGACCAGGCCACGCGCCATCGCCATGCCATCGGCAACTCGCTGCTGCTGGGCGCGGCTACGGGCCTGCTGTGGACACCCTGCGCCGGCCCCATCCTCGGCCTGCTGCTCTCGGGCGCCGCCTGGCAGGGCCCCGGTATCGGCAGTGCCACGCTGTTGCTGGCCTATGCGGCCGGCGCGGCCACCGGTCTGGGCCTGGGCATGTTTGCCGGCGCCCGGCTGATGAGCGTGACCCGCCGCCTGCGGCCTGCCAGCCAGTGGCTGCAGCGCGGCCTGGGCGTGGCCGTGCTGGCCGGTGTCGCCAGCGTGGCGGCAGGCGCCGACCTGGGCCTGCCGGGTAGCAGCGGCGCCACCGAACACCTGGAAACGCTGGTGCTCGACACCCTCGCCCCCAGCCGGGGAGCGACGGGCGGCGAGAACACTCGTCCCTACCGCAGCCAGCTCCCGGTACAGGGCCAGCTGCCATCGCTGGAGGGTGCGGTCCAATGGCTGAACTCGCCACCGCTGACCGCCGAGCAGTTGCGCGGCAAGGTCGTGCTGGTGGATTTCTGGACCTATTCCTGCATCAACTGCATCCGCACCCTGCCCTATGTCCGTGCCTGGGCCGAGAAGTACAAGGATCAGGGCCTGGTGGTCATCGGCGTGCACACCCCGGAGTTCGCCTTCGAGAAGAAGATCGACAACGTCAGGAAGGCCGTGGACGAATTCCATCTCGGCTTCCCGGTGGCGGTCGATAGCGATTTCCGTCTCTGGCGCGCCTTCGACAACAACTACTGGCCGGCCTTCTACCTGGCCGATGCCCAGGGCCGGCTGCGCTATCACCAGTTCGGTGAAGGCCACTACGCGCAATCGGAACAGGCCATCCGCGAGCTGCTCCGGGAAGCCGGCAGCGACCAGGCTGCAGCGGCGCTCTCCGCCCCCGACGCCCCGGGCATCCAGGCCGCACCCGACCTGGCCCGGCTGGAGTCGGATGAAACCTATCTCGGCTATCGCCAGGCCAGCGGCTTCACGGGCCGCCCAGGGCTGCGTGCCGATGTCGCGGCGGATTACACCGCCGTGGAACCGGGCCTGAACCAGTGGAGCCTGGCCGGCAACTGGCGGGTCGGCGCCGAGGCGATCACGCTGCAACAGGCCGGCGGCAGCATCCGCTACCGCTTCTCGGCACGCGACCTGCACCTGGTACTGGGTCCGGCCGAGGATGGCCGTCCGGTGCGCCTGCAGGTGAGTGTCGATGGCAAGCCGCCCGGTGCACTGCACGGCAGCGACACCGACGCCGCCGGCAATGCGACGGTGACCCGTACGCGGCTGTTCCAGCTGGTGCGCCAGCGCGGCGATGTCGGGCCGCATACCTTCGAAGTGCGCTTTCTCGATCCGGGCGCGACGGCCTATGCCTTCACGTTCGGCTGAGCCCTCCCGGCTATTTCCTC
This sequence comes from Herbaspirillum sp. NPDC087042, assembly GCF_044745245.1. Taxonomy (NCBI): domain Bacteria; kingdom Pseudomonadati; phylum Pseudomonadota; class Betaproteobacteria; order Burkholderiales; family Oxalobacteraceae; genus Herbaspirillum; species Herbaspirillum sp. NPDC087042. The sequence continues at coordinate 275,250 of NZ_JBIUZW010000002.1, read as the reverse complement.
TTCCCCAACCCACCAAGGAAACACCATGAAACTCTATCTCAACGAGATCTCCTCAGCCGCCTCGCGGGTCCGTATCGCGCTGGCCATCAAGAACATCAACGTCGAGACCGTGGCCGTCACCATCCTCGGTGAGCATCCGGAAAACCGCAGTGCCGACTACCTGCGCATCAATCCGCAAGGCCTGGTGCCGGCGCTGGTGACCGACCAGGGCACGCTGATCACGCAATCCATCGCCATCATCGAATACCTGGACGAATGGCAACCGGAACCGCCCCTGCTGCCACAGGACCTGGAACTGCGCGCGCTGTCGCGCTCGGTCGCCATTGCCATCGCCGCCGAGATCCACGCGCTGGTGCCGCCGCGCATTGCCCGCCGCCTGGCGGCCTTGCCCGGGGTGGATGCCGCCGTCATCGCCGACTGGAACCGCCACTGGACCGTCGAAGGCCTGGGCGCCGTCGAACAGCTGCTGCAAACCCGCCGCGCCGGTCCCTACATCGGCGGCCAGCAGCCGTCGCTGGGCGATATCCTGTTGTTCCCGCAGGCCATCAATGCCGAGCGCATGGGCATCGATCTGGCGCAATGGCCGACCCTGGCAGCCATCCACGCGCGCCTCAAGGACATCCCCGCCTTTGCCGACAACGCCCCGGCACCGCGACGATAGGCCGCCAGGCCGGCGGTGCTGCTTAGAAATATCGAATACACGCATTCGATATTTGCATTGGAGCCGCCGCCGCCGGCTCGCTACACTCTGAAGGCATATCAGCCCTCCCGTGAAGCGATCATGGCCAAGACCCTCTACGACAAACTCATCGACAGTCACCTGGTGCGTCCCCTAAGCGACGATGGCAGGCAGGTGCTGCTCTACGTCGACCGTACCGTCCTCAACGAATACACCTCGCCACAGGCCTTCACCGGCCTGCGCCAGGCCGGGCGACCGGTGTGGCGGCCGCAGGCGGCGCTGGGCACGGTGGACCACGTCAATCCGACGGCGGCCCAGCGCAGCGCGCGCATGCCCGATGCCGGTGCGGCACGCCAGACCAGCTACTTCGCCGAGAACTGCCGCGATTTCGGTATCGAACTCTTCGACGTCCTGCATCCGCTGCAGGGCATCGAACACGTCGTCATGCCGGAGATCGGGCTGGTGCTGCCGGGCATGGTGATCGCCGCCGGCGACAGTCACACCACCACCTACGGCGCCCTGGGGGCGCTGGGTTTCGGCATCGGCACTTCCGACATCGAGCACTACCTGGCCACCCAGACCCTGGTCTACCAGCGCCTCAAGACCATGCGCGTGAGCGTCAACGGCAGGCTGGGCGCGGGAGTGCGCTCCAAGGACATCATCATGGCGCTGGTGGGCAAGATCGGCGCAGCCGGCGCCACCGGTTACGCGCTGGAGTTCCAGGGCGAGGCCATCGCGGCCTTGAGCGTGGAAGCGCGCATGACCATCTGCAACATGGCCGTGGAATGCGGCGCACGCGGCGCCATCATCGCCCCCGATGACAAGGTGCTGGACTACCTGCGCGGTCGTCCGCGCGCGCCCCAGGGCGCGCTGTGGGATGCCGCCGTGGCGGCCTGGCGGCAACTGGCCAGCGATGCCGACGCCGTCTTCGATGCCGAGGTGCAACTGGACGCCGCTGCGATCGCCCCCATGGTGACCTGGGGCACCAGCCCCGACCAGGCCGTGCACATCGACGCCATCCTGCCCGACCCCGCCGGCGAAGCCGATCCGGCGCGCCGCCAGGGCATGCAGCGCGCCCTCGACTACATGGGCCTGCGGGCCGGCCAGCGGGCGGACTCGATTGCCATCCAGCGCGCCTTCATCGGCTCCTGTACCAATGCACGCATCGAGGACTTGCGCGATGCGGCGCAGGTCCTGCGTGGTCGCAAGATCGCCAGCGGTGTGCTGGCCATGGTGGTGCCTGGCTCCTCGCAGGTGCGGCGCCAGGCCGAGCAGGAGGGACTGGACCAGGTCTTCATCGCCGCCGGTTTCGAGTGGCGCCAGTCGGGCTGCTCGATGTGCCTGGCCATGAACGACGACATCCTCGCCAGCGGCGAACGTTGCGCCTCCAGCACCAACCGCAATTTCGAAGGCCGCCAGGGTGCCGGTGGCCGTACTCACCTGATGAGCCCGGCCATGGTGGCCGCGGCCGCCATCGCCGGCCATCTGGCCGATGCCCGCCGCTACCTGGAGGAAAACTGACATGGCCGCATTCACCACCGTCGAGGGGATCGCCGCGCCGCTGCCGGCGGCCAACATCGATACCGATGTCATCATGCCCAAGCAATTCCTCAAGGGCATAGACCGTAGCGGCCTGGATCGCGGCCTGCTGCATGATCTGCGCTTTGACGACGGCGGCCTGCCGCGCAGCGATTTCATCCTCAACCAGCCGGCCTGGAACGCTGCCAGCTTCCTGGTGGTGGGGGACAACTTCGGTTGTGGCTCCAGCCGTGAGCACGCGGTCTGGGGCCTGATGCAATATGGCGTGCGCGCCCTGATCGGCACTTCCTATGCCGGCATCTTCTTCGACAACTGCGCCCGCAACGGTCTCTTGGCCATCACCCTGCCGCCAGCCGAGGTGGCCACGCTACTGGCCCGCGTGGCCCAAGCCGACAGCAACCGCTTGACGATCGACCTGGCGCAGCAGACCATCACGGCAGCGGACCTGGCGATCCACTTCGACATCGATCCGCTGCGCAAGCAGGCCCTGCTGCTGGGGCTGGACGCGGTCGGCCAGACCCTGGCCCTGCGCGACGATATCCTGGCGTTCCAGGAGCGACATTTCGAGACCAGCCCATGGTTACGTTGAGCAAGGACACGCCGCAGGCATTTTCGGAGGCAGGTGACTCGCCCTTCCTGGAAGGCTTTGCGCTACGCGATTTCACCACCGCCACGGGCGTACGCATCCGCTTCGCCATGGCCGGCAGCGGCCCGGCGCTGCTGCTCATCCACGGTCATCCACAGACCCATGTGACCTGGCGCAAGATCGCCCCCGCACTGGCACGCCGCTATACGGTGGTGGCGCCCGACCTGCGCGGCTATGGCGACAGCGACAAACCCGAGGGCGGGCCGGACCACGTCAACTATGCCAAGCGCGCCATGGCGGCCGATCTGGCCGAGCTGATGGCGGCACTCGGGCAGCCGCGCTATGCGGTGGTCGGCCATGACCGTGGCGCCCGTGTGGCGCACCGGCTGGCGCTGGATCATCCACAGGCGGTGAGTCGGGTGGCGCTGTTCGACATCGCCCCCACCGCCACCATGTATGCCCGCACCGACAAGGAATTTGCCACCCGCTATTTCTGGTGGTTCTTCCTGATCCAGCCCTACCCGCTGCCGGAACGGCTGATCGAGGCCGATCCCGAGTTCTTCCTGCGCAAGCATATCGATGGCCAGAACAAGATCGCCGGTGCCACCGAGCCCGCCGCCTTCGCCGAATACCTGCGCTGCTACCTCGATCCACGCACGCGCCACGCGATCTGCGAAGACTACCGCGCCGCCGCCGGCATCGACCTGCAGCATGACGAGGCCGACCGCGACCAGCGCATCAGCGCACCGGTGCTGGCCTTGTGGGGTGGTCGCGGGACGGTGGGGGCGCTCTATGACGTGCTGCAGACCTGGCGCGAGAAAGCCCTCGACGTGCGCGGTCGCGCACTCGATTGCGGTCACACCTTGCAGGAAGAATTGCCGGAAGACGTACTGGCCGAGCTGGATCAGTTCCTGGCCGACTGAGCGGCACGCTCGACCACGCGCTCCCAGAAGCGCTCGGCCGCACGCGGCTGGCGCACGCGGGGGCGGAACAGATGGATCTCCAGCCTGACCTCGTCACCGGCATCGCCCAGCTGCACCAGGCGGCCGGACTGCAGGTCTTCGCCGACCAGGCTCAGCGGCGACCACACCACACCGCGGCCATCACGCGCCATGGTCACCAGCATGGTCGCCAGGTGCGAGGAGAACACCGGCTCCGGCAAGGGCGGGCGCTGGGCCGCCTCCCAGGCTGCCTTGAGGATGCGGCCCATGCCGGACGAATCCGAATACGCCAGGAAGGGGCCGCTGCGCAGCACATCGCTGCCCGCCAGCGCCGGCGCGGCCACCGGCACCATCACATCCTCCCCCAGCATGACCGACTTGAAGCGATCGCCCGCCAGCAGGTTGCTTGCCGCACGGTGGTGATGACACAACAGGAACTGCACCGCGCCATCGATCATCAGGCGCTCGCAGGCCTGCATGCTGTCGGCGGTCCACTGGATGGTGGACATGAGCGGCTCTTCGCGCTCCAGCGTGCGCAACCAGGGAGGAAAGAAACTCAGGGACAGGGCATGGGTGGAGGCGAACAGCAGTTTCTCGGTCACCGCCTGGGCCGCGCTCAAGGCATCCTGGCGGCCGGTTTCAAGCTGGCGCAGCACTTCCTCGGCAAAGGGTTGCAGGCGCTCGCCGGCCGGCGTGAGCTGCACCACGCGGGCGGCACGGTCGAATAGCGGCGCGCCAACCCAGTCTTCCAGGCAGCGGATGCGGCGGCTGAAGGCGGGCTGGCTGATGGCCCGCTCCTCGGCCGCGCGTGAAAATCCCCCCGTGCGAATGACGGCGACGAAGTCTTCCAGCCAAGTCGTGTCCATGTCGTGCTGCCGCTCCCTGTATCGTTGCACTGGCCGCCTCGTGCGGCAACGTGCGTGGCTGGCGCATTTTAGCGCGCCCTCCGGGACTGGCAAGCAGGTCGATGCACTCAGACGCCGGCCAAGACCACCAGGCCAGGCACCGGCTGCTGCATTTCCACGCGCAGGCTCTCCTCCTGCATGATGGCCACATGAAAGCCGGCGGCGCGCAAACCCCGCTCCAGGTAATCGCGCCGATGGCGGAAGCGACCGCTGGGGTGCAGGAAGTAACCCTGCCCGGCGATATCGTCGTCCACCTCCGCCGTCTCGGCGGTGAAGAAGAAATAGCCGCCATCGCGCAGGGCATGCCGTGCCGCTGCAAAGAAACGCTCCAGTCCGCCGCAATAGATCACCACGTCACAGGCGGCGATCAGGTCGTATTGCCCGCCCTGCCCTTCCATCCAGTCGCTGGCCTCGACCTGGGCCAGATGATGGTAGCTGCCCCGTTCGCGCGCATGGCGCAACATGTTGGCCGACAGGTCCACGCCGTCGAGCCGGCGCGCGCGGGGCGCCAGTACCGGTGCGCACAGGCCGGTGCCACAGCCAACGTCGAGGATGTCGCCTGCGGCCCTGGCCGGCCCCATGGCGCCCTCCAGCAGGCGCGCCAGGATCTGCGGGCCTCGGTATTCCAGGTTGCCCACCAGGTTGTGGTCGAAGTTGTCGGCGTAGTCGTCGAAGCGCCTGGCGACGTAGTCCTGCGAGGCCGAGGTCACCGGTGCGCCGGCGTAGGCGTCAAGCATGTGGCGCGCCACCGGATTGGCCGGCTCGTCGGCCAGCCATTGCCGGCACACCTGGGCCGCCTCATCGACCTGGCCCAGAAAATAATAGGAAATGGCCAGCATCTCGGGCGACTTGCCCTCGTGCGGCGGCAATACGTAAGCCTGGCACTGGTAGCGCGAGGCCTGCATGCGCTCACCGGTTTGCTCGTAGAGCGCCGCCAGTTGCAGCATGGCCGGCGCCAGCTGCGGCGCCAGTTCAAGGGCGCGCAGCAAGGCCTGGATCGCCTCGGCATGCTGGCCCTGCTCGCGCAGGGCAGCGCCGCAATTGTTCCAGAACTGCGCATCATCGGGACGCAACGCCAGCGCCTGCCGATAGGCGGCCACAGCCTCGCCGTAGCGCCGACAGGCAAACAGCACGTTGCCCTGGTCATTGCACCAGTCAGCCTGTTGCGGCGCCAGCACTGCCGCCTGCTGCAGGCTGGCCAGCGCCTCGTCGTGGCGGCCATCCTGGTGCATCAGGATGCCCAGGTAATGCAGCGCCGCCGCATGGTCGGCATCGAGCTCCAGCAGGACGCGATATTCCTGCTCGGCCTCGGCCAGTTGACCGGCGGCATGCAGCCTGAAGGCCTCCTCGAAGGTCTGTGCCATGAATTCCGTCAATTCCCCTGCGTGCGACATCGTTGTCCCCTCCGCGTGACCGACAGGCCACGGTGCGATTGCGTCACCGGGATTGCCCGGCATGGATGCGACGGTCGCAACACTGCGTCCGTCTGCCCCCCAAATTCGCCGGTCAGGCTGTCAGGGTTACAGGGATTGAGGGAAAATGTCGAACAATATTTTTTACGCGGACTGTAACCGGACCGGCGGCCCCAGCGAATGGCTAGGGCGACGTGTCCTCAGGCAGGTCGCCCATGTCCACGACCCATTCACTGTTGATCCGGAGCCCGCATGAACCTGCTTTCCCTGTGGCAGCGCGCCACCCGCCGCTCCCCGGCCACCTCGCGGAACGCTGCGTCTTCCCCCGATGAACAACTGTTGTTCAGCCTGTATCTGCTGGCCTGGGCGGTCGAGGCGCGCGATCCCTATACCGGTGGGCACCTGTGGCGCGTGGCACGTCTGTCGCGGCTGCTGGCCGAGGCCGCCGGGCTGGATGCCGCCACGGTCGCGCGCATTGCCATCGGCGCCTTCCTGCACGACCTGGGCAAGATCGGCATTCCCGACGCGGTACTGGGCAAGAAGGGCCGGCTCGATGAGGCCGAGTACGCCGTCATCAAGACCCATCCGGAAATCGGCCAGCGCATGTTGGCCGGCCATCCGCTGGCCGCCCTGGCCGAAGATGCCATCCTGCTGCACCACGAGACACCGGACGGGCGCGGCTACCCGTATGGCCGGCGCGGCCACGAGATCCCGCTGGTGGCCCGCATCGTCGGCATCTGCGACGCCTTCGATGCCATGACCAGCAGCCGCCCCTACCGCAACGGCATGCCCATCGCCCGCGCCATGGAGATCATCGAAGAAGAACTCGGTCGCCAGTTCGACGCCGAACTGGGTCGGCGCTTCATCGGCCTGGCCGACAACCCGGCGCTGGCGCATATCGTCGGCCACAGCGACCAGGGCATCCCGCTGCAATGCTGCACCATGTGCGGCCCCATCGTGGTGCGACCGCGCCAGGCCCGCGACGGCGATGCACTCTACTGCCCGGCCTGCCATAGCGAGTACACCATCACCGGTGACACGCTGCTGGCCACCGGTCGCCAGAATGCCGCCCGCGCGCTGGCGGCCACGCCCGATACCGATCTGATCGGACGGCTGGTGGGTGAAAGCGTGGCGGTGCTGGCATAAGGGGTCCATGCCGGCTTCCCGGCGAGCGGGTTTCACGAGAAAATCACGCATTGTGCATTTCCCGTTAGCATGACTCTTGCTTGCCCTCCGGCAGATCCCTCTTTGCAGCCCCGACCATGAACAACGTCCTCAACTACCTGATCACCGCCCGCCGCTGCGAGGTGGAAGAACTACAACGCCTGGCGCGCACCTGCGAGCTGGTGCTGACCGTGGGCAAGCTGATCCACTGCCTGCAGCAGGAACGCGGCGTCTCCAACATCTACCTGGGCTCGCGCGGCGAGCGCGACGCCGCCCAGCGCCAGGAACGGGTAGCCGCCAGCGAAGCGGCCCAGCAGGAATTCAATGCCTGGCTGCAATCGACCGAACACGACAATGCCTTGAGCAACGGCGCCCGCCTCTACACCCGCATTGCCTTTTCCCTGCATGCGCTGGCCGGACTGCCACAGTTGCGCGCCGACATCTCGGCCCTGACCATCACCGCCGCCCAGAGCTACGAACGTTTCAAGACCCTGGTCGGCGCCTTGCTGGCGCTGGTCTTCGAGGCCGCCGACGTGGCCGTCGATCCGCAGATCTCGCGCCTGCTGGTGGCGCTGTTCAACCTGATGCAGGGCAAGGAATTCGCCGGCCGCGAGCGCGCCGCCGGCGCAGCGGCCTTTGCCTCGGGCAAGATCACGCGCGAGCAGGAACAGACCATCGAATACCAGATCGAGATGCAGGAGCAGGCGCTGCGCCGCTTCGAGTCCTTCGCCGAAGGTTTCCGCAACGAATGGACTGCCATGCAGGCCACGCTGCCGCTGGCCGAACTGGAACGCCTGCGCCGCAAGCTGCTGACCAGCCACGAACGCCCGCTGGATGCGGAACTGGCCGAGGACTGGTACCGCTGCTGCTCCCTGCGCATGGACGGCCTGCACCAGGTCGAGATCCACCTGGCCGGCTATGTACAGACCCAGTGCCGGGACAAGATCGTGGAACTGCAAAAGGGGCTGGACGACCAGGCGCTGCTGCCGGGCCAGCAGGAACCCGTCGATCCGCTGGCCTCGCTGGAATCCTTCGCGCCCGGGCTGGACGCCGGTGTCGGCCCGCACCTGGCGCACTCCATCGTCGATATCCTGCGCACCCAGTCCGAGCGGCTGCAGAACCTGACCCAGGAGCTGGCCACCGTGCGCGAGAGCCTGGAAGAACGCAAGCTCATCGAACGCGCCAAGGGCGTGCTGATGATGAAGCAGGGCTTGAACGAAGAAAGCGCCTACCGCCTCCTGCGCAAGCACGCCATGAACCAGAACCGGCGCATCGCCGAGGTGGCGCAGGCCATCCTGTCGCTGACCGAGATCCTGCCCGACGCCTAATTTCCTAATGGAACCACTTCAGCAGCAGCGTCGCTAGCACCACCATCAGCGCCCCACCGATGCGGGTGGAGATCTGCGCGAAGGGCATCAGTCCCATGCGATTGGCGGCCGACAGGATCGCCACATCGCCGGTGCCACCCAGGCCGCTGTGGCAAGCCGTGACGATGGCCGACTCCACCGGATACATGTTGAGCCATTTGCCCACCAGGTAGCCCGAGAGCACCAGCGCCACCACGGCACTGGCGCAGATGGCCACATAGGCCAGCGAAAACGAATGCGCCAGGTCCTTCCACGAGACGAACAGCGCGCCCAGGCCGACCAGGATCGCGAAGGTCAGGTTGGAGGAGACGAACTTGTACATCTGGTAGGCGCCCAGTTCCATGGACGGTGGCACTACCCGGCTGACCTTGAGCAGGGCCGCTGCGACGATCATCAGGATGGGGCCGGGGATGCCGGTATAGAGCGAGAGCAGCGAACCCAGGATAAAGAAGGCGCAACTGATCAGCAGCCCCGCGCCCATCAGGCTCAGGTTCAGCGGCGCATCGATGTGCTCGTTGTGCAGCAGCGTCTGGTCGTCGCCACTGCGCACCAGCACCCCATTGCCGCTGATGCCGGGACGCTTCTCGCCCAGCCATTTCAGGATGCCGCTGGAGAGGATCGCCACCACGTTGCCCACCAGTGCGGCCGGCACCATCATGGCGATCAGGCCATCCTGCGAACGTCCGAGGATTTCCGCATAGCCGATCGACAGTGGCAGGATGCCTTCACCGATGCCTCCACCCACGATGGGTACGATGATGAAGAAGAAGGTATGCATCGGGCTGTAGCCGAAGGCCAGCCCCACCAGCATGCCCACGACCACGGCGGCGATGGTGCCCACCAGCAGCGGCAGGAACATGCGCATGAAGCCCTGCACCAGCACCCGGTGATTCATGCCCAGGATGCTGCCGGCCACCAGGCAGGCGATGTAGAAGTACTGCAGGTTGGCGGTCTTCATGGTGGTGGTCAGGGCCCTGAGCATGTCGGCATGCAGCAGGTCGTAGCCGATCAGCGCCGAGGGGACGAACAGGCAGAGGATGGCCGACCCGCCGATGTGCCGCAGCACCGGAATGCGCGAGCCCACCTCGCCCAGCAGGAATCCCAGCAACATCAGCACGGCGAAGCCGCCGATCATGTCGTTGGGCAATTTGCGGTTCAGTGCGGCCAGCACGGTGATGGCCGCCAGCACCAGGAAGACCGGCACCGGCAAGGGGCCGATACGGTATTGCAGCAGGGTGGACGCAAGACCGGGCTTGCCGTTCTCTTTGTCCATGGCGAAGGATTTCATGGTGTCTCCTGTTGGGATGGCCACTGGACGTGATTGTTATGGGTAGGTGTCCAGCGACCGGATCGTCTCGATCTGCGCCGACCGGCGCAGCGTTGCCTTGGTCAGTCCTGCGCATGCCCGCACAGCGCTGGTGGGGGCATGGGAATTGACAAGCGGAAGTGTAATAATGAATTGGATGTTCATAATAAACATGAACGTAATCCATCATTAATCTGAAATGAATAATTGACGGCAATATTCTGGAATGATCCGCAATGGACAAGCTCTCCGACCTTGAATTCTTTACCCGGCTGGTCAAGCACGGTTCGCTGGCCGCGCTGGCGCGCGATATCGGCGTGACGCCACCGGCGGTGACGGCGCGGCTGGCGCAGCTGGAAAAGCGCCTGGGCGTGCGCCTGCTCAACCGCACCACGCGCCGCATCAGCGTCACCCATGAAGGCGAGGTCTACCTGGAGACCGGCGCGCGCATCCTCGACGAACTCAATGAACTGGAAAAGCGTGTCTCCAGCAGTCGCGGCTCACCGCGCGGCAAGCTGCGCGTCAATGCCACCTTCGGTTTCGGCCGGCGGCATATCGCCCCCGCCATCGTCGCCTTCGCGCGCCAGTATCCCGAGGTCGAGGTCCAGCTGGAGCTGACCGACCGCAGCGTGAACCTGGCCGACCAGGCCTTCGATATCGGCATCTGGTTCGGCACGGTGCCGGACTCGCGCCTGGTGGCGCGCAAGATCGTCAGCAACAGGCGCCTGCTGTGCGCCGCCCCGGCCTACCTGAAGGCGGCCGGAACGCCCACGCAACCGCGCGACCTGCAAAGCCACCAGTGCATCATCCTGCGCGAGAGCGATGCCGCCTATGGCACCTGGCACCTGCAGCGCGGCAACAAGGTCGAGACGATCAAGGTGCGCGGTGGCCTCAGCACCAATGACGGCGAAGTCGGCGTGCTCTGGGCGAGGAGTGGCTTCGGCATCCTGATGCGCTCGCAGTGGGATATCCACGAGCACCTGCAATCACGACAGCTGGTGCCGGTGCTCAGGGAATGGGCGCTGCCCAGCGCCGATGTCTATGCGGTCTATCCGGAGCGGGCCAATCTCTCGGCCAAGGTCAGCGCCTTTGTAGAATTCCTGACGGTATGGTTCGGCCGGCATGCGCAGTGGGTGGCGGCATAGCGTGCCGCCCGTGGCTCAGATGAACTTTGCATCGCTCGCCCAATGTGCCGGGAACTCCGCCGACGCCAGCGCCGGTGCGCAGGCATGGGCCTGGTAGCTGGCCACCTTGTGGAGGATGAAGGCATCCTCTGCCATCATCGCGTCAAGGGCGTCGCGGTCGGCGCAGCAGGCCAGCACCATGCCTCCGGTCTTCGATTCCAGCGGGCCGGCGAAGATCACCCGGCCCTGCCGGACGTTCTCCACCAGCCAGGCCTTGTGGGGTTCGAGGTGCTGGTTGACTTCCTCGATGGGGCGCGTGTAGGTCAGCAGGATGGCATAGATCATGATGTTCTCTCCAGGGCAGTCGATCAGGGGAATCGGCAAATCAGTTTGCAAACAGACCGGCGACGACGACTGCAACGCCATCGAGTGCCTCGCGCATGGACTTGCTGCGCAGCTCGGCCCCCTTGGTCAGCAATTCGGCGCGCACGAAGCGCACGCGCTGGATACCGAGGAAACCGAAGAAGGCCTTCAGGTAGGACTCCTGGTGATCCATCACCTGCGCCGGCCCGCTGGAATACATGCCGCCGCGCGTGGAAGCCACGATCACCGCCTTGTCGCCGGACAGGCCGACGGGGCCGTTCTCGGTATAGCGGAAGGTGCGGCCCGGCTGGGCAATGCGATCGAGCCAGGCCTTCAGCTGGCTGGGGATAGAAAAGTTGTACATCGGCACACCCAGCACGATCACGTCGCTGTCCAGCAATTCGCTCACCAGGGTCTCGGAGAGCGCGTGTTCGGCGCGCACGGCGGGATCCTCGGCGACCGTGCCGGGCTGGCGAAAGCCAGCGGCAATGGCGCCATCCAGGTGGGTGATGGGTGTCTGGGCCAGATCACGCACGCTCACCTGGGCGGTCGGATGCAGGGCGAGCAGCTCCTCGACCACGGCGGCGCTGAGTACGCGCGAGGCCGAGGCTTCACCGAGGATGCTGGAGTCGAGATGGAGGATCTTCATGGCAAGGACCTTTCGGAAAAAGGGAAAAGGGAAAAGGAAAAATGGAAAAGCACGGGCTCACGATACCCATCGCCCGCGTGTGCCACTAGTCGCCGCCGCTGCACCAGATCGTTCCATCCATAGGACAATCCAGCCCCTATAATCAAGTCTTCCCTTCAAGGCAGCGTCCTCCATGGAAGATCTCAATGACCTGGCCCTGTTTGCCGCCGTGGTGGTGCACGGCAGTTTCTCCGCGGCAGCGCGGGCATTGAACATGCCCAAGTCGCGCATCAGCCGGCGCGTGGCCGAACTGGAGCAGCGACTGGGCGTGCGGCTGCTGCAACGTTCCACGCGGGTGGTGCGCGTCACCGATGTGGGCTCGGCCTTCTTCACCCATTGCGAAGCCATGACCAATGCCGCGCGCGCGGCGGTGGAAGTGACCGAACATGCGGGAGCCAGGCCGGCCGGACGCCTGCGGGTAAGCTCCCCGATGGGCGTGGCGCATATCTTCCTGGCGCCGCTGCTGGCGCGTTTCATGACGACCCACCCCGATGTCCGGCTGGAACTGGAATTGAGCAACCGGCGGGTCGATGTGATCGGCGAGGGTTTCGATGTGGCCATGCGGGTGCGCAGCACGCTGGAAGACTCCAACCTGGTGGTGCGTACCTTCGGCGCCAGCCAGCAGATCCTCACGGCCAGCCCGGCCTTCATCCGCGCCCATGGTCCCTTCGCTGGCATCGCCTCGCTGCAGGGCCTGCGCGGACTCGGCCCCGGCGGCATGCCGGGCGAGCCGTCCTGCTGGCGGCTGCATGGGCCGGACGGCGAAGTGGCCGCGATCGACTATGTCCCGGCGCTGCAGACCGATGACGTGCACCTGATGATGGCTGCGGCCATCGGCGGCGCCGGCCTGGCCGTGCTGCCCTTCAACGTCTGCCACCAGGCGATCCGCGATGGCGCGCTGGTGGCGCCGCTGCCGCAGCACCGGGCGCCGGCACACCAGCTGCATGCGGTGTTTCCCTCGCGACGCGGACTGGTGCCGGCGGTGCGCGCCTTCATCGAATTCCTGGCCGTGGAACTGTCACAGACCATGCAGCAAGAAAACCAGGCGCTACAGGAGCTGCTGGCCACCCCGAACTGAGAAAGCGCGCTAGAGCACGCCCCGCCACAGACGTCGTTGTTCGCCCGCCGGATCGGCCACCACCCGGTTCGCGCCGGCCGCCAACAGCATGGTCGGCCGCTGCGCCAGCTGGTAGCGCGGCCAGGACGGCAGCGTTGCGTGGGCCGGCTTGCCGTCGCGGATGAAGGCCACCCAGGCCTGGTGCACCATCCGGGAAAAATCGCGGAGCGAGGGGGTGGGCCGGTAGAGCATCTCCAGGAAGGGTTCCTGGAAATTCGACCAGACGATGGGCAGGTCCGAGGCATGCACGGCGAAACCACGGAAGGGTTCCTCGGCCGACTCCTGGTCGAAGCGATACAGGTAGCCCTCGCCGCCATTGCCCACATGCGCTTCGGCCAGGCGCAGCATCGGCACCCAGTATTCTTCCGCGCTCAATAGCTGGATACGCCGCAGGAAATCATGCTGCTCCGGGAAGGCCTGCCGGTAGCGCTGCGCCATGCTGTCCATGGCCGCCACATCGAGCTGCGCCATTTCCCTGGAGAGGATGGCTGCCGTGCCGCTCTCGCCCTGACGATAGGCCGCCAGCAATTCCGGGCGGAAGAAGATCAGCGCCTCGTCGCGGTTGCTTCCCATCAGCAGGCGCAGATGGCGCGATGCCCCCTGCTCCAGGCTGGCCTGCGGCGAACGCGTCAGGTAGCTGCCATCGATCACCGCGCGGAAGGCGAAGTTGCGCGTGTAGGCGCTCGTTGCCGCGATCTGTGCCTTCATCAGTTGCCCGGCCGGACGGCCCAGCAGCAACTCGCGCAACGCCCCCCTGCCCGCCTGTTGCTGCAACTGCTCGCCGAACAGGCGCGCCACCTTGTGTGCCTCATCCAGGGCATGCGTGGTGAGCGCGCCACCGCTCTGGATCACGGCTTGCTGGAACAGACCACGCGCTGCCGGCAATCCCAGCAGGGCCGATACATTCTTGCCGCCCGCCGATTCGCCCCCCACGGTGACGCGGCCAGGGTCGCCACCGAAGGCCCGGATGTTGTCCCGTACCCATTCCAGGCCCAGCACCTGGTCACGCAGTGCATTGTTGCCCGAGCCGTGATACGCCTCACCCAGCAACTCGCCCAATTCCAGGAAACCGAAGGCCCCCACGCGATAGCCGATGGTGACGCAGACCACGCCATCCCTGGCGAATTGCGCGCCGTCGTAGATCGGCTGGCTGGTGGCGCCGTAGATATTGCTGCCGCCATAGATCCAGACGAAGACGGGATGCGGTCCCGGTGTCGCCGGCGCCCAGACATTGAGATAGAGGCAATCCTCCGAGGGCAAGGCATCGCCGATGAACTTGCGCCCGCTCTTGGCCAGCAAGCGCTCCGGCTGCATCGGCGCCGGCCCGAAGGCGAAAGCATTGCAGGGCCGGTCGAAGGCGGGATGCGGCTGCGGCGCACGAAAGCGCAAGGCGCCCGTCGGCGGCAGGGCATAGGGTATGCCCTTGAAGGCCAGCACCTGGTCATCGGCGGCTCCGCGAATGGGACCTCCCGGCGTATCCAGCGTGATGGCACGACGCTCTTGCGCCTGTTCCGGCGCCGCCCATACCGGCCCGCCAAGCGACCCGAGTCCCGCAGCCAATCCCGCCCCCTGTTGCATGAAGCGTCGTCGTCCAGTTTGCATGTCCAGTCCTCCTTGTCGTGATGATGTGTTGACGCCCGGTCCGCGCCTACTTGTTCACCAGCCTGGCGGGAACAGCGCCGATCACGATGGCGGCGCCCGCCACCAGCACGCCGGCAAGCACATACAGGCCGATGCTGGTGCTATGGGTCTGGTCCTTGACCCAGCCGATCAGGAAGGGACTGACGAAACCCGCCAGGTTGGCCACGGAATTGATCAGCGCGATACCGGTGGCCGCTGCCGCACCGCCCAGGAAGGCCGTGGGCAGGCTCCAGAATAGCGGTGCCAGCGACATGATGCCGGCCGAGGCAAAGGACAGCGCGGCAATGGCAAGCCCGGCCTGATTGCCGAACCAGGCACTCAGCGTCAGTCCGACCGCACCGATGAACATGGCCACGGCCAGGTGCCAGCGTCGCTCCAGCTGGCGGTCGGCACTGCGGGCGAACAACACCATGGAGACCGCGCCGACCGCGAAGGGAATCGCCGAGAGCAGGCCCACCGACAGCAGGTTCTTGATGCCGGCAGCCTGGATCAGCGAGGGCAGCCAGAAACTGATGCCGTAGTTGCCCATGGCGCAGGCAAAGTAGATGGCGCACATGATCCATACCTTGCCATTGGAGAAGGCCGCGCGTACCGAATGATCCAGCTTGCCGGCGGCATCACTGCGGATATTTCTTTCCAGGATGGCCTTCTCGTCTTCATCGAGCCAGCTCGCGCCGCGGATACTGTCATCCAGATAGAACAGGACGACGATGCCGACGATCAGCGAGGGCAACGCCTCCAGCAGGAACAGCCATTGCCAGCCGGCCCAGCCATGGCCGGTGCTGCCGAAGGAGCCGAGGATCCAGCCCGAGAGCGGCCCGCCGACCACGCCCGAGATCGGGATGGCGGTCATGAACAGGGCCGTGATCTTGCCGCGCCGGCGCGCCGGATACCAGTAGGTCAGGTAGAGGATGATGCCGGGGAAGAAGCCCGCCTCGGCCACGCCCAGCAGGAAACGCACGACATAGAAGGCCGTGGGCGTGGTCACGAAGGCCGTCATTGCCGACAGGATGGCCCAGCTGATCATGATGCGGGCGATCCAGCGCCGCGCACCATAGCGGTACAGCAGCAGGTTGCTGGGGACCTCGAAGAGGAAATACCCGACGAAGAACAATCCCGCGCCCAGGCCATAGATGCTGTCGCTCCATTGCAGGCTGCCCAGCATCTGCAGCTTGGCGAAGCCGACGTTGACGCGGTCGAGGTAGGCCACCACGTAGCACAGGAACAGGAAGGGGATCAGGCGCCAGGTCACCCTGGCATAGGTCTTGTTCTCGAAGTCCTCATCTGCGGCGCTTGCCAGTCCGGATGCGATCGTACTCACGCTAGTCTCCTTGTCATGCCGGAAGCGCCCCGCGATCTGTGTCGGATGGCGCGTTCACTCTCTGTTGATAAAAATTTATATTTTTTGCTGCTTATTTTTCAGTCGCCAGCACACCGCGCTGGATCTGGTCGCGCTCCAGCGATTCGAACAAGGCCTTGAAGTTGCCCTCGCCGAAACCTTCGCGATAGTTGCCCTTGCGCTCGATGAATTCGAAGAACACCGGCCCCAGCAGAGGCTCGGAAAAGATCTGCAGCAACAGGCGCGGCGAGCCGCCTTCGGTGCTGCCATCAAGCAGGATGCCGCGCGCCTGCAGCGCATCGACCGGCTGGCCGTGACCGGGCAGGCGTTTTTCCAGGTTGTCGTAGTACTGCGCATTGGGCGAGGTCAGCAGCGGGATGCCCGCCAGCTGCAGTTGGTCGATCGCTTCCAGCAGGTTGTCGGTCAGCAGGGCGATGTGCTGGATGCCCTCGCCATTGAACTGCATCAGGAATTCCTCGATCTGGCCGCCGCCCTGCCTGGCTTCCTCGTTCAGGGGAATGCGGATCAGGCCATCGGGAGCGGTCATGGCCTTGGAGGCGAGACCGGTGTATTCGCCCTGGATGTCGAAGTAGCGAATCTCCCGGAAATTGAACAGCTTGCCGTAGAAGTCGGCCCAGTAGGTCATGCGACCGCGATAGACATTGTGGGTCAGGTGATCGACCACGCTGAAACCATGGCCGCGCGGATGGCGCTCCACACCCGGCAGGAATTCGAAATCGACGTCATAGATGGACTTGCCCTCCTCGTAGCGGTCGATCAGGTACAGCGGCGCGCCGCCGATGCCACGGATGGCGGGCAGGCGCAATTCCATCGGTCCGGTCGGGATATCCACCGGCTGCGCCCCCAACTCCAATGCACGGCGATAGGCATGATGCGAATCGCGCACGCGGAAGGCCAGGCCGCAGGCGGAGGGGCCATGTTCGGCGGCGAAGTAGCCCGCCTGGCTGCTGCTGTCGCGATTGATGATGAAGTTGATACCGCCCTGGCGATACAGCGAGACATCCTTGGAACGATGGCGCGCCACTTCCACGAAGCCCAGCTTCTCGAACAGCGGCTCCAGCACACCCGGCGTGGGCGAGGCGAACTCGACGAATTCGAAGCCGCACAGGCCCATGGGGTTATCGAAGAGATCTGACATGCTTGGTTTCTCCCATCAAAGGTCGGTCGTTAAAATCGGGGTAGCTCGGGGAAAGGCAGCGCGTCGCGCGCCACCTGCATGGCGCCGAACTCGGCGCAGCGGTGCAGGGTCGGGATGGCCTTGCCGGGATTGAACAGGCCATGTGGATCGAAGGCGGCGCGCAGGCGATGGAACAGGTCCAGTTCATCCGCCGAGAATTGCCAGCACATGCCATGCAGCTTCTCGCTGCCGATGCCATGTTCGCCACTGACGGTGCCGCCCTCGGCCAGCACTTCCCGCAGGATGGCGTCGGCCAGGCGCAGCGCGCGTTCTTCCTCTCCCGCCACGGCGCTGTCATAGAACAGCACCGGATGCAGGTTGCCGTCACCGGCGTGGAAGCTCTGCGCCACGGCGATACCGTGCTCGTCCGAGAGCGCCATGATGCGCTGGAGTACCCGGCTCAGGACGCGGCGCGGCACGGTGCAATCGGCGACATAGAGATCACTGGCACTGCGCAGCAAGGCCGGCAGCACATTCTTGCGTGCTGCCCACAGCTGGGTGCGCTGCGTCTCGTCATCGGCCTGCCGGGTCTCGATCACGCCGAGCGCACGGAAGATGGTGCGGATCTGCGTGGTCGCCTCCTCGATATCATCGGCTTCGCCATCGAGCTCGCACAGCAGCGCGCCAGCGGCCTCGATGCGCAAGGCCAGTATCGGCGAGTAGCGATGGGCGGCCTGCAGCGAAGCCTGGTCCATGATTTCCAGCCCGGCCGGAACGATGCCGGCGGCGATGATGCGCGAGACCGCGTCGCAGGTCGCCTCGATGTCGGGAAAGAATCCCAGCAACACGCGCACCGCCTGCGGCGTGGGCAACAGTCGCAGGCGTGCCTGGGTCACCAGTCCCAGCAAACCCTCGGACCCGCAAACCAGCGCCAGCAGGTCCAGTCCGGGCTGGTCCAGGCTGCCCTCGCCCAGCGCCAGTACCTGCCCCTCGCCGCCGACCATGCGCAGGCCGGCCAGGTTGTGGACCGTCAGGCCATACTTCACGCAATGCACCCCGCCGGCGTTCTCGGCGATATTGCCGCCGATGGTCGAGGCCACCTGGCTGGAGGGGTCAGGGGCGAAGAACAGGCCCTCACCCGCCGCCTCCTGCGAGACCACGATATTGCGCACCCCCGGTTGCGCCAGCGCCTGCCGGGCCAGCGGATCGACCATCAGTTGCCGGAGGCGGTTCATGGCCATCACGATCCCCTCGGCAACCGGCGTGGCGCCGCCCGACAGGCTGGTGCCGGCGCCACGCGGCACCAGTGCGATACCGGCCCGCACACACAGCGCGACCAGGGCCGCCACCTCCTCCTCGCTGCCAGGCAAGACCACGGCCAGCGGTCGCTGCTGCAGATGGAACAGGGCATCGCACTCGTAGGGCGCGACCGTCTCGGGATCGCTCAAAACCCACTGCGGACCGACGATGGCACACAGTGCATCGATGAATTCGCGCGGCTTCATGCCGGCTCCTGCGGCAAACGTTCGGCCAGCAGTTCCAGCCAGTGCCTGACCGGCACCGGGCTGTTCTTTTGCAGGTGCAGGATGCAGCCGACATTGGCCGACGCGATCGCCTGCGGTTGGCCCGCCATCAGCTTGGCCAGCTTCCTCTGGCCGAGTTCGTCCGCCAGCGCCGGCTGCAGGATGGAATAGGTACCGGCCGACCCGCAGCACAGATGGCCGTCCTTGACGGGTGCCAGCCGGTAGCCGGCCCGTTGCAGCAGCAACTCGACCCGGCCCTTGAGGCGCATGCCATGTTGCAGGCTGCAGGGGGGATGGAACGCCAGTGTCTGCTGCTCGTCCGCCAGCGGGGCCAGCGCCAGGTCGGCGCAACCCCACAGGGCGCCGACCAGCTCCACCGGATCGCGCAGCAGCGCGCTCACGCGCCTGGCCTTGGCGGCATAGTCGGGATCATCCTTGAGCAGGTGGGCGTAGTCCTCGACCATGCTGCCGCAGCCGCTGGAGCTGAGGACGATGGCCTCGGCCCCGGCCTCGATCAATGGCCACCAGGCATCGATGTTGCGGCGCATGGCCTGCGCCGCCTCCGCGGGCGCGCCCAGGTGCTGGCTGATGGCCCCGCAGCAGCCGGTACCGCCGACTTGTACCAGCGCTACCCCGAAGCGGTCGAGGATGCGCGCCAGGGCGACATCGTAGCCGGGCGCCACGGCCCCCTGCACACAACCGCCCAGGGTCAGGACGCGGCGTGCATGCCGGGTCTGCGGCCAGGCCGGGGGCGGCGCCGGACGCACCGGGATCTGCGCGCGCAACCGCGCCGGCAACCATCGGCGCAAGGCCCACCCCATCCGCAAGGCCGCCCCCAGCAAGCGGCGGCTTTCAAGGCACGCCGCAACAGGGCGCGCCTGCTACGATCGAAGGCCGTGCGCGGGACACGCAACTCGACCTGCTGGCGGCCGATATCGATCAGCTGTCCATATTCCACGCCCGATGGACAAGCCGGTTCGCAGGCCCGACAGCCCAGGCAACGGTCCAGGTGGTCGCGCGTGCGCTCGCTCACAGGTGCGCCCTGCAGCATGTCGCGGATCAGGTAGATGCGACCGCGCGGGCTGTCCAGTTCATGATCCAGCACGTCGTAGGTCGGACATACCGAGGTGCAGATACCGCAATGCACGCAGGAGGAGAGGATGCGTTCGGCATCCGCCGCGGCGGCGCTGCCGGTCATCCATTGATCGAATTCGACTCGCATGGGATTGCCTGTCTTCAGAAGGGTGGATACATGCGGCCGACGTTGAAGATCCCGCGCGGATCGAACACGTGCTTGAGCCGCCCATGCAGCGCCATCACGGCGGGCGGCAATGGTCCGAATACCCCGTCGCGACGCTCCCCGGCCGTGCCATGGGCCCACAGGCTGGCATGGCCGCCGTGCGCGCGCGCCCAGCCGGCGATTTCCTGCCCGGCCGTCACTGGCGCCCAGACCCAGCGCAGGGCGCCGGCCCAGTCGATGGCACTGGTCACGACCGGGTGCAGATCCATCTCGGGTGACCCCGGGCGTACCGAGACGCGCCACAGGCGCAAGCGCGCGGCGCCGTCGCCGACGTCGCCCTCAGGCGGCTGGAAGAAGGAATGGGTCTGCTGGGTGAAGGCTTGCCAGAACGATTGTGAGGCCTGCGCATCCAGCAGCTCCCCGCCCTGGCGCGCCAGGAAGCTACGCACCCCATGGGCCGACCCGCTGCTGCGCAAATGGAGACAGCCATCGACATGGACTGCCGCACTCAGGAGGCCGGGGCCGCTGGGCAAGCTGCGCAGGATCTGCAGTGCCTGTCGCGGCGACACCGCCAGCAGCGTGGTCAGCTCCACCGGCGCACGCGCAATCACGCGCAGCGAGACTTCCAGCAACGGCCCCAGGATGCCGAGGCTGCCGGCCATCAGGCGCGCCACATCGAAGCCCGCCACGTTCTTGACTACCTGCCCGCCGAAGCGCAGCTCGCGCCCCATTCCGTCGAGCATGCGTACACCCAGCAAATGATCGCGCAAGGCACCTGCGAAGGGCCGGCGCGGGCCGGACCAGCCCAGCGCCACGGCGCCGCCGATAGTCGCCCCGCTGGGGGCCGGCGGCTCGAATCCCAGCATCTGCCCGCGCTGCGCCAGGACCCGGTCGATCTCGGCCAGTGGCGTGCCGGCACGCACGGTGATGACCAGGTCATCGGGTTCATAGTGGACGATGCCGCGATAGGCTTGCAGCGACAGGCTTTCCCCCACAGGCAGGCCGGCGAAACCACGGCGCGTGCCGGCACCCTCGATGGCCAGGGCCTGCCCCAGGCGCGCGGCGGTGCGGATGCGGTCCTGTATCGCAGCGAGCCAGCGATCGGCATGGAATGCCTCGCCGCCCAGCTCTTCACACACCATGTTGTCGTCGTTCTCGCTCACCTTGTCTCCTGCCTGCCTCGCTCTTGCGGCTCAGTGACGAGGATGGTAGTGAGCCCTCGACGGCACAACAAGCGAGTTCTTTTCGCCTATTATTGAGCTTTGCTAAAGAATACGAAGTATTGATATCTTTTATTCGATATAACGATGAACCTGACCATCAAGCAACTGCGCGCCTTCCTGACCGTGGCTGACACCGAGAGCTTCAATCTCGCGGCCAAGCGCCTTCACCTGACCGCCGGCGCCATCAGCCTGGTGATCAAGGAACTGGAGGAAGAAGTCGGCTTCCCGCTGTTCGACCGCACCACGCGGCGAGTGGCCCTGTCCAAGGCGGGACGCGAGTTCCGGCCGGCGGCCGAGCGCGTACTGCGCGAGCTGGGCGTGGCCATGCTCACGGCGCAGGACGTCAAGAACAAGACCACCGGCGTAGTACGCGTGGCCGCGCCGCTGTTCGTGGCCAGTGCCCTGATGCCGCAGGCCATCGCCGCCTACCGCAAGAGCAAACCGCGCGTGCAGGTAAGGCTGGTCGACTGCGCCGTGGAAGAACTGGTCGGTGCGGTCGAGGGTGACCATGTGGATATCGCCGTCGGTCCCGACCGCGCCACCGGCGAAAGCGTGCGCCGCGTGAGCCTGTACGAAACGCCCTGGGTGCTGTGGTGCGCGGCCAGCAATCCGCTGGCGCGCCGCAAGAAGATCACCTGGGCCGCCCTGGCCAGGCATCCGAGCGTGGTCGCCAGCCACGACTACGCCACCCACGTCGCCAAGGCCTTGCACGCGCTTCCCCCCGACCGGCATTTCACGCCCAGCCATACGGTCACCCATCTGTCGACGGCGCTGGGACTGGCCGCAGCCGACCTCGCCGTCACCTTGTGTCCGGCCTACGTCGGTGTGCTGGCACATGCCTTCGGGCTGGTGATGCGACGCATCGAAGAACCGGAGGTGATACGCGAGATGTCGATCTACCTGCCGACGACGCGCTCGCTGACGCCGGCGGCATCGGCCTTCGTCGATTTCCTCGGGCCGTTCCTGAGTGAACGTGCGCAAGCGGACCTGAAGCTGGTGGATACCCGGCCGTGACCGGGCGGCCTTGGAACCTGCGAGTCACCCGCCTCAGGCCAGCTGCATGGCCGACTCAGCGACCTGTCTGCCTGGCCGCCTCCCTGGCGGCATGATCGATCAGGCGGGCAACCTCCTCCGTGTGCGACAGGAAGGACATATGGCTGGATCGGATCGCGACGATATGGGCGCCGATACGCTCGGCGATGACTTGCTGCACCGTGGCGCGCAGGGCCTGGTCGTCGTCCGTTTTGAGATACCAGCTGGGCTTGTCGTGCCAGGCCGCATGCGCGACCTTCTCGCCCAGGGCCGCGGCCACGATGGGCTGCTGCACGGCGACCAGTTGCCGTGCCGTCTTCAGGGGCAGGTCGGCCGCCATGAATTGATGGAATTGCTGCGGGTCATCCATCCAGACCCGCCCTTCCGGGTCTGGCGACAAGCCATTCATCGGAGCATCGATCTTCGTCATCAGGTCCTGCACCGACTCCGCGCTATCAGGAGCCAGCGCCGACAGATAGACCAGGCCTTTGACATTGGCGGCATTACCGGCCTGGGTGATGACGGCACCGCCCCAGGAATGGCCGACCAGCAGCACGTCACCGCTCTGCCTGCGCAAGACCCGCTCGGTGGCGCTAACGTCGTCGGCCAGCGATGTCAGGGGATTCTGCACGGCAGCGACGTGGTAACCCATGGCTTGCAGCCGCGTGATCAGGGGCAACCAGCTGGAGCCATCGGTCAAGGCGCCATGCACGAGAACGATATTGTGCACGGCAGGCGTCGGCTTGGATGCCGCCGCCATGGCCGGGTGAGCGGCCACCACCAGGCTCAGGCTGATGGCCGCGGCGAGCAAGCGCAGGGGATGAAACGGGGTTCGCATCTTGATACTCCAGGAAAAATCGACCATTGCAGTCTAGTCAGCCATGGGCCCCTGGATAAGATGGCAAACCAGACATAAATCATGCAAAATCCGCCAACCGCTATTGCTGCCTGACGAGGATGACTCATGCGCATCGCCATCGTGGCTGTCGAGGGCAGCCTGCTATCGGCCATCACTGGCCTGGCCGACCTGTTCTGGATGACCGACCAGGCCCTGCGCACGCCGCCGGTCGACCTGCTGGCCGCAGCTCCCGCACGCACCACGGTGCGTTTCGAGACGGTCATCGTCAGCGCCGATGGCAAGGCGCTGCGCGATCCCCAGGGACGCACGATCCCGGTCGATGCGGCCTTCGACGATGCCGGCAACTGCGATGCCGTACTGGTGACGGGCATGGCGCTCGGGCCAGATGGACTGCCTCCCGATTCTGACAGCATCCGGGCAGCGGCTGCCTGGCTTGACCGCCATCACCGCGACGGCACCCTGACAGGGGGCGCCTGCGCCGGCACCTTCGTGCTCGGACAGGCCGGCCTGCTCGATGGCCGGCGCTGCACCACCACCTGGTGGCTGCATCGGGTCTTCCAGCAGCGTTTTCCCAAGGCGCGGCCAGTCTGGGGGACGGCGGTGGAGGAGCAGGATGGCGTGGTGACCACCGGCGGTCCCCTGTCCTGGATCGACCTGGCGCTGCACGTCATCAAGCGCCTCGCCGGTCCCGAGATTGCCAGGCTGGCGGCCGACATGTCGGTGGCGGACAGCCTGGCGCTGCCACAGCTGATCTACGCCCCGCGGGGCTACATCAATGCCACCGACCCGTTGCTGATGAAGGCCGAGCAGATTGTGCGCCATGCCAATCCTGGCCTGACGGCAACGGAACTGGCGCTGGCATTGAACATGAGCGAGCGCACCTTGCATCGGCGCATCAAGCGCATCACCGAAGAATCACCCAAGGAATTCATCATCCGCGTGCGCATAGAAACCGCCTGTGTCCTGCTGGAAGTGCCGGGGACGAGCGTGAAGCAGGTGGCGTTGAAATGCGGCTACAAGGAAGAGGGTTCGTTCCGGCGCGCCTTCACGCAACTGACCGGCAAGACGCCCGCGCAATACCGGCGCTGGTCCGGCATGCGCAATACCGACACCCGGCAGGACAGCGTGGCCGCTGCCGGAGAGGTGCTCCCTTTGCATTCCCTACCACGATGAAAAAGACCGACCTCCGCACCCTTGACCTGAACCTGCTCAAAGCCCTGGCCGCGCTGCTGGACGAGCGCAATGTGACCCGCGCCGCGGCCCGCCTGGGCGTGACGCAACCCGCCATGAGCGGCATCCTCACGCGGCTGCGCGAGAACTTCGACGATCCGCTGTTCTCGCGCACCCAGCGCGGCATCGTACCCACGCCGCGCGCGCTGGAACTGCAGCAGCCATTGCAGCGCATCCTCGGCGAGATCGACGGCCTGCTGCATCCCGCCGTCTTCGACCCGGCCACGGCAACGCTGGACTACACCGTCGCCGCCACCGACTATGCGCTGCGTGCGATTGCCGTGCCGTTCCTGACGGCGCTCAAGCAACACGCACCGCAGGTGCGCGTGGCGCTGGCCTCGGTGGAGGACGGGCCGCTGCAGGAGCGGCTGGAACGCGGCGAGATCGACCTGGCCCTGAGCACGCCCGAGGCCACGCCACCGGGACTGCATGCGCGCAAGCTGTTCGAGGAGCACTACGTCTGCGCACTGCGCGCCGGTCATCCGGCTGCGCGTGGCCGACGTCTTTCCTTGCGGCAGTTCTGCGCGCTGGAACACGCGCTGGTGTCGTATGCGGGCGATCCCTTCCATGGCGTCACCGATGAGGCCCTGGCACGCCTGGGACTGCAACGGCGTGTGAGCCTGTCGGTCAAGCGCTTCCTGGTCTTGCCCGACATCCTGCGTGCCACCGACATGGTGGCCGTGGTGCCGCAGCGACTGGTGGCGGGTGTGGAGGGGCTAAAGCTGCTGGCGCCACCTTTGCCCATCCCGGGCTTTACCAAGATCGCGGCCTGGCACGAGCGCAGCCACCGCGATCCGGCCCAGCGCTGGTTGCGCCAGCTGCTCTTTGCCAGCTGCGGTCGCCCGGCCCTCGACGCCTAGCTCCGCTGCGCCTGACGCGTAGCGGCCACCAGGCCGGTGAGCCATTCCTGGTGGGCATTGAGCATGGGATTGGGGAGAGTCGCCGCCAGTTCACGGGCGGGCTGGCCGTTCTGGGTCTCTTGCGTGAGGATACGCACGCGGCCACCCTCCAGGTCCTCGAACAGCCAGGCGTGGTGGACGTCCAGCCGATGCTGCGCATCACCCTCGACCCAGCCATGCCAGGCCACGCGACCGGGCTGGCCGGCTGCAGGCGGCTGGTATTCGACGACCTCGGCCTCGACTGGGAAGCCGAAGGTGGTGAAGCGAAAGCGCGCACCCGCCGACAGCAGCGGGCCGCTACCGTCATGGAAGCGGATCTCGCTGGCATTGCCGTAGTAAGCGGGCCAGGCACGCGTGTCATCGAGCAGGGCCCAGGCTTGCGCGGCCGACAGGCCGGGGACGATCACTTCATTGGACACATAGTTGTCGGTATGACCCGGCAGGTAGGCGGCAGGCCAGGCGATGGCTGCCTGGGTGACGGTGAAGGTGGTGGTGGTGACGGGGGTATGCATGGCAATTCCTTGGTGATGAATCAGGATGAGCGGCCCATGATGCGCCGCTTCCTGTCATCAATCCAATCCTGAAAAATGATTGCTGACATCATTTGAACTGATATCAGGACCACGTCCCCCACCCTCCATCAACCCGTCATGCCACGGCCACGGCCGCCTTCTGCGCCAATCCCCAGCCACAATAGAAGGCGATATGCGCCAGTGCTTCGCCGAACTCGCCCTGGGTCAGCCCGTGATGCATGGCCAGCGCCAGGCCGGCAGGCAGGCGTTCCACCTGGCCCAGCGCCGCCCAGGCGGCCAGGGTGGCCAGTGCACGCTCACGCGGGGCCAGGCCGGGGCGTCGCCAGAGGTCCTGCAGCAGCAGCTCGTCGGTGAAATGCACCAGCGCCGGCGACACGGCATCGGCCTGCTGCAGGCCGAACAGGGCATCGCGCAGCGCCGCCGGTACCACGTCCTCCAGCTTGCTCAGCTGCGGCGCGGCGGCGGCCTGCAGGTCCGGGGCCACACCGCGCTGGGCAAACACCTCGCGCACGGCGGCGACGGCGCCAAAGGCATTGGCCAGGCTGGCGTAGAACCCCAGATGGGTCAGCAGTTCGCCGATCTCGTCGGGTGTGAGACCGCTGTCGAGCGCCTTGTTGAAGTAATGGGGATAGGCCAGCGTCGCATTGCGCGCCACCAGCGCCGACACCGTCACCAGCGCACGGTCGCGCGCGCACAGGCCGGGGCGATGCCACAGCTCGTCCACGACGCGTTGCTGCGTGTAGGTACTCAATGCCGGCGCGACGGTGGCGATCATCGCGAACAGGGACTGGCTGGCGGATTCATGGGCCATGATGGAGTCCTCCTGGTCGGCCGGCTCAGGCGCGGCCATTGGCGAACTGTGCGGCCACCTCGGTCACGCGCTGGCCCAGGTAGGCAGCGGTGTCCAGGTCGCTCTGCCCCGGCGTGACATCGGCCGGGGCATCGTCGGATTGCGCCATCGCGCCCAGCCAGCCGCCGATGCGGTTCATCTCGTCGCCGCTCTTGCCGGGGAACAGGTCGATGCCGGTCCAGAGCATGCCCTGCTGGGCCGCGAACAGCGCCATGGCCAGCAGCGAATTGAGCTTGTCGCCATGCAGCGCGCCGGAATTGGTGAAGCCGGCCGCGACCTTGTTGCGCCAGGTCTGGGGGATCCAGGACTTGCGGGTCGAGTCTTCCATGAACTGCTTGAAGCGTGCCGAGATGGTGCCGTTGTAAGTGGGCGAACCAAAGATGATGGCTTCGCTGCCGGCGATGGCCTCCCAGTCCACCTTGCCCTGCGACAAGGGAACCAGGATGGCGCGCGCGCCGCTGACCCGCTCCACGCCGCGTGCCACGGCCTGTGCCAGTTTTTCGGTATGGCCGTAGCCGCTGTCGAAGACAATGCTGATGTTCATGATGAGTCCTGTGGATAAATCAAATCGGGGAGTGGCCCTGGGCCGGGACGACAATGCACATTCTGGGCTTACTGATTGCGTCGATGAAGACCGGTAATGATTTAAGATTCATCAACTTCAACTTAACAATCGGTTTTCTGCGGAAGGCGGTTCTCCATGGATACTTCGCAGCGCGTGCGCGCCATCATGTCCTTCGTCCAGGCTGCTGACGCCGGCAGCTTCGCGGCAGCGGCACGGGCGCTGGGGATCTCCTCGGCGGCGGTCAGCCAGAACGTGGCCGGGCTGGAGACGGCACTGGGCGTGCGCCTGATGAACCGCACCACGCGCAGCCTGAACCTGACCGAGGAAGGCAGCGCCTTCCTGCGCCAGGCACGCATCGCCCTCGACGCCCTGGACCAGGCCACCGATGCGGTCGTGGCCGCGCGTGCCACGCCTACCGGCAAGATCCGCATCTCCACCAGTGCCGCCTTCGGACGCGAACAGTTGCTGCCGCTGCTGCCGGGCCTGCTGACGCAGTACCCGGCCCTGACGGCCGAGGTGGATTTCGATGACCGCATCGTCGATCTGGTGCAGGAGGGCTACGACCTGGCCCTGCGCGGCGGACGCATTGCCGATTCCTCGCTGGTGTCGCGCCAGGTATGCCGGATGAACCTGATCCTGGTGGCCACGCCCGCCTATCTGGAGCAACACGGCGTACCGCGCCGGCCGCAGGACCTGACCCGGCACCGCTTGATCACCCGCAAGTTCCTGGGGGGCCGCGTCTCGCCCTGGAACTTCGTGGGCAGCGATGGCAGCATGACCACCCTCAACACCGACCATGCCTTGCTGACGCTATCCTCGCCGGAGTCGCTGGTACAGGCCGCGCTGGCCGACCTGGGCGTGGCCGAGGTCGGCGTGCATCACGCCTGGCACCATCTCCAGCAGGGCGAGCTGAAGATCCTGCTGCCCAGGACGCACCATCCCGGCAGCTACGAGATGAGCCTGCAATATCCGCACCGCGCGCTGGTGGCGCCGCGTGTGCGGGTGGCGGTGGAGTATCTGCTGGAACGCTTCGCGGCCATGGAAGCGCTGCATGTGCCGCTGGCGTCGTTGCGCAAGTACGCGGCGTAGGCAGCATGCGCAGCCGGATTGATTAGTCCTGCTAATAGGTCCATGCAATCCAGGCCACCTAGTCAAGGCGTGCGCTGCTTGCGACACTGTGGCCATGGCCCACATCGGCCAGACGACATCCGCCCCCCTCCACGCTGACACCACCATGACTGAACAACACCTCCCGGCCAGCCAGCTGGCCCTGCTTCCCATTGCCGCCTTCACCGCCACCGGCGACCTGGAACGCCTCGATCCTGCCCTCAGGCGCGGTCTCGATACCGGCCTCGACATCAGCCAGCTGCGCGAAGTGCTGGTGCAGCTGTATGCCTATGCGGGCTTTCCGCGCAGCCTCAATGCACTGGGTGTGCTGATGAAGATCGTCACCGAGCGCCGCCAGCAAGGCATCGAGGATGCACCCGGCCACGCGCCCGTGGCGCCCATTCCCACCGGCACCGACCTGCTGGCCGCTGGCACGGCCAACCAGACCCGGCTCGCGGGCGCACCGGTGACGGGGCCGCTGTTCGACTTCGCGCCGGCCATCGATCTCTATCTCAAGACCCATCTCTTCGGCGACATCTTCTCGCGCGACAACCTCGACTGGCGCAGCCGCGAACTGGCGACCGTGGGCGCGCTGTCGGCCCTGGCCGGGGTGGAGCCGCAATTGCAGGCGCATGTGCGCATCAGCATGAACGTCGGCTTGAGCGCCGCGCAACTGCGCCAGGCCGCCAGCGTCCTGGCGCAGGCCGTCGATGCGGACAGTGGCCGGCGCACTCTGCAGGCGCTGGAACGCCACCTGGCACCGGCCCCATAAGCAGCCTGCCGATACGGCATAAAAAAACCGGACTGGCGCATGACGCGCCAGTCCGGTTTTCGTTTGTGCCTCCCCGCTGGGCGAGGAGCCGGGACGATCAGGCCCCCATCGTGGCGTTGTCGATCACGAAGCGATACTTGATGTCGCCCTTGAGCATGCGCTCGTAGGCGGTATTGATGCCGTCGGCCGCGATGAGTTCGATATCGGCCACGATGCCGTGTTCGGCACAGAAGTCCAGCATTTCCTGGGTTTCGGGGATGCCGCCGATCATGGAACCGGCAATCGAGCGGCGCTTCATGATCTGCAGGAACACATTGGGCGAGGGATGCGGTGTCGCCGGTGCACCCACCAGGGTCATGGTGGCATCGCGCTTCAACAGCATCAGGAAGGCATCCAGCTCGTGCGGTGCGGCCACGGTATTGAGGATGAGATCGAAGCTCTTGGTATGGGCCGCCATTTCATCCGCATTGCGCGAGACCACCACTTCATCCGCGCCCAGTGCCTTGGCATCGGCGCGCTTGGATTCGGAGGTCGTGAAGGCCACCACATGCGCGCCCATGGCATGGGCGATCTTGATGCCCATGTGGCCGAGGCCGCCGATGCCGACCACGCCGACCTTCTTGCCGGGGCCGGCGCCCCAGTGGCGCAGCGGCGAGTAAGTGGTGATGCCGGCACACAGCAGCGGCGCCACGGCGGCCAGGTCGGCCTCGGGGTGGCGGATGCGCAGCACGTAGCGCTCATGCACCACGATCTGCTGCGAGTAGCCGCCCATGGTCCAGCCCGGCGCGTCGGGGGTGGCGCCGTTGTAGGTGCCGGTCATGTTGTCGCAATAGTTTTCCAGGCCGGCATCGCAATCCTCGCAATGCTGGCAGCTGTCGACGATGCAACCCACACCGACCAGGTCACCGACCTTGTAGTTCTTGACGTGGTCGCCGACAGCGGCCACGCGACCAACGATCTCGTGGCCGGGAACGCAGGGGTACTGGGTACCGGCCCATTCGGAGCGGACCTGGTGCAGGTCGGAGTGGCAGATGCCGCAATAGGCGATGTCGATCTGGATGTCGTGCGGGCCGGTGGCACGGCGGGTGATGTTCAGGTGTTCCAGCGGCTTGTCGGCTGCGTGGGCGCCATAGGCATGTACTTGCATGGGATCTCCTGGAGTAGGCTGGCGTTGAAAGCGGGCAGGCAGCCGGTGGGCAGGCCTGCCGGGAAACACTGGATTGTGTCGCGGGCCGCGGGCCAGGGACAGACCCAATCCGCTGCGATTCTTGCCTATTCATCCGGCAGCAGGCCGGCGTTGCGGCCATCGCCGGTGGGCCATTGTGCCTCATCTGCGCCATCGGCGCCGGGCAGCCGTGATCCGCGGTGGGTTGGTCAGCGGGACCTTGCCTTTGGTTCCGGAAAGGGGCTGGTTCAGCTTGTCCAGCGGGTCCTATTCGGTCGGCAACACCTTGCGTGGTCGCCCTCCTTTGCGGCCGTTCTCACGCACCGCCAATGCCTTGGCCGCGCTGCTGCGGCTGCCATTGCGGGCGGCGACAACCGTGACAGCCAATGCCATCAAGGGCGCGCTAGCCGCTACCAGGCCGGCGATGGACACATGCAGATCCTGTTCCTCCAGGCATAAGGCACTGCCACCGTAACCAATCACGATGCGACCCAGTTCAGCTGTGCTGAGCCTTACCAGTTCGGGATAGTTGTTGATTGGCAGCAGGATCGCCGCATTGTCGGCAAAGCCCACCACCAATGCCTCGTGCTGAGGGAGATAGCTGACCTGCGTGGCCTGTAGCGTGATGCTGCGGCGCCTGCGACCTTCCGCAACGGCGCGCTCCCACGACGCTGGCGTAACGGGTTCATTGTCGCGTTGCTTTGCCTTGATCGTTGTCATCGCTCGATTTCCAAGGGGCTGGATTGCCCCGCAAGTTGCAATATCGTCCTGTCCTGCCAAGGGTCGAAACGTGCCGAAACAATGTCGATGGCGGCCGGTCGATATCGCTGCGGACTGACAACCTCTTCAGCCTCTCCATCCCACTGCTGGTTATCCAGGCACACCGTGTGCCTGCTCAGCCACCAACGTTCCCGGGCTCGCCACAGGTGAGCAGGTTGCTGGATCACTTGTCGCAACTCTTCTGCCAAAGCCATACTCGGCCCGCGCCTGCCCGGAACGACATCCCACAGTTCGACGCCGTTGTGCCAGAAACTGAAGCGATAACGGGCATCCCATTGTGGGGTTCCTACATGCACATGCGGCGGGCAATGCTCATTTCTTGTCAGCACGGAAATGACCAGCCCCTTATGCGAACAAATTCTCATAAACCTAACTGTTAGGTTATCTGGATAATAGACCCGATCCTGAACCCGTGCAAATGCCACACGCGCCCTTTCGTCAAGGGCGCGCAGGTTCAACAGCGTATTTCGGGATGGGATAACGGATGCGACGGCGATGACCGCCAGTTCGCAAGCGGAAGAGGCTAGAACAGGAGGGAGGTAGACGTCAGCAGCGACACAAAAGTATCGCCGCCCCATTCAATTTTTTCAGTCCCGCACCCCCAGCCGGTACACCGTGGTCTGGCGGTACACCTGCCCCGGGCGCAGGATCACGGCTTCCTGATAAGGCGTGTTGACCTGGTCGGGATAGGCCTGGGCCTCCAGGCAGAAACCATCGTGGATGGCATAGGCCTGCGGCCCCCGTCCCTGCACGCCGGCCAGGAAGTTGCCGCTGTAGAACTGCAGGCCGATCTCGGTGGTCGAGACCCGCAATTCACGGCCTGAACCGGGATCGTAGACCGTCGCGACCTCTCGCAGCGGCTGCGCGACGCGGCCCTCGCCGGCCACCGGTTCGCTCTCGGTGTGCAGGCAGTAGCAGTGGTCGAAGCCGCCGGCCAGCTTCAGCTGCGGGTCGGGCCAGTCCAGCCGGGGGCCGATGGGGGCGGGCTGGCGGAAGTCGAAGGCGCTGCCGGCGACCTCGGCCTGTTGCTGCGGGATCAGGCTGGCATCGACTTGCAGGTAGGCGTCGGCATCGATGGAAATGACGTGGTCGCGAATGTCGCAGGCGCCACCGTTGAGGTTGAAGTAGGCGTGCGAAGTCAGGTTCAGCGGCGTGGGGGCATCCGTGGTGGCGGTGTAGTCGATGCGCAACTGCCCGTCCTCGTCGAGCCGGTACAGCACCGAGGCCATCAC
Source organism: Herbaspirillum sp. NPDC087042 (assembly GCF_044745245.1). Lineage (NCBI taxonomy): Bacteria > Pseudomonadati > Pseudomonadota > Betaproteobacteria > Burkholderiales > Oxalobacteraceae > Herbaspirillum > Herbaspirillum sp. NPDC087042. The sequence goes on along the minus strand of NZ_JBIUZW010000002.1, from coordinate 242,931 downwards.
ATTGCCCGGGAAACCGGCCTGGCCGTGCGGCGAGACCAGCATCATGCGCAGGCCTTCGGGGTCGGGCTGGGCCTGCCACAACTGGCGGTGGAAACCGTCGGTGCCGCCGTGCAGGTGGTTCTCGCCTTCGTTGCAGTCGACCTGGCAGGGCTGGCCATCGAGCGTGAAACGGCCCGCGGCGATGCGGTTGCCCCAGCGGCCGACGATGGCGCCGAAATAGGCCGGGTTGTGGCGGTAGTCCTCGACCCGGGCAAAGCCCAGCAGGATGTCGGCTTCACGGCCGTAGCGGTCGGGCGCCCACCAGTTGATCATGCTGGCGCCGAGGTTGCTGATGCTCACGCGCATACCACTGTGGTTGCGCAGGGTATAGAGCTGGATGCCGTCGGCCGTGGTGGTGTGGGAGAGGGTGAAGTGCGTCATTTTGTGGATTCGAGGAGGGATGTCCCTGCGGGTTTCTTTTTGGGCCGGGAGGTTGGCTGGGGCTGAAGCTGTGGCTGGGACGACGATGCGACAGGTGCTGCGGCCTGCTCCAGCCCGGCGGCGAATTGTTCCTGGTACTCCCTGGGCGTGCAGCCCAGTTCGCGCTTGAAGACGGCATGCATGTACTGCACCGAGGTAAAGCCGCAACTGATGGCGATCTCGGCGGCGTGGCTGCCAACCTGTTCCAGCAGCCGCTTGGCGGCATCGAGCTTGAAACGCAGGATCTCGTCATGGACGCTGCGGCCCAGCTCGCGCCGGAAATACCACTCCAGCGAGGAGCGCGAGATGCCCACGTAGTCCGCCACCTGGTCGGTCTTGATGCCCTGGCAGGCGTACTGGCGGATGAAGTGCAGCGCCTGCATCACATGCGGGTGATTGCGCACCTCGTGGCGGCTGGAGGCCAGCACGTTGATGCCCACCGGCGGCACCAGGATGCGGGTATCGGGAAAGCGCGCACCATGCAGCATCTGGTGCAGCAAGTGGGCGGCGGTACGGCCCATTTCGACGCTGCCCTGGATCACCGAGCTCAGCGGGATGCGCGTCAACACCCGCGCCAGCGGATCGTTGTCGATGCCGATCAGGGCCACCTGCTCGGGCACCGCGATGCCGGCGAACAGGCAGGCCTGCAGCAACTGCCGCGCGCGCGCATCGGTGACGGCGATGATGCCCACCGGCTTGGGCAGGCTGCGCACCCAGGCGATCTGCTGCTCCACGGCGGTGTCCCAGGATTGCGCGCTGGTGCCCACGCCGCGATAGATGTGGCCGGTGATGCCGTCAGCCTCGGTCAGGCCGGTGAAGATGCGCTCGCGCTCCTGCGCCCAGCGGTTGCAGTCGGACTCGGGCAGGCTGAACAGGGCGAAATGCTGCAGCCCGGCTTCGATCAGGTGGTCATAGGCCAGCTTGACCATCTTGACGTTGTCGGTGGCGACGTAGGGCCGGTTGGCCGGGTACTGGGCGGGGTCGGCGTAGGAACCGCCGATGGCCACCACCGGCAGCTGCACGCCCTGCAGCGCGGCCGTAGTCACCGGGTCGTCGAAGTCGGCAATGATGCCGTGGCCGGCCCAGCGCTCTATGCCCTGCGGACGGCAACGGAAGTCCTCTTCCAGGTACAGGTCCCAGGACGCACGCGTGCTGCTGATGTATTCGCCGATGCCGGAAATGATTTCCCGGTCGAAGATCTTGTTGCCGTTGAACAGCAACGCAATCCTGTGCACCGTTGGCACTTTTGCCACGTTTTGTCTCCTGGTCCGCCGGTGCTGCAGGAGTGCGCCCCGGTCGTTCTTCTCTGGATGTTTGCTTGAGTGACGGATTGTAGCGAGCCATCGTCGAAATGGCTGCTATGTGCTCCTGCAACAAAAAGAATCACTAAGCCACTTGGTGAATTTCGTAATTGTAGAGGTGATTGGCCCGGCGCTAGTATCCCCCTCGCATCATCCCTCGGCGCGGTCATTTCCGGCCAGCCGCCGTCCCAGGCGGCGCGGCAGGCCGCTGGACCTGAATGCAGGTCCACTTCCACCGGGCTGCGCCGCTTCAAAAAACATAATCATTCCAATTCAAATCGGAGACTGGACTATGAAGGCAATGCTGAAGAAAACCGTGTTGGCCCTGATGGCCGTGACCACCCTGTCGATGGTGGCCACGAGCGCGATGGCCGATGCCAAGAATCCCAAGATCGGCTTTTCCATCGATGACCTGCGCGTGGAACGCTGGGCGCGCGACCGCGATTTCTTCACCGCCGCCGCCGAGAAGCTGGGCGCCAAGGTGTATGTGCAATCGGCCGATGCCAGCGAGCAACGCCAGATCTCCCAGATCGAAAACCTGATCTCGCGTGGCGTGGACGTGATCGTGATCGTGCCCTTCAACGCGACCGTGCTGACCAACACCATCAAGGAAGCCAAGAAGGCCGGCATCAAGGTGCTGTCCTATGACCGCCTGATCCTCAACGCCGATGTCGACGCCTACATCTCCTTCGACAACGAGAAGGTCGGTGAAATGCAGTCCGAGGGCATCCTGAAGGTCAAGAACAAGGGCAACTTCTTCCTGCTGGGCGGCTCGCCCACCGACAACAATGCCAAGATGTTCCGCGAAGGCCAGATGAAGGCCCTGAAGCCCTACATCGACAAGGGCGACATCAAGATCGTCGGCCAGCAATGGGTCAAGGAATGGAACCCGACCGAAGCCCTGTCCATCGTCGAGAATGCGCTGACGGCCAACAACAACAAGATCGATGCCATCGTGGCCTCCAATGACGGCACCGCCGGTGGCGCCATCCAGGCGCTGGCCGCGCAGAAGCTGGCCGGCAAGGTGCCGGTCTCGGGCCAGGATGCCGACCTGGCAGCGGTCAAGCGCGTGGTGGCCGGCACCCAGACCATGACGGTCTACAAGCCCCTGAAGCAGATCGCCTCCGAAGCAGCCAACCTGTCGGTGCAACTGGCGCGCAACGAGAAGCCGACCTACAACGCCCAGTACGACAACGGCTTCAAGAAGGTCGACAGCCTGCTGCTGAAGCCCATCCTGCTGACCAAGGAAAACGTCAAGGTCCTGGTCGACGACGGCTTCTACACCCAGGCCCAGATCGACGGCCGTTGATCTTGGTGTGAAGCATGCCGGTGCGGATATCGCGCCGGCATCGCTGCCGGCGCCAGTGGCGCCGGCTCCCGACGCTTCCCTACGAGAGAGCAGGCATGTCCCAGTATCTGTTGCAAATGAAAGGCATCGTCAAGACCTTTGGCGGTGTGCGCGCCCTCGACGGCATCGATCTTGCGATCCGTGCGGGTGAATGCGTGGGCCTGTGCGGCGAGAATGGCGCCGGCAAATCCACGCTGATGAAAATCCTCTCCGGTGTCTATCCGCACGGCACCTGGGAAGGCGAGATCCTGTGGGAGGGCAAACCCCTGCAGGCGCAGTCGGTGCGCGACACCGAGGCCTCCGGCATCGTCATCATCCACCAGGAACTGATGCTGGTGCCCGAACTGTCGGTGGCCGAAAACATCTTCATGGGCCACGAGATCACCCTGCCCGGTGGACGCATGAATTACCCGGCCATGTATCGCCGCGCCGAAGAACTCATGCGCGAGCTCAACATGCCCGACATCAACGTGGCCCTGCCGGTGTCGCAATACGGCGGCGGCCACCAGCAGCTGGTGGAAATCGCCAAGGCGCTCAACAAGGATGCGCGCCTGCTGATCCTGGACGAACCCTCGTCGTCGCTGACCGCCTCCGAGATCGCGGTGCTGCTCAAGATCATCAAGGACCTCAAGGCGCGTGGCGTGGCCTGCGTCTACATCTCGCACAAGCTCGACGAAGTGGCCGAGGTCTGCGACACCATCTCGGTGATCCGCGATGGCCGCCACATCGCCACCACGCCGATGCAGGAAATGGATGTGGACAAGATCATCACCCAGATGGTCGGGCGCGAGATCACGGCCATGTATCCCGAGCGCAAGCACGCCATCGGCGAGGTCGTGCTGGAGGCGCGCAACATCACCTGCTTCGACGTCGACAACCCGCGCCGCAAGCGGGTCGACGATGTCTCCTTCTCGGTACGACGCGGCGAGATCCTGGGCATCGCCGGACTGGTCGGTGCCGGCCGCACCGAGCTGGTGTCGGCGCTGTTCGGTGCCTATCGCGGGCGCTATGAAGGCCAGGTCTGGCTGGAAGGCAAGCTGGCCGATACCGGCACGCCGCTCAAGTCGATCCGCCAGGGCCTGTGCATGGTGCCCGAGGACCGCAAGCACCACGGCATCGTGCCGGACCTGGACGTGGGCCAGAACATCACGTTGACCGTGCTGGGCCGCTTCTCGCGCGGCAGCCGCATCGACGAGAGCGCCGAGCTGAAGACCATCCAGGACGAGATCGGTCGCCTGCGCGTGAAGACTGCCAGCCCCTTCCTGCCCATCACCGGCCTGTCGGGCGGCAACCAGCAGAAGGCCGTGCTGGCCAAGATGCTGCTGGCCCGGCCCAAGGTCCTGATCCTGGACGAACCCACGCGCGGCGTGGACGTGGGCGCCAAGGCCGAGATCTACCGCTTGATCTCGGACCTGGCCAAGGAAGGCCTGGCCATCATCATGGTCTCTTCCGAACTGGCCGAGGTGCTGGGCGTGTCGGATCGCGTGCTGGTCATCGGCGAGGGCAAGCTGCGTGGCGACTTCGTCAACCAGGACCTGAGCCAGGAGACCGTACTGGCCGCCGCCATCAACCAGTCTGCCCCGCCCGCGCCCCTGCGCGCGACGGCGGGATGAAAAAACTTAGAAAGTGAATCAGGTATGACTGCAAGCAATTCCGCCAACATGGCGCAACTCAAGCTGGTCTTCGGGCGCTACAAGATCATCGCCCTGCTGATCGCCATCGCCATCATCTGGGGCTTCTTCAGCTTCATGACCGATGGTGGCTTCCTCACCCCGCGCAACCTCTCCAACCTGCTGCGCCAGATGTCGGTGACCGGCATCCTGGCCTGCGGCATGGTGCTGGTCATCATCGCCGGCGAGATCGACCTGTCGGTCGGTTCGCTGCTGGGCCTCCTGGGCGGCGTGGCCGCCATCCTGGATGTCACCTATCACCTGCCGCTGGCGCTGAACCTGGTACTGGCCATGGGCTTCGGCCTGGTCATGGGCCTGCTCAACGGCTACCTGACCGCCTACCTGGGCATCCCCTCCTTCATCGTCGGCCTGGGCGGCATGCTGGCCTTCCGCGGCATCCTGCTGGGCATCACCGGCGGCATGACCATCGCTCCGGTGTCGGACAACGTGGTCTACCTGGGCCAGGGCTACCTGCCGCCGATGGTGGGCACAGCGGTGGGCGTGGGCCTGTTCGCGCTGGCGCTGGTGCTGACCTGGATGCGCCGCGTGAACCGTACCCGCCACGGCCTGCCGCTGGCCGCGCTGTGGCGCGACGGCCTCAAGGTGGCCGTCATCGGTGTGGTGCTGCTGGGCTTCGTGCGCACGCTCAACAGCTATGACGGCATCCCCGTGCCGGTGCTGCTGTTGCTGGCGCTGCTGGGCCTGTTCAGCTACATGAGCACGCAGACCGTGTTCGGTCGTCGCATCTATTCGGTGGGCAGCAACATGGAAGCGACCCGCCTGTCGGGCGTGAACGTGCAGGCCGTCAAGCTGTGGGTGTTCGGCATCATGGGCCTGATGTGCGCGCTGGGTGGGCTGGTCAATACCGCGCGCCTGGCGGCCGGCTCGCCCTCGGCGGGCAACATGGGCGAACTCGACGCGATCGCGGCCTGCTTCATCGGCGGCACCTCCATGCGTGGCGGCTCCGGCACCATCTATGGCGCGCTCATCGGTGCGCTGGTGATGGCCAGCCTCGACAACGGCATGTCCATGCTGGACGTGGGCACCTACTGGCAGATGATCGTCAAGGGCAGCATCCTGGTGCTGGCCGTGTGGGTCGATGTGAGTACCCGTTCTAGCCGCTGATTAACGAAATACGGTAGCACCCACTACCGTTCGGACTGAGTAGCGGCGCAGCCGCGTATCGAAGGCGCTCCCCGGTTTGACGACGGAACGCAGCGATCCCGGCGCCTTCGATACGGCCCTCACGGGCCTACTCAGTCCGAACGGTCAGGGATGGCGCGATACAGTTTTCCGACTATTCAGACTAAATCAGACTAAATTTTTTACGTGCCGCACCGGCGGCCCGTCTTACTTCCTGGAGTCACCCAGCATGACCGCAGCAAACCAACCCGAACACGCCGTCTATCCCAGCCTCGCTGGCCGCAAGATCATCATCACCGGCGGTGGCAGCGGCATCGGCGCCGCCCTGGTACAGGCCTTCGTGGCACAGCAGGCGCAGGTGTTCTTCCTCGATATCGCCGCCGAAGCCTCGCAGGCGCTGGTGGCCTCGTTGCAGCAGGCCGCCGTGCCGCCGCGCTTCTTCCCCTGCAATCTGATGGACCTGGACGCCCTGCGCAGCACCTTCGCCGAGATCGGCCAGATCGCCGGCCCCATCGACGTGCTCATCAACAATGCCGCCAACGACGACCGCCACAAGACCGAGGACGTCAGCCCGGCCTACTGGGACGAGCGCATCGCGGTCAACCTGCGCCACCAGTTCTTCTGCGCGCAGGCGGTGATGCCCGGCATGCGTAGCCAGCAGCGCGGCGTGATCCTCAATTTCGGTTCCATCTCCTGGCGCCTGGGCCTGCCCGACCTGACCCTGTACATGACGGCCAAGGCCGGCATCGAGGGCATGACACGCGGTCTGGCACGCGACCTGGGACGCGACGGCATACGCGTCAACGCCATCATCCCGGGCGCCATCCGTACCCCGCGCCAGACCCTGCTCTGGCACACACCTGAAGAAGAGGCGAAAATCCTGGCTGCGCAATGCCTGCCCGCCCGCGTCGAAACGCATCACGTCGCCGCACTGGCGCTGTTCCTGGCGTCCGACAGCGCGGCCATGTGTACCGGTCGCGACTATCACGTCGACGGGGGCTGGCTGGGCGCTTGAGCTTCTCCCAACTTCGCCTGCGGGCCCAAAAGGATTCCATGAACAAGCCAACTGCCACACCCCGTCGCTTCCGCTCCCAGGACTGGTTCGACAATCCCGACCACATCGACATGACCGCGCTGTACCTGGAGCGCTTCATGAACTACGGCATCACCGCCGAGGAACTGCGTTCGGGCCGGCCCATCATCGGTATCGCCCAGAGCGGCAGCGACATCAGCCCGTGCAACCGCATCCACCTGGAGCTGGCCAAGCGCGTGCGTGATGGCATCCGCGATGCCGGTGGCATCCCCATGGAGTTCCCGCTGCATCCGGTGTTCGAGAATTGCCGCCGCCCCACCGCCGCGATCGACCGCAACCTGTCCTACCTGGGCCTGGTGGAAATCCTGCACGGCTATCCCATCGATGCCGTGGTGCTCACCACCGGCTGCGACAAGACCACGCCGGCCCAGATCATGGCGGCGGCTACCGTGGATATCCCGGCCATCGTGCTCTCCGGCGGTCCCATGCTGGACGGCTGGCTGGATGGCGAACTGGTCGGCTCGGGTGCGGCCATCTGGAAGGGCCGCAAGCTGCTCTCGGCCGGCGCCATCGACAACGCCAAGTTCCTCGACATCGCCGCCGCCTCGGCGCCCTCCTCGGGCCACTGCAACACCATGGGCACGGCCTCCACCATGAATGCCATGGCCGAAGCGCTGGGCATGTCGCTGACCGGCTGCTCGGCCATCCCTGCCCCCTATCGCGAGCGCGGCCAGATGGCCTACGAGACCGGTCGCCGCATCGTCGGCATGGCCCATGAAGACCTGCGTCCCTCGGCCATCCTGACGCGCGACGCCTTCCTCGATGCCATCGTGGTCAATGCCGCCATCGGCGGCTCCACCAACGCCCAGCCGCACATCATGGCCATGGCGCGCCATGCCGGCGTGGAACTGCATTCGCAGGACTGGATGGACTATGGCTACGACGTGCCGCTGCTGCTGAACATGCAGCCGGCCGGCAAGTTCCTGGGCGAGCGCTTCCACCGTGCCGGCGGCGTGCCCGCCATCATGTGGGAGCTGGAACAGGCCGGCAAGCTGCGCACCGGGCGCGTCACCGCCACCGGCCGCAGCATGCGCGAGAACCTGCAGGGCCGCGAAACGGCCGACCGCGAAGTGATCTATCCGTTCGCCGCCCCACTGCGCGAGCGCGCCGGCTTCCTGGTGTTGAAGGGCAACCTGTTCGACTTCGCCATCATGAAGACCAGCGTCATCTCGGACGCCTTCCGCCAGCGCTATCTCAGCACCCCCGGCCAGGAAGGCATCTTCGAATGCCGCGCCGTGGTCTTCGATGGCTCCGACGACTATCACTCCCGCATCAACGACCCGGCGCTGAACATCGATGACAACACCCTGCTGGCCATCCGTGGCGCGGGTCCGGTGGGCTGGCCCGGTTCGGCCGAGGTGGTCAACATGCAACCGCCTGACGCGCTCATCAAGCGCGGCATCTCCACCCTGCCCACGCTGGGTGATGGTCGCCAGTCCGGCACCTCCGACAGCCCCTCCATCCTCAATGCCTCGCCCGAGAGCGCGGTGGGGGGCGGCCTGGCCTGGCTGCGCGATGGCGACCGCGTGCGCATCGACCTCAACACCGGTGAGTGCAACATGTTGATCAGCGACGAGGAACTGGCACGCCGCCAGAGCGAAGGCATCCCGCCGGTGCCGCCCAGCCAGACGCCATGGCAGGAGATCTATCGCAGCACCGTCGGCCAGCTGGAGTCCGGCGCCTGCATGGAACTGGCCGTGAAGTACCAGGGTGTGGCGCAGGTCATGCCGCGACATAACCACTGACATGCTGACCCTGCACCGTGAAACGCGCCTGGCGGTAGCTCCGCCGATAGCGCCCCCGATCAAGCCCAGAAAGCCGATGCGCATCGACGCCCATCAGCATTTCTGGCGCTACCGTTCGGAGGACTATCCCTGGATCGGTACCGGCATGGACCTGCTGGCACAGGACCGCCTGCCCTACCAGTTCCAGCCGCTGCTGGAGGCGCAGGGGCTGCATGCCTCGATCACGGTGCAAGCCTGTCCCGGTCGGGAAGAGACCGCTTTCCTGCTGGAGATGGCGCGGCGCGACAAGCGCATCGCCGGCATCATCGGCTGGGAAGACATCGCCCGACCGGACCTGGCCGAGCAGATGGAACGCTGGGGCCGGGCCAAGTTTCTTGGCCTGCGCCACCAGATGCAGGACGGCGACGGCCCCGATGGCGCTTCGCTGCAGAACCGCTTCAGCCAGGGCATGCAATGGCTGCAGGCGCGCGGGTATGTGGTGGATGTGCTGGCGCATGAGCGCCAGCGTCCGGCGCTGCGCCAGTTCTGCGCGCGCCACGACCAGCACTGGCTGGTGCTCAATCACCTGGGCAAGCCGGCCTTGAAGGAATTCCGCAAGGGCCGCGCTGCCTTCGAACGCTGGCGCCAGGAGTTGCGCGAGCTGACCGCCATGCCCCATGTGGCCTGCAAGATCTCGGGCCTGCTGACCGAGGCTGACTGGCTGCGCGGCTTGTCCATGCGCGACTTCGATCACATCGTGCAATGCCTGGATACCGCGCTGGAACTGTTCGGTCCGCAACGCCTGATGTTTGGCTCGGACTGGCCGGTATGCCTGCTGGCCGCTTCCTATTCGCGGGTGGTGGCGGTAGTGCGCGAATGGTCGGCCACGCGCCTGTCGGCCGCTGACCAGGAAGCCCTGTGGGGCGAATCCTCGGCCACGATTTATGACCTGATGACATAAGCTTCTGAGGCGACGCCTTTTCGTTGTCACCCTTCAAGTTGAATGACATATTCCCTCGTCCCGGCACGTGCACAATCTGGACGAGGAGACCAAGATCAAACGCCTCAAACGCAACCTGACCCTGACCATCGGATCGCTGGCGCTCATGTCGGTGGTAGTCACTTCCAGCGTTCTCTATCAAAGCTACACGCAGGTGGAGCGGGTCGCGGTGGACAACGCGCTCAACGTGGCGCGCATCGCGCAGCGCTCAATCTCGCGCAATGTCGAACTGCTCTCGCTGGCGCTGGACAACCTGGCCTGGCGCTACCGGCATACGCAATTGCATGCGATGCAGGAGTCCCAGAAGCTGGACTTCCTCCTAGGTGAAAAGATCGAGGCCAGCTATATCGCGGCACTGGGCGTGCTCGACGCCGATGGTTCGCTGGTGGCGGGCTCCCCCTCTCTGGCGGAAATCCTGCCGGGGCAATATGGCGAGAACGCCTTCTTCACCACCCATCGCGACCAGGCCAGTCCCGGCCTGTACATCTCGGCACCGCTGACCATCCGCCTGGAGCGCCGCATGCAGGCGGTGGTGCTGTCCAGGCGCCTGGACCAGGAGGATGGCAGCTTTGCCGGCGTGGCTTTCATGGTGCTGTACCTGGATTATTTCCGCGACCTGTTCCAGGGCCTGTCGCTGGAGAAGGATGGGGTGATGTCGCTGTACTCGCTGGACGGCATCGCCTACATGCGCCTGCCCTACAACGAATCCTTCATCGGCTCGCGCATCGACAACGTCTCTCTCTTCAGGAAGTTGCTGTCCAACGCCGAGCAGTCGCCCCCGCAAGGCAGCTACAACGTGCGTTCCCGCCAGGATGGCGTCAGCCGCCTGTATGCCTATGTGCGCGTGCCGGACACGCAATGGGTGGTCTTCATCGGCCATACCCATGGCGCGGTCTTCCATGAATGGTTCAGGATGCTCTATGCGGTGCTGTTCCTGATGGCCGCCTTCAGCATCGCCAGCCTCTATCTGCTCATACGGCTGCGCCAGGAATTCACCCGCCGCAGCAAGATCGATGAATTGCTGGAAGAGCAAGCCCGCGTCGACAAGCTCACCAACCTGCTGAACCGGCGCGCCCTGGATGAAGTGACGCACGATGCCTGGTGCAAATGCCAGCGCAATGCCACCGCTCACTTTTCGCTGCTGTTCATCGACGTGGATTTCTTCAAGCTCTACAACGATACCTATGGCCACAAGGCCGGCGACTATGCGCTCATTGCGGTGGCGCGCTGCATCGCCGGCGCGATATCCCGGCTATCGGACAAGCCGGGACGCTATGGCGGGGAAGAGTTCCTGATATTGCTCGACGAGACCAGCCTGGCCGGTGCCGAGCATGTGGCCGAGCGCATCCTCAACGCGGTGCACGCACTGAAGATCCCGCACCAGCGCAGTCCGTTTGGCCGGCTGACGGTCAGCATCGGCATCTCCAGGCTGCAACACGGGCTGCACCAGGATATCGAGGATGTCATCAAGGACGCCGACGCTGCCCTCTATCACGCCAAGAACAACGGGCGCAACAAGCTGCACATCATGCTGCGCGAGACGCGCCTCAGTTCAGTGAGCAGTTGAGCCACTTGGCAATGCGCACGCCATCCAGGCGCGAACCATCGGCGGTATCGCTGCCCAGCATGGTGACGATCACCGGACGACGGTCATGCACCAGCAGGCGCAGCACCATGTTGTGGCCGGACTCGTTGATGAAGCCGGTCTTCTGCACGCTGGCATTGACCTGGCCATAGCGGATGAGGCGGTTGGAATTGATGTATTGCAGCTGGCCACGACCGATGTTGATGATCTTCTGCTTGTCCAGCGAATCACTGCGGATCAGCTGGTAGCGGTTGGCCGCCTTGACCATCTCGGCCAGCTCACGAGCGGTGGAGACATTCTCGGGAGACAGCCCGGTAGCATTCTCGAAACGGGTATGCGGCATGCCCAGCGCCTGGGCACGCGCGTTCATGGCGGCGATGAAGGCCGGACGCCCTCCCGGATAATCGCGGCTCATGGCGGCTGCGGCGCGGTTCTCGGACGACATCAGGGCGATGTGCAGCATGTCGGCGCGCGACAGGCTGGATCCCACGTTCAGGCGCGAGGTGGTGAACTTCAGGTTGTCCAGGTCATCTTCGGTGACTTCCAGGCGATTGCCCATGGGCAGTTGCTTCTGGTCCAGCCAGACCATGGCCGTCATCAGCTTGGTGACCGAGGCAATCGGCGCCACGGTCTCGGCATTGCGTTCGAAGAGGGGCGTGCCGGTCTCTTCATCGAGCACATAGACCGAGCGCGAGAAGACGTGCCGACGCGAGGCTTCGGTAAAGCCGCAACGCGAGAGCAGCTCGGGCTTGGCGGGTGCGGCGGCCTTCTCGGCCGGTGCCGCGGCCACGGCAGCGGTGGCAGCGGTTGCCGCAGCCGCGCCGGTGGCCGCAACGGCCGTGGCTGCGCGGCCACGACGACGGGCATGGGAGGTAGCGCGTGGCGTGCTGGCGACGGCAGCCTTCTTGCGTACCGAGCGCTTGCGGCCCTTGGTGCCAGTGGCGGCGGCACGATGCTTGCCGCTGCTGGCCACGGTGGCCTGGGCATCCGCGGCCTTGGCCGAGACCATGGTCAGGAACATCAGGAAGACACTGCACAGGACCAGCCTGGCGATGGCGCCAGCCTTCGCCAGGGCCGGCAGGAACAGGGTGAAATCGTCGGTCATTCGGGGCTGCGGCGTGCTCAACATCGTCAGAAACCTTGGTTGGTGCAATTAAGGGCAAGTCATCGGTGACCGGCCATGATACGGAAACTTGCTCTTTGGTGCAGCATCTGGCTTGCCCCGCAAGCAGTGATGACAATAAGACAAGCCCAGGCATCGATAAAATTGCTTCCCCGGCTGCAACCGGGCGGCGCATAATCTGTCCATTCACGACCGGACGCATCCCGCGCCGGTCTTCGACATCAGCCTGACACCCCGGATATTCCAGAGCGCCACGTTTTTCCGATTTCACCGATCTCCCAGTCATGTCCAATCTCATCGTGCACGGTGGCCGCCCCTTACGCGGCGACATCATTCCTTCCGCCAACAAGAACGCCGTCCTCCCCATCCTCTGCGCCACGCTGCTGACCGACCAGCCACTGCGTCTGGTGGGCATCCCCGAGATCACCGACGTCAAGAAGATCCTGGAGATCTTCCGCGTGCTGGGCAGCGAGGTATCGGTGGACTTTGCCAGCGGCATCCTCGACCTGCACCACCGCGACACCCGCTTCGACCCCAAACAGCATCACCTGCCCGAGGAGATGCGCTCCTCCATCATGCTGGTGCCGCCGCTGCTGGCGCGCTTTGGCGTGGCGCGGCTGGAAAACGACGTCAAGGGCTGCACCCTGGGCGTGCGCGAGATCGATCCCCATGTGGAAGTGTTCCAGCGCTTCGGCGCCCGGGTCGAGAGCCATCCCGATTCGCTCATCATCCGCACCCCCGGCAGCATGCAGGCCAACCACCACTGGCTGGACTATGCCTCGGTGACCACCACCGAAAACTTCGTGCTGTGCGCAGCCGCCGCCGAGGGCGAATCGGTCCTCACCAATGCCGCCTCGGAACCGCACGTGCAGGAGTTCTGCCGCTTCATGGCCATGATGGGCGTACAGATCGACGGCATCGGCACCTCGCGCGTGACGGTGCGCGGTGGCGGCAAGCTGGGCGGCGGTGAATTCCGCTTCGACGAAGACTTCCACGAAATCGCCACCTTCCTGGCGCTGGGCGCCATCACCGGCGGCCAGGTACGGGTGCGCAACAGCGCGCCGGAGCAGTTCCCGCTGATCGACCGCACCTTCGCCAAGTTCGGCGTGGAAGTGGTGCACCAGGATGGCTGGTCGCACACCCGCCAGAACGGTCCGCTGAAGGTGGTCAAGCCCTTCACCAGCAATATCCTGACCAAGGTGGAAGCCGCGCCCTGGCCTTACCTGCCGGTGGACCTGCTGCCCATCTTCATTGCGCTGGGCGTCAAGGCCGAGGGCAATACCATGTTCTGGAACAAGATCTATGACGGCGCCATGGGCTGGAGCAGTGAGCTCTCCAAGTTCGGCGCCCACGTGTTCCTGGGTGACCCGCACCGCCTGATCACCTTCGGCGGCCTGCCGCTGTCCCCGGCCTCGGTGGAAAGCCCCTACATCATCCGCGTGGCCATTGCGCTGTTCATGGTCGCGGCCAGCATCGAGGGCCGTTCGGAAATCCGCAATGCCCTGCCGATCCGCCGCGCCCATCCCAAGTTCGTGGAAAACCTGCGTTCGCTGGGCGCGGTGGTGGACTGGGTCGAGGAAGACTGATCCCCCTCTGCGCACTCATTCCTGCAGTTTATCGTTTGGAAAATAAAAGCAAATAGTCGCTGCCCGCGGGGCTGGCTAGACTCCCTGGAACCGCTCATGCGCCCCTGCGGCGCATGAGCGCTGACAAGAACAATCCTCCAGGAGACCCATCCCCATGGTCAGCAGACGATCCCTTCTCGCGGGCGGCGCCCTTGCGCTTGCCGGACTACGCGGCGCGGCGGCGCAAGCCGTTCCCAATTCGGCCGGTACCCGGCCGCCACGGCTACAGGCGCCCCGACTGGCCTGCGACAGCCACCACCACATCTACGATGCACGCTTCCCGGCCTCGCCACACTGGCGTGGCGGTCGCCCGGACGGCGCCACCGTGGCCGACTACCGGCTGCTGATGGCCAAGCTGGGCATCCGCCGGCACGTGGTGGTGCAGCCCTCCACCTATGGCAGCGACAACCGCTGCCTGCTGGATGCCCTGGGACAGTTCGGCCAGGAGGCGCGCGGCATTGTGGTCATCGAGGATGAGGTGGAGCTGGCCAGTCTACGCGAGATGGACCAGCTGGGCGTGCGTGGCGTGCGGGTCAATTTCCTGTCGGCGCAAAGCTGGGGCGAGACCACCGTGGACCGGCTGCAGCGCACCGCCGCGCGCATCGCACCGCTAGGCTGGCATGCCCAGATCCTGATGTCGGGCGAGCAGATCGCCCGCCACGAAGCGGTACTGGCGGCCTTGCCGGTACCGGTGGTGATCGACCACCTGGGCCGCATCCCGCAACCGGCCGGGTTGGATCATCCCGGTGCGCGTGCGCTGTTGCGCCTGCTGGCCGCCGGCAATACCTGGATCAAGCTCTCCGAACCCTATGCCGACACCCTGCAGGGCGCGCCGGACTATGCCGACACCAGCCTGCTGGCGCGCGCCTACCTGGAGGCCGCGCCACACCGCGCGCTCTGGGGCAGCGACTGGCCGCATCCCACCGAGAAGATCAAACCCGACGACGCCGTGCTGTTCGACCTGCTGGCAAGCTGGGCGCCGGACGCCGCCCTGCGTGAACGCATCCTGGTCGATAATCCGGCGGCGCTGTTCGGGTTCGCCTGAGCATTTGCGCATGACGGCAGGGGCCTGCGCAAATGCTCAGGCCTCGCCCAATACCGACAGCATGGCCTGCAACCCCGACGAGATATCGTCGGGACGCCAGGCCGCCGCGATCTCCAGCTCCAGGTGCCTGGAAGCATTCGTCAGCTCCTTGTACACCACGTCCTTGTGCGGACTGTTCTTGACCTGCGCCGGCAGCAGCGTCACGCCCAGGCCCGCCGCCACCAGGCTGACCATGCTGGCCATCTGCCAGGCCTCGGTACTGACGCGCGGGCTGAAGCCGGCCTCGTCGCAGGCCATCAGGAACTTCGAATGAAGACTGGGGCTCTTCCCCGCCGGGAAGACCAGGAAGGATTCCTCCGCCAACTCTTCCAGCCGCAATGACGGCGCCGCTGCCAGGCGGTGATCCTTGGGCAGCACCGCCACGAAACGCTCGACCTCGATGACCCGCAGGTTCAGGTCGGTGGCATTGCTCAGGGGGACCCTGACGATGCCCAGGTCGATCTTGCTGGCATGCAGGCTCTCGATCTGCTCCACCGAAATCTGTTCGCGCAGATCCACATGGATGGCCGGGAAGGCAGCCCGGAACCTGCGCAGCAGCCGGGGCAGGAATTCATAACTGACCGACCCCATGAAGCCGATGGTGATGTTGCCCGTCATGCCCACGCTGGCACGCCGGGCGATGTCGATGGCGCGCTGTCCATGGGCCATCAGTTCGCGCGCTTCTTCCAAGAAGGCGCTGCCGGCCGGCGTCAGCAATACCGAGTGCCGCGAGCGCGCGAGCAACTGGACGCCGACTATCTCTTCAAGATTCTTGATCGCCTGGCTCAGGGGCGGCTGTGCCATGTGCAGGCGAGCAGCGGCACGACCGAAATGGAGTTCTTCTGCAACGGCGATGAATTGTGAGAGCAAGCGACCGTGAATCATGGTGGGACATTTCTTGTATCAGGATGGACAAATCATGTATTGGACGAAACCCGCGCACTACCACACACTTTTCCAGACCACCGGAGCCGCCACAGGCCATTGAACGCTGACACAACCGAGCCGGCGCCGGATTCGCGTAAATAATAACCCCATGGGGGAGACACATGCTTGCTTTGACCGGACTCATCGCAGTCCTTGCCTTGCTCACGCTGATCCTCACCAAGCGCATGTCGCCGCTGGCCGCGTTGATCGCCGTGCCGGTCGTGGCGGCGCTGGTCAGCGGCTTCGGGCTGCAGACCTCCGCCTTCATCCTCAAGGGCATCACCAGCGTGGCGCCGGTGGTGGGGATGTTCATCTTCGCGATCATCTTCTTCGGCATCCTCACCGACGCCGGCATGCTGGACCCGATCATCAACAGGATCCTGCGCATCGTCGGCGCCAGGCCACCGCGCATCCTGATGGGGACCGCGCTGCTGGCGCTGCTGATCCACCTCGATGGCTCGGGCGCCGTGTGCTTTCTGGTCACCATCCCGGCCATGCTGCCGGTGTACGAGCGCCTGAAGATGGACAAGCGCCTGCTGGTCTGCATGGCCGCCATGGGGGCGGGCGTGAACTTCCTGCGCTGGGCGGGGGTGACGATACGGGCATCGGTGGCCCTGCATATCCCCGTTGCCGACATCTTCAAGCCACTCCTGGCCGTCCAGGGTGCGGGCCTGGTCTTCGTCTTTGCGACCGCCTATATCCTGGGCAAGCGCGAGGAACGCCGCCTGGGCCTGCGCTACGACGGCGAGGCATTCACCATCCCGCCGCGGGTACTCACGGCCGAGGAGATCGCGTTGCGGCGCCCGGCGCGCTTCTGGCCCAACCTGATCCTGACCCTGATCGTGATGGGCAGCATGATCACCGGCAGGTTCGATCCCGTCGTGATGTTCATGATCGGCACCGTGGTCGCCCTCTTCATCAACTACCCCAACGCGGATGAACAGCGCCGGCGTATCGATGCGCACGCCCGCGCGGCCCTGATGATGGCCAGCGTGCTGCTGGCCGCCGGCGCCTTCACCGGCATCATGTCCGGCACCGGGATGCTCACTGC
This sequence comes from Herbaspirillum sp. NPDC087042, assembly GCF_044745245.1. NCBI lineage: Bacteria > Pseudomonadati > Pseudomonadota > Betaproteobacteria > Burkholderiales > Oxalobacteraceae > Herbaspirillum > Herbaspirillum sp. NPDC087042. The sequence continues at coordinate 225,798 of NZ_JBIUZW010000002.1, read as the reverse complement.
CATGGCCAACGAGGTGGTGAAGATCATTCCGTCCGGCCATGCGCATCACATCCCGTTCGTGCTGGGCCTGATCGCGATGCCGCTGAGCCTGCTGTTCGACCCGGATTCCTTCTATCTGGGTGTGCTGCCGGTGGTCGCCGGCGCGGCGGGACAACTGGGGGTACCGCCTATCCAGGTCGCCCAGGCCGCACTGCTGGGCCAGATGACGACCGGCTTCCCGGTGAGCCCGCTGACGCCCGCGACCTTCCTGCTGGTGGGACTGGCCGGGGTCGAACTGGCGGAGCACCAGAAGTTTTCCATCCCCTTCCTGTTCGGCGCATCCGTGGTCATGACGATCGCCAGCGTGATCTTCGGGGTATTCCCGCTGTGAAGAAAACAAGAAACAAGAAACAAGGAGCAATGAGATGACAGATGAACGCGGCGGACCACTGGCCGGCGTCAGGATCCTCGATCTGACATCGGTGATCATGGGACCGTTTGCCACCCAGATCCTGGCCGGACTCGGTGCGGAGGTGATCAAGGTCGAATCCCCCGAGGGCGACAACATGCGCCATGTCGGCCCGATGAACCATGCGGGCATGGGCCACATCTTCCTGCATGCCAACCAGGGCAAGCGCAGCGTGGTGCTCGACCTCAAGCACGAGGACGCGCGCGCGGCGCTCCACAAGCTCATCGCGCGCAGCGATGTCATGGTGTCCAACATCCGCCCCCAGGCCCTGGCGCGGCTGGGCCTGGACTACGATACCTTGAAGCTGGCCCATCCCCGGCTGGTGCATGTGTCCTGTTGCGGCTTTGGGCAGGACGGTCCCTATGCGGCCAGGGCAGCTTACGATGACCTGATCCAGGGTGCCTCGGGCATCTCCTGGCTGATGAGCCAGTCCGGTGCCGCCTCGCCGCGCTATGCCCCGACCACCCTGGGCGACCGGGTCACCGGACTGCATACCGTGTATGCGATCACTACTGCCCTCTACGAGCGGGAACGTTCGGGGATGGGGCAATCAGTGGTCGTCCCCATGTTCGAGTCGATGGTGCAATTCGTCCTGGGCGATCACCTGGGTGGACTCAGCTTCGATCCCACCAATGGCGAGCCCGGCTATGCACGATTGCTGACCGAGCATCGCCGTCCCTACGAAACACGGGATGGCCACCTTTGCGTACTGATCTACAACGACAAGCAATGGAAGGCCTTCTTCGCGGCCATCGGTCAAGCCGAACGCTTCGACAGCGATGCCCGTTTCAGCACCCATACCAACCGCGCCCGGCATATCGGCGAAGTGTATGCCGAGGTCGCGCGGCTGATGCGCGAGCGCACCACGCAGCAATGGCGCACCTTGCTGGACGCCGCCGACATTCCCAACATGCCGATGAATTCGCCCTACGATCTGCTGGACGATCCGCACCTGCAGGCGGTGGACTTCATCCGGCATGTCGAGCATCCCACCGAGGGGCCGCTGCGCACCCCCGGCAATCCCACGCAATGGTCGCGCACGGCATGCGCGCCCGCCTCTCCGGCACCGGGACTCGGTGAACACACGGCCGAGGTACTGGAAGAACTGGGATACACCCCCGACGACATCGCCGCGCTGCGCCGGCGCGGCGCAATGGGAAACACCTGACAAGGAACAAGCATGGACTTTGAACTGGATGAGGATCAACAGCAGATCTGCGACGCGGTAGAACGCGTCTGCGCGCCCTTCGATGCACAGTACTGGCTGCACAAGGATCGCGAGGGAGGCTTTCCCGAGGACTTCCACCAGGCGCTGGCGCAGGCGGGATGGCTGGGTATCGCCATGCCGCAGCAATACGGCGGCGCCGGGCTGGGCATCACCGAGGCGGCATTGATGATGCAGACCATCGCGGCCACCGGCGCAGGACTCTCGGGCGCCTCTGCGGTCCACATGAACATCTTCGGCCTGCATCCGGTGGTGGTCTTTGGCAGCGACGCGCAAAAGCAGCGCTGGTTGCCGCCCCTGATTGCCGGGCAGGACAAGGCCTGCTTTGCTGTGACCGAACCCAACACGGGCCTGAACACGCTCAAGCTGAAGACGCGCGCGGTGCGCCAGGGCGACCACTACCATGTCTCGGGACAGAAGGTCTGGATCTCCACTGCGCAGGTCGCCAACAAGATCCTCCTGCTGGCGCGGACCACGCCGGTGGAGCAAGCCCGTGGCACGCAGGGACTGTCACTGTTCTATACCGACCTGGATCGTAGCCGCATCGATGTCCGCGAAATCGACAAGATGGGCCGCAAGTGCGTCGATTCGAACGAGCTGTTCATCGACGACCTGCGCATCCCCGTGGAAGACAGGATTGGCGAGGAAGGCGAGGGATTCAAATACATCCTGCACGGCATGAATCCCGAACGCATCCTGATTGCCTCGGAGGCCGTCGGCCTGGGCCGGGCGGCGCTGAAGCTGGCCGCCCAGTACGCCAATGAACGCATCGTCTTTGATCGCCCCATCGGCCAGAACCAGGGGATCCAGCATCCGCTGGCGCGTTCGTGGATGGAGCTGGAGGCCGCCCATCTGATGGTGCTCAAGGCGGCATCACGCTACGACGCCGGCCGCAACTGCGCCGCCGAAGCCAACGCCGCCAAGTATCTGGCCGGCGAGGCTTGCTTCAACGCCTGCCAGAACGCCATCCTCACCCACGGCGGCATGGGATTCGCCAAGGAATATCATGTCGAGCGCTATCTGCGCGAGGCATGGATTCCGCGACTGGCGCCGGTGAGCCCGCAACTGATTCTCTGCTTCATCGCCGAGAAGGTGCTGGGCCTGCCGAAATCCTATTGAGACCGGGCCGCCGCAGCGTCAGTGCTAGGCCTGCTTGACCGCACCGGCCGTGGCCACCCGCGACTTCCTGCTCAGGAACAGCAGGATGAGCACGCTCACCACCGACATCCCCACCATCGGCAGCAGCGCCAGCGCATAGCTGCCGGTGGACTCCTTGACCCAGCCATAGACGTTGACCATGAGCCCGCCGCCAATGAGGTTGGAGACCGCATTGATCCCGGCCAGACCGGCCGCCGCCGACCCGGTGGCCAGCCAGCCGGTGGCCATGGCCCAGAACGGTCCCTTGAAGGAGTAGGCACCGATGAGCACCAGCGTCAGCAGCAGCACCACCAGCGCGAGCGAATGGAACAGGTTGGCCAGCACCAGGCCGCCACCGATGAGCATGAGCGGAATGGCGGTATGCCAGCGACGCTCGCCGCTACGGTCCGAATGACGGCCCCACCAGACCATCAGCACCGAGGCGATCAGATAGGGAACCGAGTTGACCAGGCCGGTCTGCATCACCGACAGGCCGAAGGACTTGAGCAACTGCGGCTGCCACACGTTCAATACCGACCCCGCCGCCGAAGCACAGGAGCAGACCAGCGCCATGCCCCATACATGCGGCATGCTGAAGAGCTTCCACAAGGGGATATGTACCTTGGCAGCGCGGCTGGCGGCTTCCTTGTCCATGGTCGCGGTGAGCCATTCGCGCTGGCGGGCATCGAGCCACTTCGCCTGCGCGGGCCGGTCGGTCAGGAAGAACAGGCAGACCCCACCCAGCAGCACGGTCGGCAGGCCTTCGAGCATGAACAGCCAGTGCCAGCCACGCAGGCCACCCGCACCATCCATCTGCAGCAGCAGCGCCGACACCGGCGAGGCCACGAAGCTGGCCGCCGGGATCGCCACCATGAACAGCGCCACGATGCGGGCGCGGTAGGCCGACGGGATCCAGTAGGTCAGGTACAGCACCACGCCGGGGAAGAAACCGGCCTCGGCCGCCCCCAGGATGAAGCGCACGAAGTACAGCGAATTGGGACCCTGCACCAGCGCCGTGCTGGCCGAGATCAGGCCCCAGGTGATCATGATGCGCGCCAGCCACTTGCGCGCGCCGAACTTCTGCAGCGCCAGGTTGCTGGGTACCTCGAAGATGAAATAGGCGATGAAAAACAGGCTGCTGGCAAAGCCGAACATCCTGGGCGACAGGCCGATGTCGTGGTTCATCTGCAGCGCGGCCATGCCGATGTTGCCACGGTCGATGAAGGCGAACAGGTAACACAGCATGAGGAAGGGCAACAGGCGCCAGGTGACGCGGCGCACGGTGTCCCGTTCCAGCTGCTTGTCGTCGATGATGGTCTCCATGGGTCTCTCTCGGAAGGAAGGGGCGCCGCCTTGTCCTGGCGGCTGGCCCCGTGGTGATTATGGATCAGGCCGGCACGGCTTGTGTGGTTTGTGCAGCCTGCGCTTCCAGCACCGCCAGCACATTGCTGGCCGCCCCCGTCCCCATGGCGACATAGGCGTCCTCGGTAACCCCGCCGATGTGCGGGCTGAGGATGACGTTGGCGACATTCTGCAAGGGATGCGGGGCGGCGAAGGGTTCCTTCTCGAAGCTGTCCAGGCCGGCTGCGCGCAGCTTGCCCGAGGCCAGCGCGGCGATCAGGGCCTGCTCGTCGATGAGGCCGCCACGGGCGGTGTTGACCAGGATGGCGCCATCCTTCATGCGCGCCAGCGAGGCGGCATTGATCATGTGACGGTTCTCGGCGGTCAGGGGGCAATGCAGCGAGAGCACGTCGGCGCGCTCGAAGAGCGTCTCCAGGTCGGCCAGTTGCACGCCGGCCGGGGCTTCCTTGGCGAAGGGATCGTAAGCCAGCACCTGCATGCCCAGCGACACCGCCGTGGCCGCCACGCGGCGACCGATGGCGCCGAAGCCGACCAGGCCGATGGTACGTCCCTGCAGCTCCAGGCTCTTGTGGGTGGACTTGTCCCAGTGACCCTGGCGCATGCGCGCATCCAGGCCCACCACGTTCTTGGCGCAGGCCATCACCAGCGCCCAGGTGTGCTCGGCCACGGCCGGGGCATTGGCACCGGCCGCCGCCTTCACTGCGATGCCGCGTGCTTGTGCGGCCTGGCTGTCGATGGTGTCGATGCCGGTACCATGCTTGGAAATCACGCGCAGGCCCGGGTTGGCGTCCATGACGCGCGCGCTCACGCCGCCGTAGCGCACGATGATGCCCACCGGCTGGTGCTGCTGCGACAGCCGCACCATGTCATCCTCGGTCGGCTTGGCGCCGGCATAGACCAGTTCATAGTCACGCAGGATGGCCACCGCCGCCGGCGCCAGGTCCACGCCGGTGACGATCACCACCCCCTTCTTGGCGACGCCGCTCACAGCGATTCTCCTTCGGCCAGCACGCCGCCCTTGCGCAGCGCGCCTTCCAGCCAGGAGGGACGCAGCGGGCCACCGGTGCGGATCTCGGTCAGGCGCTTGGTCTCGTCGGCCACCTTCTTGGCGGCAGCGGCCAGCAGGGAGGCGGCCTTCTCGCGCTCGACCACCACCACGCCGTCGGCGTCGCCGACGATCAGGTCGCCCGGTTGCACGCTGGTGCCGCCCACCGACACCGGCCAGTTCACGCGGCCGGCGATGTTCTTGGTGGGACCATTGGGATTGGCGCCCACGGCATAGACCGGGAAGCCGATCTCGCGCAGCGCCTCGGTATCGCGCACCGAACCGTAGATGATGATGCCGGCCAGGCCGCTGGCCTTGCACTGGGACACCATGATCTCGCCCATCAGCGCGCAGGTCTCGTCGCCCTTGCCATCGATGACCAGCACGTCGCCCGGCTTGGCGATGGCCATGGCGGCGTGGATCATCAGGTTGTCGCCGGGACGCACCTCGACCGTGATGGCGGGACCGGCCACGCGCATCGATGGCGACAGCGGCGCGATGCGGCTGCACAGGGTGCCACGGCGACCGGCCACGTCGGCCAGGATGGAGGCGGCGAATTCGGAGGCCTGGGCGACGATGCCGGCGTCGACGCGTTCGATGTCGCGGATGAAATCGGGTTGGGTGCTCATGATGATCCTTTGCTTTTACTGGAAGTTGGCGATGTGTAATGCATGTGTGATGCAGCAATATGTGATGCGGCCCGTGCTGAAGCTCAGGCGTGGGAATACATGGGCAGGCCGGCTACCGGCACGTCGGCGCGCAGGATGGATCCGGTCTGGGATTCGGTGATGAAGAGGCTCTTGCCCTGCGGCCCGCCGAAGGCCAGGTTGGTGGTGGAGATACCGGCGTTGGAACGGATCCGCAGCAGCGGCTCGGCGAACTTGGAGAGTCGCCAGATGGAGCCGAAACCGGTATGGGCGATGTAGAGGCAGCTCTCCGAATCCAGCGCCAGGCCGTCGGGCCCGGCCATGCCGCCATGCAGGTTGGCGAACACCCCGACCTTGCCGACCACGCCGTTGTGGTGCAGCGGGATGCGCCAGATCTGCTGGGCCCGGGTCACCGCCACCAGCAGGTGGTTCAGCGCCGGGTCGTAGACGATGCCGTTGGGGCTGGGGATGGTATTGATGAGGCAACTGAGCTGGCCTTCCGGCGAGAGCTTGTAGACGCGCCCGGTGGGATCCTGCAGGCCGGTCTGGCCCTGGTCGGTGAAATAGATCTCGCCCTGCGGGCCGAACACCAGGTCGTTGACGCCCTTGAAGCCTTCCGAGCCGACCGTCTCCAGCAGCGGCGATACCACGCCGGTATCGGGATCCAGTTGCACCAGGCCGCGCTTGTAGTCGGTGATGACGATGCGGCCGCTCTTGTCGATCTTCAGGCCATTGGGCCAGCCATCGTATTCGGTGACCAGTTCCCACTGGCCCTCGGGCGAGATGCGGAAGATGCGGCCATACGGAATATCGGTCACGTACAGGCGGCCCTGGCGGTCGAAGGACGGCCCTTCGAGGAAGGAATCGATGGGCAGGCCGCCGCGGTTGGCGTCGCCCCAGCTATTCTTCCTGGGCTTGCGGAAATGATCGGGCAGGCGCGTGAAGACGGTGGTCTCGACCACCGGGGGCGGTGCGAAGAAGCTCATGCTGTTTCCTTGGAGGTGGAGTTGCCCGCGCGCGCCGGATCGCCCAGCGCCAGCGTGATGACCGCGCCCAGCAACAAGGCGCCGGCCACGAAGATCAGGGGATAGGTAAAGCCCTGGGTCGATTCCCGGATAAAGCCGATCACCGACGGTCCGACGAAGCCGCCCAGGTTGCCGATGGAGACGATCAGGGCCAGTCCGCCGGCGGCAGCGCGGCCGGTCAGGAAGCCCGAGGGGATGGCCCAGAAGGTGGCCTGGAAGGCCAGGATGGAGGCCACCGCCACGGTGATGGCCAGCATCTTCAGCAGCGGCGTATGCAGGAAGGCCGAGATCGCCAGCGACACCGCCGCCAGCACGATGGCACCGGCCACGAGGAAGAGGCGGTTGCGGCTGCGGTTGGCCAGGCGCGCCCACAGCGTCATGGCGATGGCGCCCACGATGTAGGGCACCGCTGCCACCAGGCCGACCTGATGCGCGGGCAGGCCGAACTCCTTGATGATCTGCGGCAGCCACAGGCCGATGCTGAGCGAGCCGATGATGCCGCAGAAATTGGCCCCGGCCAGGGCGAACACACGCCAGTTGGTGAAGGCATCCTTCAACTTGTTGCCATGGCGCGCGGCCAGCACGTTCTGCTCGTTGGCCAGTTCGCCTTCCAGCCATTGCTTCTCGGCCGGGGTGAGCCAGCCGGCCTTGGCCGGACGATCCGGCAGCAGGAACAGGCACAGCACGCCCAGCGCCACCGCCGGTACGGCTTCCAGCAGCAACAGTACCTGCCAGCCCTGGAAGCCCCACATGCCGTGCAATTCCATCAGCGCGCCCGAGAGCGGCGAGCCGATGATGTTGGCCACCGGGATGCCGACCAGGAAGAAGGCAGTCGCCTTGCCACGCCAGGCGCCCGGGAACCATTGCGTGAAGTACAGGTAGATGCCCGGCGTGAACCCGGCCTCAGCCATGCCCAGGAAGAAGCGCGCCAGTGCAAAGCTCTTGGGGCCGACCACGAAGGCCGTGGCCATGGAGATCACACCCCAGGAAATCATGATGCGCGAGATCCACATGCGCGCGCCGAAGCGATGCAGCGCCAGGTTGCTGGGGATCTCGAAGAAGAAATAGCCGATGAAGAACAGCCCCGCGCCCAGGCCGAACTGCGAGGGCGTCAGACCCAGGTCGCGGTTCATGGTCAGGGCAGCGAAGCCGACATTGATGCGGTCCAGATAACTGACCACGTAGCACAGCAGGATGAAGGGAATCAGGCGACGCATCACCTTCTTCATGGTGGCCGTTTCACTCACGGCGGCGCTGGCCGCCGCAGAAGCTGGCGCTGGCGCTGGCGTCATGGCCGGGTTGGCAGGGTTGGAGAGCTGGTGCATGGCCTTCCTTCAGAAGTGGTACAGGCGCGCCGGATTGGCCACCAGCACGGTATAGAGGGTCTCGGGCGAGCCCAGCCAGGTGCTCATCACATCGAGCAGGCGGGCGTCGTCGGGCTTGTGCGGTTCGGTCGGGTGCGGCCAGTCGCTGCCCCACACCAGCTGGGTCGGCGCAAGCTGCACCAGCGCGCGCGCCAGCGGGGCGACATCGGCGTAGTCCGGGGCACCGCTCTTGCTGTAGAGATAGGCGCCGGAGAGCTTGACGCTGGCGCGCTGCTCGCGCATCAAGCCGCCCACGAAATCGAACACCGGGTGCGCCGCCGTGGCCTGCAAGGGAATGCGCGCGAAGTGATCGAACACCACCGGCACCGCCAGGCGCGCCAGCAAGGCACGGTTGGCCAGCAGGTCGTCGTTGGACATGTTGATCTGCAGATGCCAGCCCAGCGGCGCCACCCGGCGTGCCAGCGGTTCCATCATCGCCACCGTGGTCACCGAGCCCAGCGCCAGGTTGAAGCGCAGGCCGCGCACGCCGGCGCGGTGCAGGCGCTGCAGCTCTTCATCGGTGACGGCATCGTTGACCACGGCCACACCGCGCGCGCTGGATCCGAGTTGCGCCAGGGCATCCAGGGTGCAGCGATTGTCCACACCGTAGGCCGACGGCGTCACCACCACGTTGCGCGTCGTGCCCAGGCGCTGTTGCAGGCGGCGGTACATGGGTACCGTCGCATTGGGGTGCAGCAACTTGGCACCCGGCGCCCAGGGGAAGCGATCATCGTAGATGTGCATGTGGCAATCACAGGCATCGGCCGGCAGGCTGACGCTAGCGCGTTCGCTGCCAGCGGAATGGGCGTAGGCGGCCTCCTGGGCCAGCAGCGACGGGGCGTAGGCAGCGCTGCCTACGGCGGCGGCCAGTGCGGCACTGCGGCGCAGGAACTGGCGCCTGGATGGGGGTGTGTGCATCGGACTTGTCTCCATGGTTTCCGGCGCCGCGAATGTGTGATCGAGCGGGCGGGGTTATTGTTTGGAGGCCAGTCTACGTGCCGGAATATTTAATGTATATTTGCTTTTATTTTACAAACCATAAATCTCAGGAATGAATCATGGACTTCCGCGATCTTCGCTATTTCGAGGTCATCGCCGAGGAAGGGCATGTGGGCCGCGCCGCCGAACGGCTCTACAAGACCCAGCCCGCGCTGACCAAGTGCATCGACCGCCTGGAAGATGAGCTGGGCGCGCCGCTGTTCGAGCGGGTGGGACGCGGCATCCGCCTGACCGCCGTGGGCCAGGCCCTGCTGAACCGGGCGCGCCGCATCGGCCTGATGATGGACGAGACCGCCCGCGAGATCGGCGACTACGCCAACGGCCGCGAAGGCAACATCCGCCTGGGCTGCATCCCCACGCTGGCCGAGCACATCCTGCCGGGCATCTGCGAGCAGTTGCTGGCCGAGGCACAGAAGGTCACCATCGACCTCAAGGTCTCGATGAACGACGCCCTGCTGGCAGGTCTCAAGGCCGGCGAACTCGATATCGTGCTGGGACCGATGATCCAGAACGACGAGGTCTTCCAGACCGAAGAGATCATGCAGGACCAGATGGTGGTCATGGCCAGCGCCAGCCACCCGATCTTCGGGCAGAAGATCCGCCTGCGCACGCTGCTGGAGTACCAGTGGGTGCTGCCGGCCACCTCGGTACTGAGCCGGCAATGGCTGGACAATGTCTTCGACCGTCACCATCTGGCGCGGCCCTCGGTGCAGATCACGCCCACGGTGCTGAACATGATCATGCCCCTGATCGAGCGCAGCAACCTGCTGGGCTTTGCCTCCAAGCTGAACCTGGAAGCCGGGCGCGGCAATCTGCGCGAAGTGCCGCTGAAGGAAACCACCATGCTGCGCCGCATGGGCCTGACCTACCGGCGCGACATGTACCTGTCGCCGGCGGCGCAGCGCCTGATCGGCATCATCCGCCGCCAGACCGGCACGCCCGCCAACTGAGGAGGAGAGATCCATGCTGCTCAGCTTCATCCCCACCCGCGCCGAGGATGCCGAAGAACTGGTGGCCATGCGCATCGCCGCCATGCGCCCCAGCCTGATGGCCGTCGGCCGCTTCGACCCGGAGCGTGCGCGCATGCGCTTCCTGTCCACGTTCGTGCCGGCACAGTGTTTCTTCATCATGGGTGACCAGGGCCAGGGGCCGCTCGGTTTCTTCTCGCTGCGACGCGAGGAAGATTGCCTGAAGCTGCAGCATCTCTACCTGCTGCCCGCATGGCAGGGAGGAGGCCGCGGCGGCCAGGTGCTGGAGCGCATCCTGGCCTGCGCCGACCGGCTGGCATTGCCGGTGAAGCTGGGCGCGCTGCGCGGCAGCGATGCCAACCGCTTCTACCAGCAGCATGGGTTCGTGCAGGTGGAGGAAGAAGAATGGGATATCCACTATGTCCGCCAGCCCGCCGCCACGATGGTGATGGGAAGCCCGCAGGACGATCTGCTGCAGATGCTCACCGCCATTCCTGCAAAAAATCGGTAACCGGAGTAAATTATATAAATCATTTACTTCTACGCGAGGAGCATCCACCTCCCTCCTCATCCACAAGGAGATTCCCATGATCCCTGAAATGGACGTCATCCTGCGCCTGGGCGTGGCTGCCATCCTCGGCAGCCTGATCGGCATCGAGCGCGAGCGCCTGTCCTGGGCCGCCGGCCTGCGCACCCACATGCTGGTCTGTGTCGGCTCCAGCCTCATCATGCTGGTATCGGTCTATGGCTTTTCCAACATCCTGCAATCCGACAAGGTGGTGCTCGATCCCTCGCGGATGGCCGCGCAGGTGGTGTCGGGCATCGGCTTCCTGGGGGCGGGCTCGATCCTGCTGCGCGGGGAGATCATCCGTGGTCTCACCACGGCCGCCAGCCTGTGGACGGTGGCGGCCATCGGGCTGGCCGTGGGCGGCGGCATGTATGTGGCGGCCGTGGCCGGCACGGCCATCGTGCTACTGATCCTGGCTGGCATCAAGCCACTGGAGCGGCGCTATTTCGCCGACAAGCAAAAGCGCGGCATCACCTTCCTGGTCCATGCCGACACCTTCAACATCGGCCACCTGCACACCCTCATGGGTGCCTCGGCCGGACGCGTGAGCAAGTTCCTGGTCAAGCGCGAAGCCGACGGCAATGGCTATGACGAGGTCGCCATCGTCCTCTCGCATACCTCGGAGAAGGAATTCGACCGCATCGTGCAGGGTTTCCTCAAGCTTGAGGGCATCAAGTCCTTCGACTATTCCGACCTCTGAGCGGCCTCGCATGGCCGGCCATCGGCGCAGCTCGCCAATTGCCGTAGGAGTGCAGGAAGAAAACAGGGCGACTTGCCGGAAGAGATCCAGCAGCACTTGAGCCAGTCTTATAGAATGGCCCTCTCCCTTTCTAGAGAGCCCCCATGGCCATCACCACCTTCCTGTTCGACCTCGACGGCACGCTCATGGACAGCGATGCCCTGCACCACGCCGCCTTCAATACCATCCTCGCGCGCTGGGGCCGCGAGGTCGACGTGGATTACTACAAGACCCACATCATGGGCGCGTCCAACGCCATGATCTTCGACCATCTCTTCCCCGGCATGCCGGCCTCGGAGTACCTGCCGCTGGCCGAGGAAAAGGAACAGCTGTTCCGTTCGCAGCTGGACCAGCACGTCGAGCCGACACCGGGCATCGCCCGCCTGCTGGAGCACATCGCCCGCATCGGCGGACGCAGCGCCGTGGTCACCAATGCGCCGCGCGCCAATGCCGAACTGATGTTGAAAGCCACCGGCCTGGCCGGGCGCTTCGATGCGCTGGTGATCGGTGACGAGTTGCCACGCGCCAAACCCGATCCCCTGCCCTACCTCACCGCCCTGCAACTGCTGGGCGGCCGCGCCGACGAGGCGGTGGCCTTCGAGGATTCCAGCTCGGGCGTGAAAGCAGCCAGCGGCGCAAAGGTATGGACCTACGGCATGCTGGGTGGACTGGACGAGACCCGCCTGCGCGCCGCCGGCGCCCACGCGGTGATCCGCGACTTCAACGGCCAGCCCCTGTGGGACAAGCTCGCCGGCTGACCCGGGGCCTGACAGGCCCTAGTCCAGCCCGGCGCGCACGCGCAACTGTTCGAAGCGATGATCCGGCAGGAACCACAGCAATGCCAGCAGGACGTGGATGGCGGTAGCGCCCAGGGGACTGGGCAGCGCCAGCGGAATGGCCAGCGCATAGAGCAGGATGGACAGTGTGTTCTTGCGCCCCTGCCCGATCACCGCCGCCCGCAGCGGATGATCGGCTTCGCTGTGGCGCAGGGCGCGCTTGAGCAGCAGGAAGGACACCGAACACATCAGCAGCACCAGCCCGTAGCAGGCCACCGGCACGCTTTCGCGATGATGGCCGGCAACCCAGCCGGTGACGAAGGGCAGCAGCGACAGCCAGAACAGCAGGTGCAGGTTGGTCCACAGCACTCGCCGGTCGACCTGGGTGGCGACCTGCAGCAGATGATGGTGGTTGACCCAGTAGATGCCCACGTAGACGAAGCTGAGCAGGTAGCTCAGCAGTGGCGGCAGCAAGGCCAGCAGGTCGGCCAGCGCGGCGCCACGGGGCGGCTGCAAGCCCAGCACCATGATGGTGATGGCAATGGCGATGACACCATCGCTGAAGGCTTCCAGGCGCGACTTGTTCATTTGCCGGCAGCGGCGTTGGCAGGCGGCTGTCCGAACTCCCACACCACCAGGACCACCAGGATCAGCACCGGCACCAGCAGGCCGGCAAAGCCGATGGCGTGGTAGGCGAAGGCCGCCGCAATGGCGCCAATGCCAAAGGACAGCACCGGCCAGACGAACTTGATGCAGCGCTCGGTGGTGCCGGCATCGGCCGCCCCGCGCAGCATGTCGACCAGGTCGATGACGACCTGGGTCACGTTGCCCGTCATCAGCGAGGTCGGCGCCAGGTGCGCCAGCAGCAAGCGGCTGATGGCGCTGTGCACGCCCATGGAAGCGGTACCCAGGAGGCCGGCGGCCATCACCCAGCCGGCCGTGGGCGACTGCACCGGCGCGGCGGCCATGCCGCAGACCATGAAGCCCAGCAACAGCACCAGCTGCAACAGGAAGGACCAGGCCAGCGCACGCCCCTGGCGACGCTGGATGGCGGCGATCGCCAGGCGCGCCACGGCCACACCGACGATGAAGGCGGGGAAGGCCAGGAACTTCAGCAGGATGGACATCTGCGAACTGTCGGCCAGGGCCGCCCCGATGAGGATGAAGTTGCCCGTCACATGGGCCGTGAACAGGCCAAACAGGGCGATGAAGCCCAGTGTATCGACATAGGCGGCGAGGAAGGCCAGACCGGAGGACTGGAGGCGGTTGCGCTGGGCTGCATTCATGGACGGCTCGCTTCGGGATTCGGAAATCAGGATTCAGGGGCAAGGCCGCCTACCTTAGCACTGGCGCGCGCGGCCGCCCATTATCTCTACGGATAGGCAGGTGCTTGCCGACCAGGCAATATTTCCCAGAATCATCGATGCGGGCACATTTTTTACAAAAAACAGCATCTTTGTACAATCCAAATCCGCCATGAATGCCGATGATGGGCGTCAGCAGCTGGCAAGGCCCTGCCTTGCCCACCGACTCCCGCAACCCAGCTGACGGACAAGCCCATGGAAAGAATCGTATTCGTCGTCGATGACGATGGCATGGTCAGGACGGCCCTGCTGCGCCTCCTGGCCTCGGCCGGACTGGCCGCGCGGGGCTTCGCCTCGGCGCAGGAGTTCCTGCAGACGCCGCTGCCGCCGGCACCCTGCTGCCTGTTGCTGGACATGCAGATGCCGGGGCCGGATGGCTTCGAGGTAGTCCGCCAGCTGGAGCAGCGCGGCGACGCCCTGCCGGTGATCTTCATCTCCGGCTACGGCACGATTCCCGTGACGGTACAGGCCATGAAGGCTGGCGCGCATGAGTTCCTGACCAAGCCCATCCAGGACGAACGGCTGCTGGACGCGGTCGGGGAAGCCCTGGAAATCGCCGAGCGGCAATTGCTGTCGCGGGTGGAGCATGCGGCCAGCACCTCGCGCCTGGAAACGCTCACCCCGCGCGAGCGCGAAGTCCTGGAACTGGCCATCGGCGGCCTGCTCAACAAGCAGATCGCCACCGAGCTGGGCATCAGCGAAATCACGGTCAAGGTCCACAAGCGCCGCGTGATGGACAAGATGCAGACCCGCACCCTGGCCGACCTGGTGCGCACGGCCGAGCGGCTGCAGATCCATTCGGCGCGGCAGCGCTAGTCGGGCTCAGCTGACTTCTGGAAAGCCTCTCATCAAACGACGTGCGTGCGAGCGAGTCCCGCTCGGGACGTCATTTGTCGCTATCAACGACCGCTTTGAGAAATGCGGCAACATCCACCGGCGATTGCTCGCGCCCCAGCTTATCCCCGCCAAGCATCACGCCATAGCTCAGGCAGCGCCTGGATTCTGCGGTGGCCTCGGCCCCTGACAAGGTTTGCTCATCCTTGCGCATCGTGAATCTGTTGGTGTCCAGATCATAGGTACCGTGGCAATCGCGTGCGCTCGTTGCCGCCCTGACGACATGCAATCGCGTCGGCCTGTCAAATGCGTGATATGCGTCGGGGTAAGTCTTCAGCGTGACCTGCGCGCCTTGCTGGCGCAGATCATCGGCGTAGCTCACACAGGGGGCTGCCGGCGTGTAATTGTCCTTGCCGCCGAGCAGCATCAGTATGGGCGCGCCATCCAGATGTGCCGATGTGTAGTGCACGCCACATCCGGGATAGAAGGCGATATGGGCGGCAAAGTGCAAATCGTCGTCGATCACGGCGCGGCGAAATGGATCGAGCGCCGAATACAGTGCGGCAATCCCCCCGCGCGAGAAGCCCATCACGCTGATTTTTCTCCTGTCGATACGCGGATCCGCCGCCAGCAGGCGTAGCGCAAAGTAGGCATCGGCTATCCCCGCAGTCATCGACAGCTGGCTCTGGTCTGCCTCGGTATTGGAGATGCCTCTTCCGGTAAAGCTGTCGACCACGAAGCTGGCAAATCCCATCGCGTTCAAGCGTTGCGCCCAGACCATTTCGCCGGGATTGACACCGCTGCTTCCATGCAGGATGACGACCGCCGGAACGGTAGACGTCATCGCGTCGGGGAAGCTCAGGCGTCCTGTAATGGAGACCTTGTTGTCGGCAGTACGCTCCACGAAATCCCTGATCCGTGTGGGCGTGACTGACTCGAAGGTGATGGTGCTTGCATGGCCTTCGTCTGGAGTAAAGGGCGTGATTGACGCCGCGCATGCACTGCCCATGCTGAGCATGAACATGACGATGATCGGGAGAATTTTATAAATTCTTATCCGTTTGAGATGAGATGGATACATCAGTTCTCCCGCTTTTGCGCTCTCTATGTGACTCAATGGTCCGCCTTGGTCGATACCCCGTGGTACGTGAGCTTTCCTCAAGGACTTCCGCTGCTGGGCGATAGCGGTCAGATGGTATTCAGATCTAGAAATTCTCCAGACTCAGCGTCATAAAACCTAGCGCCCAACTGACTACAAATCGACTTGATCACCAGCATTTCCTCCACTCCCCAAACACCTGATACAGAAATTGTCCGTGGATCTGCACTTTCCTCTTCGCCTTCAATGCTCATCTCTAATGCCAAATGTTCGTTCTGCGAAAGAGATTTCTCAACGAGATTCTGTACCAACGGGCGAGGGCCGAGTGGGATTGGAACCCAATTTTGAGGTAGCTCCTTCAACTCTCGCTTTTCAACAATAATCAAACCGATGCTGCTCATGCATATTCCCCGGTAGCTAAAAATTCTGTCTCTGGCCGATTGCGGACACACAGAGTAGTCCCCGCTTCTTACGTCACACTACTCCCCACCAGGATTGCCTCTGATCCGAATTCGGACGGTGATTGATCCCAGGGTAGATCGCATCTTCAAGCGTTATATTTACTTCAGCTGGAACCTTAGTGCACATAGCTTGAAATGCGGCGTTATCCTGCACTTCCTGCTTGAAGCGCTGCAATTCATCAACGCTCCAACAGGCTATAGACCAGGTTCCGTGTGGTAGCACGTCCCTTATGACATCCATGTCCCACTTGTAGCAAAGCCTCAAGCGAAGCCTTATTGCTCGTCGGACTTGATGTGAAGAGTCAGATACAGGCAGCCGCAGTAGGCGGATCAGGCCGATTTCCAATCGGGTACCTCTGCCGTGGTCTGTTACGTCTTCATACGCAACCAACGCATCGCCATCTTCATGATGAACTTCGATTTCTGCCTTTGTACTCCAAAAATCCGACATTATTTCCAATGCGTCGGGCAGTCTCAGAGCAGCTAGTTTGAGACCTCTAGATCGTACGAATGCGCGAAGTAATTTATCCATCTAATGTTCTATTTATTCAGATGTTTGGTTTTGGCCGATTGTCGTCACGCCGGTTTTGGCAACGGACTACCATCTTCAAAAGCGCCTAGTTCACTACGTGCCATGAGAACCAGCTTCTCAATCAGCGGAAATGGTAGCCCGTCTGTAAACAAAGAAATTGTGAACGAATGATCAGCGTCGCATCTGAAGACTTCGGCAAGGACTTTGCCGATGGAATCTACCAGTTCCACGCCTAGCCCATCACGGATAACGTCCGACGCTATCTGAAACCGATATTCCATACTGCCCTTTCTAAAGATTCGGAACGTCCGTTACTGGCCGGAAGCGGCCAGCGTCATGAACGCTAGTCGTTGATGGGAAGCAGTAGCTCCGACCCTTGAACATCGACCGTTGCAATGTTCTCCTTGATCGCGAGTGCCGCGATGTTATCAATGAAGGCGACTCTATCCCCGGGGCCTCGGACCGTCACATGCAATGAAGTGTCGCTCAGTTTCAGTTCAAAACTCATCTCATCGTGAATTGCGATTCCAGTCTCCCCGGTCCAGTCCACAGGGCCAAAAAAACGATCTGCCATCTTTTTGTAGTCGGCTGCGCCAAACTGGCTGTCCACCTCAATGTCATCCATGCAAAGAGGATAACCGTGGGACTTTATAAGGATGAAATCCAGGCTCATTGCTTCTCCTTTGAAATCCTGATTTTTAGCGTTTGTTTGTTTCAGATTCTGACAGCGGTTGCCCTGCGCTGAACGTCCGCCGCCGAAAGAAGGTTTTCTAGAGATGGCTGTGAGCAACGAAGAAGTGCAGAGTCAATCGACTAATTTGGGGCAAACATATCCAATGTTCTTTTCAGTAAGGATGTTTCGTACCCATGACTCACTCTCCAATGGCCAAGCATCAGCAATATGAGCAACAGAATCTGACGGCGAGAAATAAAAGCTAAAGATCGCTTGCTTACCCACCAAATTCTTATCTATGACGGTATCTGCTCGCTCATTCGTCTCCGTTGGATTAGGAATCTTTCCGGTACGCCGGAGTATCTCCCGAAACCAGTTGCTCTCTTCTTGTTCTTCTGCTCGTGACAACGGAATTCGTCCAGTCATCCTCCCGGTATAAATCTCTCCCGGTTCGACAGGGCGCATCATGGCGCCCGCGACGCTTACATCACCGGCCCGCTGGGCAATCACCTTATCTATTTTCAGTTTTAGATTCACACCTTTTAGAGATACCCCGCAGATAGCTGGATCACGCGCTTCATCTTCACGCGAACAGAGATTCCTACCAGCAGAAAGTACTGTGGCTATGACAATTTCATCCTTTTCACAAACTATCTGTTCAGGCATCGCTGGTGACATAGCCATCGTATTGCTCTGGACAACCGACAAAATGATAAATGCGATTCGTATAACTAGTGGCGTTCGAGTTGTCTTCATTGGACTTGATCCATTGGATTTTTCATTGAAGATGCTGTTCAGCTTGCTCTTTGATCGACCGATTTTGGCCGAAAGCAGCACTGACGAAATTGCAATGGCCCGTGTGTCAGGGCCGCTCACAACCGGCGTCAAGATCAGATTGACCGCTGGTGCCGAAATTCCAAATGAAGCAGCGGGTAAGGACGTCCTTGACCGTCTATTTCTGATCGACCTGTTTCGACGAAACCCAGGTGCAAGTAAAAAGCGGATGCCTGCTCGTTTTGTTCGTTTACATCCGTCGTCAGAGAAGGCGATAAAGTTAATGCGTACTCGACCAGGCCACGGCCAATACCTTTGCCATGATGGGCGGGATCGATAAACAATGCCTCCATGTGCGAGTCGTCCAGTAACATGAAGCCCAGCGGCCTGTCGTTCTCGTCAACGGCTAATAGCAATGGAGCAGCTGGAAGAAAATCCCGGACTTCACTGGCAATTTCCGCATAATCTGTCTGACTCAAAAAATCATGCGTGGCCAGTACTGCATTCCGCCAGATTTCCAGTACCCGATCGCCATCCTTGCGATGTGATTTTCTAATATTCATCATTCGTCTCTAGGTAATAGCCGGCGGTATCGAGTTAGTGCTGACAAAATCGATATCGAATTCTTCACACTCAAATTCATCCGGCGGTTCCCAAAGTTTGCTCGCGATCTCAAATATGTGATCCGGCACAAGCATCGAAAATGTGGGACCTTGCTCCTCATTCCTTCGCCGGACACGTTCGCGACGAAGTTCCAGAGGTGCATCAAGCACATGCATACGAAGTGAAAATCCCTCGTCTATGATTCGTCGGCAAAACGCCATTCGCGGTGATTGTTGGATCAAGCCGAGTTCCAATACAACATCTCGCCTTGAATCCAGTATTTTTTGGCTATGCATCCAGATCAGCTCTAACAAACGCTCTTTGCGCTGGATATACCATGGGACGAAATCACCTTCGGGACGATCCGGACTAAAGAGCTTGGCGAACCATTCGTCGAGCGGAATATGTACACCGCCGATGTTTTCGGCCAAGACAGTACTGAAGGTGGATTTGCCAGCCCCGACTGGGCCTTCAACGAGATGCACTTGATTCATTGCGTGAGTTTTCAGTACCAGGATACAAGTGTATGCGGATCACTGGATGTTTGGAATTGGCCGAGAGTTGCCGTCGCTCTGTCACTCTGGCCGTCCAGCGACCGCCAGCCTGATTCCGAAGCCAATGAGCAGCGACGCATACGTCCAGCGCTGTATTGCCTGCACCAGCGGCTTACGGTTGACCCAATGGCCGAGCGCCACTCCGGTAAATACATACATGGTGTCGAACAACAGCCCCATGAAAACAAGAACGATACCTAGCCACAGAAACTGAAGACCAATATCGACGCCGCCGGCGTGAACGAATTGCGGCAAGAGCACGGAACAGAACAAAAGCGCTTTGGGATTAGTGATGTTAGTCAGCAGGCCGCGCCATGCTGCTGTCCGATAGACGTTGGCGGCGGCCGGAGCGCCGTTGTTTACATCGACCATCAACGACCTGGATCTTGCCAGCTTGATCCCCAACCAAATCAGGTAGGTCACACCGATCATCCTGACAAGCTCGAAAGCCCACGGTGCGGTTCTGAGCAATGTCGCCAATCCGAAGGCCGCAAGCGTGACGTGCGCAGCGCGTGCCAGGCCTAGTCCCGCAGCTGCGGCAAATGCCGCCCGCTTGCCCTGGCTGCCGGAGGTCTGCAGGATGACAAGCATATCCGGGCCTGGCACGAGGTAGACCGCGGCAAGCGCGACGACAAACATCCAGATGTTTTGCATGCTCTATCCTTCCGAGATGAGTACCCATGCAGGCGTACGTCGAAGTTGGGAATGCTACTGTCTTTTTATCTGGATGTCCGCTTCCGGCGGCGCATCTCTTCTGCTGATGGCTTCCTGCGCGTCAACATCGATCTGAAATACGAGAGTCCCAACCGTTATTTCCCTTACATTTTCCAGCAATACTTAGTTAAGCACTTAACTTAACAATAAAGGGAGTTTTTTGGGGGGGGTATGTCGATCGACGCCAAGAGCGGCGCTGCCGATGTTAGGCGCACTGCGTCAGCCGAGGCTCAGATGAAGCCTGGACTGGTGTGGCATTGGAAATGCGTTCGCTGCTGGCGCGAACGGCACAAAGACAAACGGCCCGGTTGCTTGCGCAACCGGGCCGTCAAGGCAAGACTGAAACTGGCTGTCCGGAATCAGGACTTGCGGCGACGCAGGGACACCAGACCCATCAGGCCGATACCGAAGATGGCCAGCGAAGCCGGTTCCGGTACGTTGTTGAAGTCGGTGATACCGGATTCGTTGTTGATCGCCACTGAGGTGAACGAGCCAGCGCAACCATTGGTGGCACCGCCGGTGCTCACGTTGGTATTGCCGTTGCAGCTCAGGCCTTGCGAGGTGTTGTTGAAGGCGCTGAACGCGAACTGGTAGAACGGATTCGGCGAGATGAAGAACAGCTGGCCGGCAGCGGTCAGGTTGAAGTTGGTGTTGATGTTCTGGAACGCGCCACCCAGAGCATTGATACCGGCGGTGCCTGCAACAACTTCAGTGACCGTACCCAGCAGAACCTGGGTGCCCACGGTATTCACGCTGGCGTTGGTGTTGACCGTAGCCTTGTTGTAGGTGTTGTCATTGCCCGGATCTCCCCACAGGTTCAGCGTGATCGAGGTGACCGCGCAGCTCACGCCCGGTGCCAGGAAGGAGCTGCAGGAGAAGGTCTGGGTGAAGGTGGCATAAATGCCGTAGTCGAAATTGTCACGGGTGATGACCGCGCTGATGCCAGAGTCGTTCAGGCTGAAGGAGGTGTAGTCGATATAACCGACACCCGTGTAGTTGTAGGCGCCACCGCTGGTACCGGTGTAGCTGATGCGCGCCGACGACACGCCATTGAGCGAGTCAGCGGTGAAGATACTACCTTGCGTAGCCAGGCCGTTGCTGTTCGGATTGACGGTGAAGGTCGGAGTGGCATGGGCCGCGACAGCTGCAACGGTCAGGAAGGCAGCAGCGGTAACGGTACGCAGTTTTTTCAGGCTGATCATATTGGTCCCCAGGTGAGATCTCAAATACGTTAATTTCGGATGACGGCTTAAAACAGATGATTTTTCGATCAAGACATTTCGCGCATTAAACCGTTCCGACTTGTTTGATGGCAACTTGTTCGTCTTCGATGCAAAGTATTAAGCAATCAGCGTGCCAGAAATTTTTATACTTTAAATTCAATCACTTACAACAATCCTCACGACGGAATGATGGATTTCTGACCCAGGGTGTAAAGAAATCCGGCACAACAAAATAGCCATCATGAAAATCATTTGCCGGGAATCAATAGCCGCTGACGTGGGCCTGACGAATGCCTTGGCGGATGGGAAGGGGCGCCTGCCTCGGTACGAATGCGCCGTGCAGGCCAGGCCACTCGGGAATTTCCTGAGCGGCCTGTGTGTTTTCTAGGGAATATCACTACAGCCAACCAGAAAGGCATTGCCTAAGATGACTTCATCTTGAGGAGATCATCATGTTCACCACCTTCCTGCTGACCGTCATTCTCTCTGGCCTGATCACCGTGGTCCTGTCTTCACTGGGCGTCTACCTGTTTGCCGAGTCGAAGTGGCGTCACCATCCGCTGGCGCACAGCGTCGGCGAGCTGGCAGGCCCGATCCCGGTCTGACCCATTCATTCAGGCGGTGCTGCCACTGCGCGCCGCTATCCCTGTCTCCCTGAATCCTGGTGGATTTGGTTTGTATCCCCGGTCAAGCGACCGGGGATTTTTTTTGCCTGGAATCAATAGGGCACAGTCACATGGACAGGGCCGTCAGGCCGACGTGCGTCCCGATTCGAACAGGAACCAGGCGCGCTGCTCGGCTTCGTCGATCCAGTTCTCCAGCAGGCTGGCACTGGCGACGTCGCCGTGCTCGTCGCACAGCTCATGGGTTGCCATCATGAAACCGACCAGGCGCAGGTTGTCCTCGCGCAATTCGGCCAGCATGTCCGAGGGGGTCACGAAGTCGCTGTCGTTGTCGGACAGGCGCTGCAGCCGGCCGATGTGGCCGGTGGAGCGCAGCGTGGTGGCGCCGATCTTGCGCACCCGCTCGGCCACCGCGTCGGTGACGGCGATGATCTGCTGGGACTGGTCGTCCAGCAGCAGGTGGTAGTCGCGGAAATGCGGCCCCGACATGTGCCAGTGGAAATTCTTGGTCTTCAGATACAGCGCGAAGATGTCGGCCAGCAGCATGGTGAGCGCGCCGCCGATCTCCTGGCTGGCTTGTGGCGAGAGCAGGCTGGGGGTGGCCAGCGGCGCCAGGCGGCGCTGTTCCAGTTGCTGGCGTTGGGAGGCGTCCAGGGTCATGATGCTCAGCCCTCCAGGAAGGCCAGCAGATCGGCGTTGACCTGATCCTTGTGGGTGAAGCACAGCGCGTGCGGCGCGCCGGCATAGACCTTGAGCTGCGCACCCGGCACCTGCTGCGCGACCAGCTTGCCGGTGGTCTCGAAGGGGACGATCTGGTCGTCGTCACCGTGGATGACCAGGGTCGGGAAGCTGAACTTGTCGAGGTCGGCGCGGAAGTCGGTCTGCGAGAAGGCCGTTACGCAATCGATGGTTCCCTTCAGCGAGGCCAGCATGGCGATATTGAAGGTCTGCGCCAGGATGCCGGCGCTGACCTGGTGGCCGGCGCGGTTGGTGCCGAAGAAGGGGGTGGCGAAGTCACTGATGAACTGGGCGCGGTCCTTTGACAGGCCAGCCTTGATGCCATCGAAGACGGCGGCGGGCACGCCTTGCGGGAAGTCCGCCGTCTGGCCGAAGATCGGCGTCACCGCGCCCAGCAGCGCGGCCTTGGCCACACGCTTGTTGCCGTGACGGCCGATGTAGCGCGCCACATCGCCGCCGCCCATGGAGAAGCCGACCAGGGTGGCGCCCTGCAGGTCCAGGTGATTCATCAGTTCGGCCAGGTCGTCGGCGAAGGTGTCGTAGTTGTAGCCGTTCCAGGGCTGGCTGGAACGACCGAAGCCGCGACGGTCATAGGCGATCACGCGATAACCGCGCTGGGCCAGGAAGTGCATCTGGTATTCCCACATGTCGCCGTCCAGCGGCCAGCCGTGGGCGAAGACGACCGGTTGGCCGCTGCCCCAGTCCTTGTAGTAGATCTCGGTGCCGTCGCGGGTGGTGAGGGTGCTCATGGGTATGCTCCTTGGGTGAGGTGTCGTGGCCGATACCGGTGGGTGCGGACCGCGTGGAGAAGCCGCCCGGCGGTTGACCGGGCAGCGGGAAACGATGAGGGAACCAGCGATGGAGCAGCCCATCGCCGGCGGGATGGATCCCCGGTCCTAGCGCGAAGCCGAGGACGGGAGGGGAGCCGTGGCCGTGGTCGATGCTGCGCCCAGGCCCCAGCGGCCCGGACCGCACAGTGCGATGGCCGTGAAGATCACCAGCAGCAGCCAACCGAACTGGCCTTCGGCGATGCTCCAGCCGGGATGCACGGCCAGCATGGCCACCAGCAGCACGCCGATGATGGGCAGGCAGGCCAGGCGGGTGAAGAGGCCCAGGGCGATCAGCACCGGGCAGACGGCTTCGGCCAGGATCGCCGCCCACAGCGAGAGCGCCGGGCCCAGGCCGAAGGGGTCTTCGATCACCGATAGCTCATGTGCGTAATGCAGCAGCTTGGGCAAGCCATGCACATAGAACAGCATGAAGCTGCCGGCCAGCCGCAGGAACAGCAGGCCCAGGTCCAGCGGTGGTACCGGCAGCGCCCGCCGGCGGGGGATGGGGTGCGCCTGCATGATCAGAACGCGAAGCAGCTGCAACCCAACGCGCCCCAGAAGCCGGCGAAGTTGGAGACCGGGACGCTGGACTTGCGCGCCACATCGTGGGAGTGACCATGCACGCCGCAGGAACCGACGCAGGCATGCGGCAGGGTTGCCTTCTTCTGGCGGGCAGCGTCGGTCTTTGCCACGGCACGATAGTGACCCGGCACCTTGGCCACGGGCGACCACTCGGGCAGGACCGGGATCTCGCCCGGACCATGCGAGGAGAACGCGCCGGTGCCATAGACCACCTTGCCGCCGAGCACCGTCATCACCGATTCGATACCCTTGATCTCATCCTCGTGCACGCTGAAGAAGTCGGCCGACAACACTGCCAGGTCGGCCAGCTGGCCGGCCTGGATGCGGCCCTTCTTGTCCTGTTCGCTGGAGAACCAGGCGCTGCCGGCCGTCCACAGTTCCAGTGCGGTCTCGCGCGGCAGGCGTCCGGCGGCACCGTAGAGCTTGGCGCCGCCGACGGTGCGACCCGACACCAGCCAGTACAGCGCCGTCCAGGGGTTGTAGCTGGCCACGCGGGTGGCGTCGGTACCGGCGCCGACCGGCACGCCCATCTCCAGCATCTTGGCGATGGGCGGGGTATGTTCGGCCGCTTCCACGCCGTAGCGGTCGATGAAGTATTCGCCCTGGAAGGCCATGCGATGCTGGATGGCAATGCCGCCGCCCAGTGCCCGCACGCGCTCGATGTTGCGCTCGGTGATGGTCTCGGCGTGGTCGAACATCCAGTGCAGGCCATCGAAGGGGATCTCGCGGTTGACCTTCTCGAACACGTCCAGCATGCGCGCGATCGATTCGTCATAGGTGGCGTGCAGGCGGAACGGCCAGCGGTTGGCCACCAGGTGGCGCACCACGCGCTCCAGCTCGTCCTCCATGCCATCGGCCAGCTCGGGGCGCGGCTCCAGGAAGTCCTCGAAGTCGGCCGCCGAGAATACCAGCATCTCGCCGGCGCCGTTGTGGCGCAGGAAGTCGTCGCCATCACCCGGCTTGACCATGCTGGTCCATTTCTGGAAGTCGGCCAGCTCGCCGCCCTTGCTCTGGGTAAAGAGGTTGTAGGCGATGCGGATGGTGAGCTGGTCGTCGGCAGCCAGCTTGTTGATGATCTGGTAATCGTCGGGATAGTTCTGGAAGCCGCCGCCGGCGTCGATGGCACTGGTCACGCCCAGGCGGTTGAGCTCGCGCATGAACTGGCGGGTCGAATTGACCTGGTACTCCTGCGGCAGGGTCGGGCCCTTGGCCAGCGTGGCGTACAGGATCATGGCATTGGGACGGGCGATCAGCATGCCGGTCGGGTTGCCCGAGGCGTCACGCACGATCTCGCCACCCGGCGGGTTGGGCGTGTCCTTGGTATAGCCCACGGCCTGCAGCGCGGCGCGGTTGAGCAGGGCGCGGTCATACAGGTGCAGCACGAAGACCGGGGTATCGGGCGCGGCGGCGTTCAATTCTTCCAGGGTGGGCAGGCGCTTCTCGGCGAACTGGAACTCGGTCCAGCCACCGACCACGCGCACCCACTGCGGATGGGGGGTGCGCGCGGCCTGGTCCTTCAGCATGCGCAGGGCGTCGGCCAGCGAGGGCACGCCTTCCCAGCGCAGTTCCAGGTTGTAGTTCAGGCCGCCACGGATGAGGTGCAGGTGGGAGTCGTTCAGGCCGGGGATGACGGTGCGTCCGCCCAGGTCGATGACCTGGGTGCCGGATTGTTTCAGGCGCATGACATCGGCGGTGGCGCCCACTTCGATGAATTTGCCGCCACCGATGGCGACGGCCTCGGCGATGGGGTTCTGTCTGTCCACGGTATGGATGTTGCCGTTGATCAGGATCAGGTCGGGAGAAACACTGGCTGCATGGGTCATGGGAGCTCCGATGGGAAAGCGACGGCGATGGAGGTGGCGATGACCGCATATCGATGCCGGGACAGATGACAAACGTGGCAATCCCATGCGGCCTGGTTGGTATTCGTAGTGTGCATGCAGTGTGCAAAAACGCGGTCATGGCGTCTAGCTATACGAACAGATAATGGCAGGTACCGGTCGGCTTGCCTATGATCGCCTCCGGCAGTGCCGCTCTCTCCCGGCCGGCGCTGACCCGCCCTCCTCCACTGACCCACTACCTTGGGAACGATCATGACCACCAATACCAAACTCGACGTGCTGACCCCGACCAACTGCCAGCTCATCATCATCGATCATCAGCCGCAAATGGCCTTCGGCGTGCAATCGATGGATCGCCAGGCGCTGAAGAACAACGTCGTCGCCCTGGCCAAGTCGGCCAAGGTGTTCAACATCCCGACCGTCATCACCACCGTGGAAACCCAGGGCTTCTCCGGCTACACCTATCCGGAGCTGCTGTCGGTGTTCCCCGAGCACGACATCCTGGAACGTACCTCCATGAACTCCTGGGATGACCAGAAGGTGCGCGACGCCCTCAAGGCCAACGGCAAGAAGAAGGTGGTCGTGGCGGGCCTGTGGACCGAAGTCTGCAACAACAGCTTCGCCCTGTGTGCCATGGCCGAAGGCGACTACGAGATCTACATGGTGGCCGACGCCTCCGGCGGCACCTCCAAGGAAGCCCACGACTACGCCATGCAGCGCATGATCCAGGCTGGCGTCATTCCCGTGACCTGGCAGCAGGTGATGCTGGAATGGCAGCGCGACTGGGCCCGCAAGGAGACCTACAGCGCCGTCATGGACATCGTGCGCGAACACTCCGGTGCCTACGGCATGGGCGTGGACTACGCCTACACCATGGTCCACAAGGCCGACCAGCGTCCGCACGGCAACCAGAAGACCCTGGCCCCGGTGCCGGCCAAGTAAGCCATTGCTGTCCATCGCCGCCACGGTTCCTGTCGGGGCCGTGGCGGTCCTGACGAGGAGCTGGCCATGTCCGCTTATCTGATTTCACTGGGCGCCGGCATTCTGATCGGCGTGTTCTATGCGCTGTTCAAGGTGCGCTCGCCGGCGCCACCGGGCATCGCCCTCATCGGCCTGCTGGGCATGGTGCTGGGTGCGAGCCTAGTCACTGGCGTGGCCCACCTGCTGGGCGCCTGAACGGGAGAGTGCATGAAACCCTACCTGATTTCCCTGTTGATGGGGGTCCTTGCCGGCCTCATCTACGCCGCCTTGCAAGTGCCTTCGCCAGCACCGCCGGTGATTGCCCTGCTGGGCTTGCTGGGCATGCTGATCGGCGAGCAATTGGTACCCATCGTGCGGCGCAAGCTGGCCGGTGAAGCGCTGACGGCAGCGTGGTTCCACCGTGAGTGCATTCCCAAGATCACCGGCGCGCCGCCACCGGAAGAGCCTTGAGCCACAGCAATGAGCAGTACGTCGTACCAGGCCATAGAGCCGACACCTTCGGGTGAACCAGATACGCCATCAGCACGCCACGCCGGACACACCGGCACGCACGACTCCAGCGCTGCGGCCACGGCCGCGCGCATCCGTTTCCGCCGCTGCCAACGGCGGGAAGGGCTACCGCCGACGCCATGCCGCGACCCGCGCATGACGCTGGCCTACGGCTGACGATGATGAGCGAAGGGGACAACACGCCGGCATCGCATCGACCGATTGCGGTCATCGATGACGACCAGGGGGTACGCACGGCCTTGTGCAATCTGCTGGATTCGGCCGGGTATCGAAGTTGCAGCTTTGCTGCTGCCGAGGATTTCCTGGCGGCCGATTGCCTGCGCACGGCCGCCTGCGCCATTGTCGACCTGCGGCTGGCACGCATGAGCGGCTTCGAGCTGGCCGAGCGGCTGGCGCTGCTGCGGCCCGCCCTGCCGCTGCTGTTCATGTCGGCCCAGGCCACCCATCGTCAGCGGCAACGCGCCCTCAGCCTGGCGCTGCCGCTGCTGGCCAAACCGGTACATGCCGATACCCTGCTGGCACTGCTGGCGCATGCCCTGCGCCAGGACCGCAACTGAGCACAGGATGCGGCACAATGCTGGCCTGAGCCACCGTCCCCTGGAGCATGCCTTGCCCCGCACCTTGCCGCTTTCCGAAAATGACGACGCCCTCTTCGATGCGCTGCGCGCGCTGTCGGCGCTGCTGGATCCCGTCACGCTCAAGCCGGCCATCGTTCGCGCCGCCTGCGTGCTGGGGGAGGCACAACGCTGCCTGCTGGTGCGCAGCGAAGCCGGCCTGCCGCTGGTAGCGGCCGAGGCGCTGCGCTGTGGCGACGATGTCTATAACGCGCGCCGCCATCGCCTGGCCGAGAGCGCCGAACTGACCACGGCGCCGCTGGCCCTGCCGCTGGTGCATGGCGGAGAAACGCTGGCCACGCTCTATCTGCAGCGCGACAGCGCTCCCGATGCGGCCACCCGCCATCGCTTGGAGCAACTGGCCTCCCACGCCGCCATCTGCCTGGCCAATGCCCGGGCGCATGCGAAGGTCCTGCAGGAGAATGAACAACTGGCCTGTGCCGAGCGGGAGCTCCGTACCAGCCAGGAACAGCTCAAGCAGGGCGAGCGCTTCAACCACACCGGCAGCATGCGCTACCTGGTACGCGAAGACCTGATGTTCTGTTCCGAGGAGCTATGCCGCATCTATGGCCTGGCACCGGGGCGCAACTGCATCAACTACGATGAATTCGCGGCGCTGATGCATCCCGACGACCGCCACGAGGTCATCGACACCGTCAATGCCGCCGTCGCCATGGGCGGCACCATCCGCCTGGAGCACCGCATCTGTCGCCAGGATACCGGCGAGGTACGCTACATCTCGGGCATCGGCAAGCCGGTGTGGGTCGATGGCAGCTTTGTCGAATACGTGGGCACGGCCACCGACATCACCGTGCGACGGCAGGCCGAATATGCCATCCGCTCGGCGCAGATCGACATGGAACGCGTCTCGCGGGCCAACACCGTGGGCCAGCTCACCGCCTCCATCGCCCACGAGATCAACCAGCCGCTCATGTCCATCGTCGCCAATGCCGGCGCCAGCCTGCGCTGGCTGGACCGCGCCGTACCCGACCTGGAGCACGCACGCGCCGGCCTGCGCGACATCATCGCCGAAGGGCAACGCGCTGCCGGCATCATCACCGGGCTGCAGGGCCTGGCGCGCAACAGCACGCCGGTCTTCGAGCGGGTCGATGTCCATGCGGCCATCCACCACATCCTGGCCCTGTCGCGCAGCGAACTGGAGCGCCGCGATATCTCGCTGGTGCTGGCCCTGAACCCGGCCGAGCTGCATGTACTGGGAGACCAGGTCCAACTGCAGCAGGTGCTGCTGAACCTGGTGGTCAATGCCATCGAAGCCATGGCCGGGATGAGCGCGGGCGTGCGGACCTTGCGCATCTGTTCGCGCTGCTGCAACGAGCAGCATGTCGAGGTCTGCATCGAAGATAGTGGCGAGGGCATCCCGGCGCAGGCGATGCCGCGCGTCTTCGATGCCTTCTACACCACCAAGCAGGATGGCATGGGCATGGGACTGGCGATCTGCCGTTCCATCATCGAAAACCACCGGGGTCGCCTGCGGGTGGCACCGGCCCAGCCGCGCGGCACGGTGTTCTGCTTCAACCTGCCACGCGTGCCCTAGCGCAGGCCGCGCCGCCAGGCGCCGGGAGCACTGCCGACCACCTGCGAAAAGACCCGGCTGAAATGGCTCTGGTCATAGAAGTCACAGGCCACCGCGATCTCCGCCAGCGGCAGGTCGGTATTGCGCAGGTACTGGCGCGCCATCTCCACCCGCTGCAACAGCAGCCACTGGTGCGGCGTATAGCCGGTGCTGGCCTTGAAGGCGCGCAGGAAATGGCTGGCCGACATATTGCATTCGCGCGCGATGGCGGGGATGGAGACATCCCCCTTGACCTTCTCCAGCAACATCATCTTGGCGCGCTCTTCATGCAGGCGCGACAGACGCACGCTACGCGCTGCCGTCTCGGGAGCGCCGCCATAGCGTTGCAGCAAGTGGGTGCCCAGTGCCACGCCAAGCTGGTCGGCGAAGAGGATGCTGTCGGAATCGGGACGCGCCAGCGCCGGGGCCAGCGCCTGCGCCAGGTGCTGCAGCACTGGATCGTGCTGGCCGGTAACGCTGCGAAGACCGTTGATGCGGCGACCGCTTTCGCTGCCGGCCTGCTCAAACCAGGCCGGTGGCAATTCCACCAACAGGAAATCGAAGGCGCCATGGATGTCGGCGCGGTAGTCCTCGGAGAAATCGCGGAGATAGATGCCGCCCCGTTCGAAGTCGTGCTGCGCGCCGTGACGGCCACGGAAGATGCTGCGACGGTGCCGGGACGACATCGATATCCCCAGCAGGAAGCCGCGTTCTGACGCCGGTGTGCGCACCTGGGAGATCTCGTCACCGGCGACGCGCTTGCGGTAGAAACTGAAATCGCTGCCCTGCAGTTCCTCGCTCTGCTGCAGACGCGAGGCCATGCAGCCCAGCGAGTCGCTGCGGGGCGCGGAGGGGGTGGCGGGGGTGACAGGAGTCGAAGCCGGCATGACGGAACCTCTTTCTGGTCGTGGAGACCGGTTGGCGTCTGCGCGCCTTTTCCCGAATTCTACACAGGCCTGAGAAATTCCGTGTGAGGATCTAGCCAGTCTCGGCTGACCACCCCGACCAGCGCGCCATCAGTGCGATTGCACAGGGCACGGTGCAGTGACCGGCATGGCCGAGCTGGGCAGGCCAAAGACGCGGTCGAACAGCAGGTTGAAGAGGTAGGTATAGACCATGAAGAAGACGATCAGCCCCAGGTCCAGCACGAAGGCATCCCACAGGCTGATGTCCAGCCACCAGGCGAACAGCGGCACCAGCATCAGCACCAGCCCACCCTCGAAACCGATGGCATGGGCGGCGCGGCGGGCGAAGTTGCGTCCGCGCACGCTCTGACGCGCCTCCCAGCGCTCGAAGAGGCCATTGAAGATGAAATTCCACAGGAAGGCCACGGTCGACGAAGCCACCGCCGCCGCGGTCGAGTGCGCGCTGTCGTGGCCGGCGATGACGGCCAGGCCGAAGGTGGTAAAGACGATCGCCAGCGCCTCGAACAGGCAGGCATAGACGAGCTTGCGTTTGAATCCTTGCATGGTTTTCTCCTGATGGCAGGTCTGGCGCTGGCTGTGGATAAGACAAACAGGACCGGGCCTTGGGTACGGAAGCATTCTATGGTTTAATTTTTGATAGAAGAAATCAGCTTCTTTCAATTTTTCTGATAGGTAAAAACCACCATGGCTTTCTCCAGCGACAACGTCAGGGTCTTCCTGGCCGTGCTCGACAGTGGTTCCTTCTCGGCGGCTGCGCGCCAGCTGGGCCGGGTCCCCTCTTCGGTCAGCATGACCATCAGCCAGCTGGAGGCAGAGCTGGACCTGGTGCTGTTCGACCGCACCGCGCGCGATGCGCGCCCCACCGACATGGCACGCGCGCTGGAGCCCGATGCGCGGCTGCTGGCCAGCACCCTGCGCCAGCTCGACGCGCACGCCCTGGCCATGCACCAGGGACTGGAGCGCAAGCTCACCCTGGCGGTAGCCCCGGAACTGCTGTCGGTGCCGTGGGCCCGGCCGCTGGCGGTACTGGCCGATGAGTTCCCGTCTCTGGAGGTGGAGGTGCTGTCCTCGCCCCAGGCCGACGCCATGCGCATGCTCTATGACAACACCGCGCAACTGGCGCTGGTGTTCGAGCGCCATGCCGGCAACGACCGCGAAGCCTTCCAGGAATTCAGCAGCGAAATGCTGGTGGCGGTGATCGCTCCCGAGCATCCGGCCCTGCGTCGCAAGAAGCGCAAGCTGCGCTACGAAGACCTCTACGACATCCGCCAGATCGCCGTGGCCAGCCGCGATGCCAGCGTGTCGGATCCGCGTTTCTTCCTGGCGCGGCAGATCTGGCGTACCGACAACCACCTGGCGACGCTGTCGCTGGTGCGCGAGGGACTGGGTTGGGCCTACCTGCCGCACAGCCTGGTGCAGCCGCAGATCGAGGCCGGCACGCTGGTCGTGATCGACTTCGACAACATCAGCAACCAGCAAAGGCTGTGGGTGGATGTGGTGTGGAGCAAGGACCGCCCCCTGGGCCTGGGGGCGCAGCGCTTCGTGGCGCTGATGCGGGAGATGGCGCCGTCGCGGCGCAAGCGCCGCTGAGGCCGCGCGCCATCCCTCCTGTCCGGTTCAGGGGATGAACTTGGTCTGGCGCTTGGCGGCCAGCAGTTTCACCAGCAGCTGGTCGCGCTCGGCGGCGATGTCGACGGCGGACTTGCCTTGCATCTGCTGCGCCACGCCTTCGCGCAGGGTCGCCTTGAGCGACTCGGTGATGGCCGGCGTCCCCAGGTCGGCCCACCAGCTTTCGATGGGGGGCCCCAGGTGGTCCAGCATGTGGCCAATGCCACCCTCGCCACCGGACATGTCCAGGTTCATGAACGGCCCCATCAACGCCCAGCGCAGGCCCGGTCCGTAGGCAATCGCGGTATCGACATCCTCGGTGCTGGCCACGCCCTGCTCGACCAGGTGGAAGGCTTCGCGCCACAGCGCCGCCTGCAGGCGGTTGGCGATATGGCCCTTGACCTCCTTGCGCACATGGATGGCCTTCTTGCCGATGGCCGTGTAGAAGTCCAGCGCGCCCTGCACCGCCTGCGGTGAGGTCAGCGCGCCGCCGATGACTTCCACCAGCGGGATCAGGTGCGGCGGATTGAAGGGATGGCCCAGCACCACCCGCTCAGGATGCGTGCAGGCAGCCTGCACCTTGCTCATCAGCAGGCCCGAGGAACTGGAGGCCAGGATCACATGGGCCGGCAGGGCCGCATCCATGCGCTGGAACAGGGCGATCTTGAGATCCTCACGCTCGGGGCCGTTCTCCTGCACGAAGTCGGCACCGTCCAGGGCATCTTCCAGCCGCTCGCAAAAGCGCAGGCCCTGCTGCGATGCGCCCGGCGCCAGTCCCAGCACTTCCAGGCTGGGCCAGTGGCGCGCCACGGCCTCGCGCAGTTTCTGCTCCGCGCCCGGCATGGGATCGGTGGCCGTCACCTCCAGTCCGCGCGCCAGGAAATAAGCCACCCAGCTGGCGCCGATGACCCCGGTGCCGACCACCGCCACGCGGCGCACCTGCTGTTGGCCAGCCGGGCTGGTCACTTGTTGTTGCTGCATCTGTCTCTCCTAGTGTTGTTGCTGTTGGCGTCAATGCGGGGAATCAATGATCCCGGCCCGACGTGAATAATGTAGGGAATTCTCGATTTTATTCGAGGAATTTTGACGAGCTTTACGCAACCCTTCGGCTACGATACCGCAACAACATCAACGCCAATGTGAAGCACACTTCAAGGCTTGCCTTCTCCATGTTCATGTATCTTCCTTTCCTGCTGGCCTTCCTGACCGTCATGGGTATTGCCATGGGCTGGAGACTGCTGAGCAACAGCCTGTGGCTGGCCACGATGGGTCTGGTCCTGTGGTGGTTCTGCAACCATCTCGCCAAGCCGCCAGGCTTTACGTTCTGAGCGGGAGCAAACAGCATGGACCGCTCCGTCGTCTTCGTACCGCGCGAACCGGTCCTGCCGGGTGGCATCATCCTCAATGCCCTGTGCCTGCTAGCCATCTGCGGCTATCTCGGCACGATCCTGTATGTCCACTCAGCCCTGCAGGAGCCGCCCGACTCCCTGTGCCTGCTGGAGCGTACCGGCATCATCCTCACCGGCATGGGCTTCATGAAGAACCTGCGCCATGGCGTCAAGAGCGCGCACTACGGCGTGGCATTGCTGGGCGCGCTGGCCACCGGTGCAATCGCACTACGGCATATGTCGCTGCATGTACTGCCAGGCCAGCAGGCCGACGGGCCGATGCTGCTGGGTCTGCATTTCTATACGCTGTCTGCCTTGTTTGCCCTGCTGGCTGTGACCATCATTGCCGTGCTGCTGGGCGTCAAGAGCGCCGAGTATCCGGCCACCCTACTGTTGCTGCAAAGTGCCGAAGCGCCGGATCGGCCTTACCGCAGACCCTGGGGACGCATCCTGACCTGCCTGCTGTTCATGCTCACGGTGGGTGCCAATCTGGTGTCGATGACGAACCAGTGCGGCGGCACCGGCTGCAACGAGGAACTCATCGATGCGCTGCAACTGCGCTGACCCGGACTCAATGACAGCAGCAAAAAAACGGCGCGCACCAGGCATCCCTCCCGGTGCGCGCCGATCAATAACGGCTCAAGACTATCCTGCCCGGCGCACGCGCCGGGCCTCTTCCACGACGATCAGAAGCGGTGCTGCATGCCCAGCGTGGTACCGAACTGGCTGGTGCCATAGCCCACGTCGTCACGCGACAGACCCACCAGCTGGTTGTTCTTGGCCTTGGCATAGGCCGTGCTCATGTACAGGTCGGTGCGCTTGGACAAGGCGTACTTCAGACGCAGCGAGTACATGATCGGGTCGGCGTCGTTGGTCACGTTCTTGATGTTCTGGTAGTAGACCGTGCCGATGACCGTGAAGGCGGGCGTGACCTTGTAGCTGGCGCCACCCCAGAAGAAATCGCTGCGCAGGTCGGTGGCACCGGTGGCCAGGGTCTTCTTGTAGTAGCGATAGCCCAGGTTGAATTTCCAGGCATCGTCGAGCTGGTAGCCACCGGCCAGGTGGGCGGTGGTGGTCTTGTCGTAGGCGCCGTTGGTGCCGGCAGTGCCATTGACGCGATCGAAGGTACCGGCCAGGCTGAACGGACCGGTGCCCCAGCCCAGGCCCACGCCGTACTTGGCGCTGTCGCTGTTGTTGCCGGCGACTTCGCCGAAGCCGTACATGGCGCCGACCTTCACGCCACCGAATTCACCCTGGTACTTCACCAGGTTGGACACGCCGGTGGGCATGCCATCCTTGCGGCCACCGGTAGCACCGGCCGACGTCACCCACGAATAGTTGGCCGAGTAACCCATGGGGTCGAAGGGCAGGATGAAGTCATAGGTGGTCGAGAACGAGCGACCGGCGATCACGCGACCGAAGCCGCCTTCCAGGCCGACGTTGGACTGGCGGTTGAAGAGCTGGTTGGCGTCGCCATCCAGGGCGCCGGTATCGAGCTTGAAGCCGTTTTCCAGCTGGAAGATGGCCTTGAGACCACCGCCCAGGTCTTCCGTGCCACGGAAGCCGATGCGCGAGGTGTTCATCGTGCCCGAGCTCAGGCGGGTCACGCTGCCGCCCTTGGCGCTGGCGTTGTTGACGAATTCCACGCCCGAATCGATCAGGCCATAGACGGTGACGCTGGTCTGTGCCTGGGCGCTGCCAGCGGCAGCCAGGGTGGCGAGTGCGGCGGCAGCCGCGAGGTGTTTCTTCTGCACTGAAATCTCCTTGGTTGAAAGCAGTTTGATGTGCGCCGGACGATGCGAGGGCATCGATGGCGTCTTCTGGTCATACGCCGGTGGGTACCCGACGTGGTAATGGCGCGCACGGCGGGTGGCCGGGCGCGCCGTACTTCATTGCTCGCCGTGAACGGCTGCGTCCTGCCTTGCTCAGAAGGCCCACAGCGCCTGTTCCGGCAGCGACAGCCAGTACTCGCCCTGGTCCAGGCGCTGCGGCGCGTAGGCGCGCAGGCCGACCGCGCCGGCGGCGCCGCCCTCGACCTTGAAGAGGCACTCCCAGCGGTCGCCCAGGTACATGCAGGTGGAGAGCGGCAGGCGGATCGCATTGCCGCTCTGCTCGCCCGAGATGCGCACCTGCTCGACGCGGATGATGCCGGTCAGTTGCTGGCCGGGCTGGGCATCGCTGCGACCACGCAGGGTCGCCACGGCAGTGCCGCCATCGAGCCTGACGGTGACGCGCTCGCCGTCGCGGCTGACGACCTCGGCGGCCAGCTTGTTGTTGCTGCCCATGAATTCGGCGGTGAACAGGGTGTTGGGGGTCTGGTACATGCTCTGCGGGCTGCCCTGTTGCTCGATGCGGCCGTTGTTGAGCAGCAGGATGCGGTCCGAGATCGCCATCGCCTCGCCCTGGTCGTGGGTCACCATCAGCGCCGACAGACCCAGGCGCACGATCAGTTCACGCAGGAAGGCGCGGGCCTCCTCGCGCAGCTTGGCGTCGAGGTTGGAAAGCGGTTCGTCCAGCAGGATCACCTGCGGGTTGTAGACCAGCGCGCGGGCAATCGCCACGCGTTGCTGCTGGCCGCCGGAGAGCTGGTGCGGATAGCGCTCGCCCAGATGGCCCAGTCCCAGCTGCGCCAGCACCGCCTTGACGCGGGTGGCGATCTCGGCCGACGACGTCTTGCGCAGCTTCAGGCCATAGGCCACGTTGTCGGCCACGGTCTTGTGCGGCCACAGCGCATAGGACTGGAACACCAGGCCCAGGTTGCGTTCCTCGGCGGGCATCTCGAAGTCGCGCGCGCCATCGAAGACGCGCCGGGTGCCGATGTCGATGGTGCCAGCCTTGGGCGACTCCAGCCCGGCGACCGCGCGCAGCAGCGTGGTCTTGCCGCTGCCGGAGGGGCCCAGCAGGGCGACCACTTCGCCGCGCTGCAATTGCATGGAAACGCCCTTGAGGATGGGATTGGCGTGCGCGCCGCTGCCATAGTCGAGGTGCAGGTCGTTGACGGAAAGTTCGGTCATGATGATTCCTTTAATCTAACAAGGCATCGGCGCAACGCTGGGCGCCGATGCGTGCAAATCGGACGGGGTCAGTCGTGCAGCTTCACGCCGAAGCGCAACGCGATCCCCAGGCCCACGGCCACCAGCGTGATGTTGATGAAGGACAGCGCCGCCACCAGTTCCACCGCGCCTGCGGCCCACATGGAGACGATCATCGAGCCGATCACCTCGGTACCCGGCGAGAGCAGGTAGACGCCGGTGGAGTACTCGCGCTCGAAGATCAGGAACACCATCAGCCAGGCGCCGATCAGGCCATAGCGCACCAGCGGGATGGTGACGTCGCGGGTGACGCGGGAGCGCGAGGCGCCCACGGCACGGGCGGCTTCTTCCAGTTCCGGCCCGACCTGCAGCAGGGCGGTATTGATCAGGCGCAGGCCATAGGCCATCCACACCACCGAGTAGGCCAGCCAGACCGAGAAGATGGTCGAGCGCAGGCCGCGCAGCGCCGGGATGAAGCTCTCCACCAGCCACAGGGCGACGGGGTTGTCGATGCCCTTCAAGGCCGAATCCAGCAGCGAGGGCACGAACAGGAACACCCACAGGAAGGACAGGCCGGCCAGCAGGCCCGGCACCGCACGCGGCACCAGCACGCTGTAGTCGAGGAAGCGGGTCACGCCATCCTGCTTGCGATGCATGGCCAGGGCGATGGCGGTATAGCAGGCCACGGCCAGGGCACCACCGATGACGCCGATCAGAACCGTGTTGATGATGCCGCGCACCAGCGAGGGCTGATCCCAGACGTTGCGCAGGTTCTCCAGCGTCAGCACCTCGCCCAGGTTCACGCCATCGCCCCAGTGCGAGACGAAGGTACGCAAGGCGATGCCCGAAAGCGGGATCACGACCGTGAAGAGCAGCCATGCCGCGATCAGCACAAAGGCCACCCAGCGCCACTTGCCCAGCGGCAGCGCCTTCTGGCGCGCGCCCTTGCCCTTGATGGCCACGTACTTGTTGGCCGAGCGCAGCAGCCAGCGTTGCATCATCACCAGCGGCATGGTCACCGCCACCAGGCACACGGCCACCGCCGCCATGAGGTGATAGGACGGCGTACCCAGCTTGTTGGTGAGTTTGTAGAGATAGGTCGGCAAGACCAGGTGGCCTTCCGGATCGCCCAGCACCAGCACCAGGCCGAACACCTCGAAGCCGAGGAAGAACACCAGCACGCCGGAGTAGGCCAGCGCCGGCATGATCATCGGCAGCGACACGTTCAGCGCCACCTGCAGCGGCGAGGCACCGGCCACGCGGGCGGCTTCCTCGACGTCCGAGCCCAGGCTCTTCAAGGCCGAGGAGGCGTACAGGTAGACGTGCGGCACGTGGGTCAGACCGGCGATGAGGACAATGCTGGGGAAGGCGTAGATATTCCAGGGATCGCCCTCGATGCCGATGGCCGACAGCAGGTTCTTGAACCACACGGTATAGAAGCCCACCGGTCCCATCGACACCACGTAGCCGAAGCCGATCACCATGGGCGAGACGAAGATGGGCACCATCAGGGCCGGGGCGATCCAGTTGCGTCCGGGCAGGTCGGTGCGCACCATCAGGAAGGCCAGCATGCCGCCCAGCGGCACGGCGATCACGGTCAGGCCGGCGGCCAGCGTGAAGCCATTGATGAAGGCCTGGCGGAAGTCGGGATCATCGAAGATGAAACGGTAGGAATCCAGGGTCAGTTCCTTGACGGGCGCAAAGAACGGCGCCGACAGGAAGCTCTGGTAGAAGATCAGCAGCAGCGGCACGAAGATGGCCAGTGCCGCCAGCAGCACGACCAGCGCGCGCGGCCAGTTCAGGCGCAGGCGGCGGGCTGGCAGCGTGGCGTCGCTGCGAGGTAGCGTGGTGGAGGATTGCATGTTCTCGCCTTATGGTTCGGCTGGTGGAGTACGGTTCACGGATGCGCAGGCAAAGCGGGGGCGAGGGAGCAGCAGATGCTGCGCTCCACCCCGGTCAATCGTTCAGGCTTTTCTTGCGCGGGGACGGGATCGCGTTCCCGTCCCGGCAGGGCTTACTTCCTGGTGGCGTCCTTCCACTGCTTGAGGAAGTCCAGGCGCTTCTTCTGGTCCAGGTATTCCAGCAGCTCGGTGGAGACCGGCATGGGCTTCAAGGCCGAACCCAGTTGCTTGCTCAGCTCGGCCGAGGTGGTCGCGCCGGTGACGTCGCCACGGATGGCGAAGAGCTGCGCGTCATTGGCGATGATGGTCTGGCCACGCTTGGAGAGGATGTAGTCCACCCACAGCTTGGCGGCGTTGACGTTCTTGGCGGCCTTGTTGATGAAGATCACGCGCGAGAGCACCAGGTTGTAGTCCTTGGTGAAGGCCACGCCGATGGACGGATCCTTCTTGGCGCGCACCAGGGCGTAGGGGCCGAGGATGTTGTAGCCGATCAGGTTTTCACCCGAGGAGATCCGTTCGAGCATGGTGCCGGTCGACGATTGCACGCGTGCCGACACGCCACCCATGGCCTTGGCAAAGTCCCAGAACTGCGGGTTGTACTTGAGATCGTAGGTCATGAGGCTGAAGCCCACGCCGGATTTCTCGATATCGTAGGTGGTGACCTTGGTCTTGAACTTGTCCTGCTTGCTGGTGAGCAGCTGGGTGAATTCGGCGTGCGTGGTCGGCACTTCGGACTCGGGCACCAGGCGCTTGTTATAGACGATGGCGGCGGGCTCGAAGGTGGTGCCGTAGGCGGTGTCCTTCCAGTTGGCCCAGCCCGGCAGGTGCGAGGCCTCGGGCGACTTGTAGCTCATCGCATAGCCTTCGGCGGCCAGCTTGACCTGCAGGTCCATCGAGGCCGACCACATCACGTCGGCGGTGGCGCCACCGGCAGCCGCTTCGGAGATGAAGCGGTTGTAGGCTTCAGTGGAATTCATGTCGTTGTACTCGACCTTGACGGCCGGATAGAGCGCGCTGAAATCCTTGATCAGCGACTCGGCGGCCTTGGAGTCGGTGGTGCTGTAGATCACGATCTTGCCTTCCTTCCTGGCGCCTTCGATGACCTTGGCGTAGTCGGCCGGATAACCAGCCGGGGCAGCGGCCGGTGTGTCGGCATGCGCCACACTGCTGAAAGTGACAGGCAAAGCGAGGGCCAGACCGAGCGCCAGGCTCAGGCGACGTTGATGCAACATGGATTCTCCTTGATGATGTAAGACGGCCGGTGCCGGCAAGCCCACAGGGCACGCCTGGCGGCGTGTGTGGCAATGCTTGTCAGCGCACCAGACCCAACTCCTGGGACTGCTTGCGATATCGCGCCACCGTCTGCGCGACGTAATCCGAGAGCGGCTTGCCGGTCATGGCAAAAGGCTGCAAGCCGCCCAGACTGCGCTGGCGATCGAAGGCGGGATCGGCCAGGGCCTTGTCGAAATACCGTACCCAATGCTGGTAGCTGGCCTCCGAGGCATGCGGGCTCATGTAGAAGCCACGGATGATCGGCCACACCACCTCATACCCCTGCTCGCGCGCCGTCGGGACATGCTGCAGCAGGCCCGGCAGGCGCTGTTCCGAGAGCACCGCCAGTATCCTGACGCGGCCTTCGGCGATGAAGTGCGCGGCTTCCGAGGCGTCCCCCGAGATCACCTGCACGTGGCCGGCCTGCAGCGCCGCGAAGGAATCACCGCCACCCTCCAGCGCCACGAAGCGGAACTGGCGCGGCGCCATGCCCGCACGCGCGGCCAGCATGGAAAACTTCAGCCAGTCCTGGCTGCCCACCGTGCCCGACAGGCCCACGGTGATGCTGGCGGGATCCTTGCGCATGGCCTCCAGCAACTGCTTCAGGTCATGCCAGGGTGCATCGCTGCGCACGGCCACCATGCCGTGATCGATGCCGATGCCGGCGACCCAGCGCACGTCACCCACTTCGGCGCGGCCATACTTGCCCTGCGCCAGCCCCAGCAGGGAACCGCCCGAGAAGGCCACCAGGCTGTCCGGCCCGCCGCGTCGCTGCGCGGCCACCGAGCCCCAGGCCACCGCACCGATGCCACCGGGCAGGTAGCTGAGAGTGAAAGCGTCCTTGCGTCCCTGCTCCTGCATCACCCGGCGCAACAACTTGCACGAGGCATCCATGCCGCCACCGGGCTTGGCCGGTACGATGCACTCCACCGCCAGTGCGCACGGCAGCACGCACGCCAGCAGGCATGCGGCCAAGACAGTGCGCCAGCGACTCGCCTGCATGGCGGGTCAGAACAGGATGGGATGCGGTGCTGCGGGATGGAAGGTCATGCGGCGTCTCCGGGATGGTTTTTTTGAATATGGGCGCATCGTACAAGAAAAGCCTTTCAGTCGGCTTTCAGTGAAGCTGTCGGTGTACCTGTCGCGCTACGCAGTTTCCGCAATTGTCAGATGCTGACGTTTCAAAGACGGCGGGCCATCTGTTAGCATCCGCGCTTGAGACAAGTGGCCACAGCACAATGACACAATGACACTGTGACAGTGCGCCACACCGACAAGACAAAATCAAAAGGCGGCATCATGCGCATCCTCCTGGTTGAAGACCATATCGAACTCTCGCGCTGGCTGGCCAAGGCCATGCGCGACGCCCACCTCACCGTGGAATGCGCCCACAACGGCGCCGATGCCGACAGCCTCCTGCTCACGCAAGACTATGCGCTGGTGATCCTGGACCTGACGCTGCCGCGCATGGATGGACTGGAAGTCCTCAAGCGCATGCGCGGCCGTGGCAACCGCACACCGGTGTTGATCCTGACCGCACGCGGCGGCCTGGCCGACCGCGTCAGCGGCCTCAACATGGGCGCCGACGACTACCTCGCCAAGCCCTTCGAACTGGAAGAGCTGGAGGCGCGCATCAAGGCGCTGTTGCGACGTTCGCAGAACAATGAAGCGCTCACCCTCACCTGTGGCGCACTGAGCTTCGACACCATCTCGCGCACCTTCAGCTATGGCGGCGAGCTGCTGGCACTGACCCCACGCGAGCATGCCGTGCTGGAAGCGCTGATGGTGCGCAATGGCCACACCGTGCCCAAGGAAAAGCTGTTCCAGCAGGTCTTCTCGCTGGAGAACAACGCCAGCATGGATGCCATCGAGATCTACATCCACCGCCTGCGCAAGAAACTGGAGCAGGGTGGCCCCGGCCGCGTGGGCATCACCACCCTGCGCGGCCTGGGCTATCTGTTGCAGGTCGTGCCATGACCCAGGCGGTGCGCCGCCTCGGTAACCTGCGCAGCCAGCTGGTGCGCTGGCTGCTGATTCCGCTCACGCTGCTGGTGGCGGTGGATGCGGTCTCGGTCTACTACAACGCACTGGAAGTGGCCGACCTGGCCTATGACCGCTCGCTGCTGGCCTCCACCCGCGCGCTGGCCGAGCGGGTCGCCATCGTCGATGGCCGCGTCACGGCCGATGTGCCTTACGTGGCGCTGGACAGTTTCGAGACCGATACCCTGGGTCGCATCTACTACAAGGTCACCGGACTGGAGGGGGAACTGGTGTCGGGCTACGGCGACCTGCCGCCGGTGCCACCGGAGGTGAAACGCTCCGAGGTCTACCCTGCGCTGGTGCGCTTCTACCAAGCCGACTATCACAACCAGCCCATCCGCATCGCGGCGCTGCTGCAACCGGTGTATGACGACAGCATGCGCGGCATCGCCCTGATCCAGGTCGGCGAGACCATGGAGGGGCGCCATGGCATGACGCGCAAGATCCTCTTCGATACCTTGTGGCGGCAAGGCACGCTGGTGACGGTGGCGGCCCTGCTGGTGTGGTTTGCGGTGCGCTTCGTGCTGCGTCCGGTGATGCAGTTGCGCGGCGAGGTGGAGTCGCGCTCGCCCACCGACCTGTCCGGATTCGATCCGGCGCTGGTGCACAAGGAAATGCGCCCGCTGGTGCTGGCCATGAACGGCTACATGGAACGGCTGCAGACCCTCATCAATGGCCAGCGCCGTTTCATCGCCGATGCCTCCCACCAGTTGCGCACGCCCCTGACGGTCCTGAAGACCCAGGCCGAACTGACGCTGCGCGAACTGCGCCGCGAGCAACTTGACGCCAACGAGATGCGCGAGCTGGTGCAGGGCATGGCCCGCACCACCGATTCGGCGGTGCAGCTGGCCAACCGGCTGCTCACGCTGGCACGCGCCGAGCATGGCGCCGCCGAAGGTGGCACTACCTGGGTCTCGCTCACCGATGCGGCCCGCCAGGTGGCGCTGGAGCTGTCGCAGCTGGCGGTGGAACGCGGCATCGCCCTGGCCTTCGATGAAGAAGGCGACATCGGCATCCAGGCCAATGCGCTGTTGTTGCATGAGCTGATAGTCAACCTGCTGGACAATGCCCTGCGCTATACCCCACCCCAGGGCCAGGTCACCCTGCGCGTGCGCGCCGCCAGCGCGGCCGGCCAGCCCACCGGCGCGGTACTGGAGGTGGAAGACAATGGCCCCGGCATCGCCGAAGCCGAGCGGGAGCGCGTGTTCGAGCCCTTCTACCGGGCCGGCGCCACCCAGCATGTCAACCCGGGCGGCACCGGTCTGGGCCTGTCCATCGTGCGCGAGATCGCCGCCCTGCACCACGCCAGCGTGACGCTGGATACCCCGCGTTCAGGGCAGGGCCTGGTGGTGCGGATTGCCTTTCCGGGGGTGGTGCAGTTGCGAGCCTGAGCCGGCACCTAGTTAGCACTGTTCCCAGTCCCCGCCATCACCAGCCATGGCCTTGCCCCCCCCCGCACCGGCTTGGCTGACCTCCCCTCCAAGACTACTTGATGAAAGAAGGAAAATACGGCTCCACGAGCGTCAACTTTTCAACATCAACAGAAAAATATTTTTCGCTATACGGCATATTTCCGTCATCCATCTCTCTAACACGGCCGTCATGTCGAAAGCCAAAACGTTCAAAGTACCGATGGGCTCGGTGAAATCTGGAATCGGACCAAAATTCAATTTTGGAGAGGTTTGAGCATTGAGCCTGCAGAATTGCCCAGTTCATCAATATATTTCCCCATTTTGTTGATTTGCTCGCAGATTTGACCCTCTCCATTTGACCCACCTTCCATTGCCTGCTGAAGGCAGCCACCCGGTCATACGACCCCTCATATCCCAGCTCTCTTAAGTCCAGGAACATCTGTTTCAGGGTCCTTCTTTGCTTCCGAGATTTGATCGCCTCTGCGCTGAGCCAGGCGGAGAGCCTGGCGGTGAATTCATCGAGCGAGCTTGGCGAACGCCTTGCTGGATAAGCGGGTTCGCTGACATCGGATCGGATGTAGCGGCGAACAGTGTTGCGGGAAATGTCGAGCCTGCGGGCGATTTCCCGAATTGAGATGCGGTCTCTGATGTACCAGCGTCGAATAATTCCAAGTAGGGCCACGTCTATCACTCCGTTCTCCCGCTCGCTGTGATGAGCAGGATTGTGGTCTA
Source organism: Herbaspirillum sp. NPDC087042 (assembly GCF_044745245.1). Taxonomy (NCBI): domain Bacteria; kingdom Pseudomonadati; phylum Pseudomonadota; class Betaproteobacteria; order Burkholderiales; family Oxalobacteraceae; genus Herbaspirillum; species Herbaspirillum sp. NPDC087042. The sequence goes on along the minus strand of NZ_JBIUZW010000002.1, from coordinate 182,061 downwards.
AACATGGGTCAACTTTGGATGCAAATTTCCTGGGAAAGTGGGTCAGTTTTCAATGCAAATCAACAGCTGCTCCTAAAAATATTGTCCCAACAATCTCTTAGCTAATCCAAGTCGATAGACCGTCTGACTATTGATGCAGCCCACAAGCCTCACACCGATCAACTCTAGACCTTCTTACTTTCCCGGCATGCTTACTCCCCCTTATTGATTTCTGAAATCGCAAGGGAGACTAGTGAGAAGCTATTGGCTCTCCGAACTTCAATATCCGCATGCCGAGAAAATCTCCTATGACATTGAACGCTGATTTCATGTGGGAGCCTATCGAATATCTTCTGAAAATAGAGGTCGATTAAATCGTATGAGATTTGATAGACGTATCAATGAAATACGGAAAAACTAGTTAACAGGGCGATGCGGGCATAGCGTTCGTCCACGATCTCCTTGCTGGCTGCCCCCGCGCTGTACAAGCCGATCAATCCAGCCACCGCAATGATCCCCATGACCACCAGCAAGACGCTGAAGGCAATCGTCAGTCGGGTACTGATCCTGATGTTCTTGATATCCATGTCCCCCTCTCGCATGAGTGCTTGCCCCTGTCGCGCACGGTCTTGGCAGGCCTGCCATTGCGACGGGAAGAGGCAAAAAAAAATCGCCGCCACGTTGACCGTGCACGGCGATTCCAGTCACTACTGCATACGTCGGGATGCCTTGCTGGCAGCCACTTCCGGGTTTATTTGCTGACCATTTCTGCAGCACGGTATCACACGGTCAGCGGCGGTCAGCAATGGCCTCAGACGATGTGTCCGATACGGGCGATGACGGCTTCCCGCACCGAACCGGTGGTGACGAAGCGATGCGCCGCCTGGATGTCGTCATGGAACCAGCGATCCCCGTCCAGGCAAGCCGGGATCTGGCGGCGGATTTCCGCATAGGCGGCCTGCGTGCCCTGGCCAAGCTCGAAGCCCTTCAGCAAATCCTCGGTCATGGTCAGCGCCTGCGCGGCCAGCAGCATTTCCACGCCGACGATGTATTGCGTGTTCTGCACCACCGTCATGGCCTTGCGCGCGCACCAGGTCGAGTTGGAGATGTGGTCTTCGCTATTGCCCTTGGACGGAATGCTGTCCACGCTACCCGGCATGCACAGGGTGCGGTTTTCCATCACCAGCGAACTCATCGAGCATTGCACCACCGGATAGCCGGTGTTCACGCCACGGATACCGCTCATCAGGTTGCGTGGCAAACCCCACGACAGGGTCGGGTCGATCAGGCGGGCGATGCGGCGCTCGCAGATGCTGCCCAGGTCGGTGATGGCCATGGCCAGCAAATCCATCGCCTGCGCCAGGTACTGGCCGTGGAAGTTGCCGCCGGAGATGATCTCGAAGCCCTCGCCGTCTTCCTTGTTGAAGATCAGCGGATTGTCGGTGGCGGAGTTGGTCTCCTTCTCGATGATGGTGTCGATGTAGTCCAGCGCATCGAACACCGGGCCATACACCTGTGGCGCGCAGCGCAGCGAATAGACGTCCTGGATGCGCGCGGTATAGGGGATGTCGGTGCGACGCAGTTCGTCCGGCAGTTGCACGGCACGGGCCTCATGGGTGGTGCGGGTGGAGCCCTTCAGGAGCGTGCGGATCACCGCCGCCGTCTTGATCTGGCCCGCATGCGGACGCGCCTGCTGGATGCGCGGATCGAAGGCCGCCATCTCGGCGCGCATCGCTTCCAGTGTCAGGCCCAGCGACAGGCAGGCATCGGTGAGCAGGTGACGGGCATCGTGCGCGGCCAGGATGGCCACGGCCAGTGAGGCGGTGCAACCGTTGATCAGCGCCGAGGCATCCTTGGCCTTGAGGTCGAACCTGACCGGGCCGATGCCGGCCAGCTCGATGGCTTGGGTGGCGCGCATGCGCTGGCCCTGGTACATCACCTCGGCCTCGTCGAAGCCGGCGATGGCGGCGGCCAGGTAGGCCAGCGGTGCCAGGTCACCGGAGGCGCCCACCGAGCCCTTCTGCGGCATGATCGGGTGGATGCCGGCATTGATGAAGGCCAGCAGGCGATCCACCACTTCCACGCGCGGCGCGGAATAGTTGGAGGCGAAGGCATTGGCGCGCAAGAGCATGGTGGCGCGGCTGACCTCTTCCGAGAAGGGCTCGCCGATGCCGCCGCTGTGGGCGCGAATCATCTGGGTCTGGAACAGCTCGATGTGCTCGACCTTGATACGGGTGTCCTTGAGCAGGCCCACGCCGGTGTTGAAGCTGTACATCATCGGCGCTTCATCGTGCATCCAGGTGCTTTCGATGTAGTCGCGGCTTTGCTTCAAGGCAGCGCGGGAAGAGTCGGCCAGGGCCACCTTCAGGTGCGGCGCGCGGGCCACGCTGATGACTTGCTGGGCGGTGAGGTTGAAGCCGTCGATGGTGATGGTGTGCATCGTCTTGATCCTTGATCCGTAAAAGTTGTACTGGGTGAGCCTGCTACTTGCCGTGCACGGCTCAGGGCTGGAACTGCTCGACCAGGCCGCTGAAGACCTGGGCCGCGATGGCGGCGTCGTCCTCAGTCATGGTCTCGTCGGGGTGGTGGCTGATGCCGCCATTGCCACAGCGCACGAACAGCATCGCCACATCGGCGATGGCGGCCAGCGCCATGGCATCGTGGCCGGCGCCGGAGGGCAGGTGACGCACCGGCCAGCCGGCCGCCGCGATCGCCTGTGCCAGGGCCTGCTGCAGACGCGGTGCGCAAGGCACGCTGCTGGCTTCATGGGTCTGGCGCAGGGTGATCTCGACCTGGCGGCGCGCAGCGATGCGCTCGATCTCGGCGCAGACCTCGGCCACCGCCGAGAGGCGATCGCTATCCTGTTCGGCGCGGATGTCGATGGAAAACGTCGCCAGCCCCGGCACCACATTGGCCGCGCCCTGCACTACTTCCAGCATGCCCATGGTGCCGACCAGCCCGGGCTTGATGCTGCAGCGACGTTCGATATACAGGCCGATCTCGGCAGCGGCCATGGCCGCATCACGACGCATGTGCATGGGCACCGTGCCGGCATGACCGGCCAGGCCGCGCACCTCGGCCATGAAGCGCGTGGCCCCGGAGATGGCGGTGACCACACCCACCGGCAGGTCTTCGTTGAGCAGCAGCGGACCCTGTTCGATATGCACCTCGACGAAGGCCGCCACCGCCGTGCGCGGCCAGGCATCGGCGGCGATGCGTTCGGGATCGAAGCCGGCGGCACGGATGGCCTCGCGCATGGTGAGGCCCGCGCTATCGCGGTTCTCCAGCACGGCCTGGTCAAACGTGCCGGCCACCGTACGGCTGCCCAGCAGGGTGGCCTTGAAGCGCACGCCCTCTTCCTCGGCAAAGCCGATCACCTCGACGGGAAAATCGAAGCGTCGCCCCTGGCGGTGCCACTCGGCGATGCAGGCCACCGGCAAGACGATGCCCAGGTTGCCGTCGTACTTGCCGCCATTGCGCACGGTATCGAAGTGCGATCCGGTCACCAGGGCTGGCGCCGATTCACAGCCCGGCCGGGCGTCATAGCGGCCGATGACATTGCCGGCGTTGTCACGCCGCACCGTCATGCCGGCCTGCTCCATCCACTCGACCAGCTGGCGGGCGGCGGCCTGGTGCTCGCCGGTGAGGTAGGTACGGGTCAGCATGTCGGCCGCTTCACTGTGCTGCGCCAACTGCTCGGCCCACTGCATGGCCTGGCGGCCACTGTGGCGGAATTGCCCTGGAACATCGTTCATCGCGTCTCCTTGTGGATAAGTCAGATCGAGGTCTCGATTGTCTGCACATTTATTTTGTACATTTTTATTGTATTCAACTTTTGTATGCAATATAGTCTTCTGACGCCACCGCACATCAAAAAAATCACCAGCGTTGGCAAACTTTCAATAAAACGATAACTGGAGACAACGGTGAGCAAACTATTCAAGTCCTTGTTCGGGCAAGTGGTACTTGCCCTGGTCGGTGGCATCATCATCGGTCTGTTGTGGCCCGATTTCGGGCAAAGTCTTAAACCCCTGGGCGATGGCTTCATCAAGCTCATCAAGATGATCATTCCGGTGATCGTCTTCTGTGTGGTGGTGCAGGGCATCTGCGGCGCCTCTGACCTGAAGAAGGTCGGCAGCGTGGGCGTGAAGGCCATCATCTATTTCGAAGCGGTGACCACCATTGCGCTGCTGCTGGGCCTGGTGCTGGCGATGGTGGTGCAACCCGGTGCGGGCATGAACATCGACCCCGGTAGCCTGGATGCCAGCAGTCTGTCGAGCTACATGGCCAATGCCGGCAAGGTCAAGGAAACCGGCTTTGCCGAGTTCATCATGAAGCTGATCCCGGCCACGGCAGTGAGCGCCTTCACCTCCGGTGACGTGCTGCAGGTGCTGCTGATCTCGGTGACCTTCGGCTGCGCGCTGCTGCTGATCGGCGAACGCGGTGCACCGGTGGTGTCACTGGTGGGCGCACTGTCGGACACCTTCTTCAAGTGCATGTCTTTCTTCATCCGCCTGGCACCCCTGGGCGTGCTGGGCGCGATTGCCTTCACGGTCGGCAAGTACGGCATCGGCTCGCTCAAGCAGCTGGCGCTGCTGGTGCTGCTGTTCTACGGCGCGGTGATCTTCTTCGTGCTGGTGGTGCTGGGCGGCATCCTGCGTGCCAGTGGCCTGTCCATCTTCAAGCTGATCCGCTACCTGCGCGAGGAGCTGGTGGTGGTGCTGGCCACCACGTCTTCCGATAGCGTGCTGCCGCAGATCATGAAGAAGCTGGAGCACATGGGCATCAAGAAATCCACCGTGGGCCTGGTGATCCCCACCGGCTACTCGTTCAACCTGGATGCCTTCTCGATCTATCTCACCATGGCGGCGCTGTTCATTGCCCAGGCCACCAATACCCACCTGTCCATGGGTGACCTGGCGGCCATCCTGGCCATCGCCCTGGTGACCTCCAAGGGCGCGCACGGCGTGCCGGGCTCGGCCATCGTGATCCTGGCGGCGACGCTGACCACCATCCCCGCCATTCCCGTGGTGGGCCTGGTGCTGGTGCTGTCCATCGACTGGTTCATCGGTATCGCCCGCGCCCTGGGCAACCTGCTGGGCAACTGCGTGGCCACCGTGGTCATTGCCAGCTGGGAAAAGGATATCGACAAGGTCCGCGCCCGCGCCGTGCTCAATGGCGAACAACTGGCACCGCTGGTGGACGACAGCGAGCCCGTGCAGGTGCCGCACATCGTCGGTGGACACGCCCAGGCGTAAGCCCGGGCGAGGCGGCGCGCGCATGGGCATGGACAGGGTGGGTGGCATGGATAGTCAGGGGTGCAGCGGGGACAGTGGGTACAATAGGCAGCATCGCCCCCGTGGCACCCAGACCAAGCCGCTTTCCATTGCCATGACCGATTCCGCGCCCGCCCCCGACAGTTCCGACGCCATTGCCCGCGATATCGCCGCCAACATCGCCGAACAGCGCCTGCCGCCGGGCGCCAAGCTGCCCGAGGAAGCGCTGGCCCGGGTCTACCAGGTCAGCCGCACCAAGATCCGCTCGGCGCTGGTGATGCTGGCCAAGGACAAGCTGGTGGACCTGATCCCCGACAAGGGCGCCTTCGTCAGCAAGCCCACCGTGGAAGAGACACGCAACATCTTCTTCGTGCGGCGCACGCTGGAGGCGGCCATGGTGCGGCAATTCGTGGCACGCGCCACCGCGGAAGACTACGCCCGACTGGACGCCCACCTGGAGCAGGAACGGCAGGCCGTCAAGGATGCCAACATGCAGGTGCGCTCCAGCCTCCTGAGCGACTTCCACATCCTGCTGGCCAGGATCGTGGGGAACGAGGTACTGACCGATATCCTGGAAAAGCTGGCCGGCCGCAGCGCCCTCATCACCATGCTCTACCAGTCCAGCCGCGATGCTGCCTGCTCCAACGAGGAGCACAGCGCCTTCATCGCCGCCGCCCGTGCCGGCGACGCCGACCGGGCGGTGGAACTGATGGAACATCACCTGCTGCATGTGGAACAGGCGCTGATGGTCGAGCCGCCCTCGGGACCGCGCAAGGACCTGCTGCGTGAATTGCTGTCCTGAACGTGGAAACGATCTCGTCCCGCACTCGCACAAAGTTAGTAAGCAGGCATCTGCTGCACTGAACAATCCTTGCTGGACGGGGATTTCAGCCCGATTTTCCTGACAATTCATTTACAGAATCGCCGTCCATTGGCGATTACATCAATAGACGGTGAAAAGCCGCTGTATTCCCCATTTGTGCCTGTACGCCGCGCAGCCACACTCATGCACCGGCCCGCCATCCGCATCCAAGAACAACAACACGGGCCGCTGACGGATATAACGCTAACTCCTCCAGAGACTCCACCATGTTCAACACCATCAAAGCGCGCATCCTGTTCTACACGATCACCCTGCTGGTCGCCAGCCTGGCCGTCGTGGGCACCGTCTCCTTCTTCATCATCAAGGTCGACAATGACCGCTCCATCGAGCGCAACGCCGAGGCCGTGGCCAGCGGCTTCGGCTCGACCATCGACGAATGGGTTGCGGCCAGGACGGCCATGACGGTGGCCTCGGCCGACGGTGTCTCGCAGGCCGATCCGGTGTTCGTGATCAAGCAATTGCAAAAGAGCGGCGGCTTCTACGTCACCACCCTGGGGCGCGAAGACAAGACCGCCTTCACCTCAGCCGCCGAGGGCCTGCCGGCGGGTTACGACCCGACCGCCCGGCCCTGGTACAAGCAGGCGGTGGCCGCCGGCAAGCCGGTGCTGACCAAGCCGTACACCGACGTGGCGACCAAGAAGCCGATGGTGTCCTTCACCGCCCCGGTCATGCAGAATGGCCAGCGCACCGGTGTGGTGGCGGCGGCGATGTTCCTGGACGGCGTCTCGGACGTGGTGCGCTCCATCCACCCGACCCCGGCCAGCTTCGCCTTCCTGGTCGACCGTGATGGCCTGATGCTGGCCCATCCGGACGGCCAGTGGGTCAACAAGCCGGCCAAGGAATGGAATGCCGAACTCACCCCGGAACGCCTGGCCAGCCTGGGTGGCCAGGGTAGCGATAGCAAGGCCAACGAAATGGCGCTGGACGGCGCGACCAAGCTGATCAAGGGCATCCCCATCAAGGGCACCGAGTGGACACTGCTGCTGGCCATGGACAAGTCCGACGTGACCGCCGGCATGCGCAATGCCATGCGCTCGGCGGTGATCGCCCTGGTGGTGGTGGCGCTGGTGGCCGCCGGCATCATGAGCCTGATCACGGCGGCGGTGTTCCTGCGCCTGTCGCGCGTGCGCCGCGCCATGGACAGCCTGTCCTCCGGCAATGGCGACCTGACCCTGCGCCTGCCAGAAGAAGGCCGCGACGAGGTCACCCAGATCTCGCACTCCTTCAACCAGTTCGTCAACCAGATCACCGGCATCCTGCAGGACGTGCGCCGCAGCAGCGATACCGTGAAGATCTCCTCCACCGAGATCGCCAGCGGCAACCAGGATCTCTCGGCGCGTACCGAGCAACAGGCCGGTGCCCTGGAAGAAACCGCCTCGGCCATGGAAGAGCTGACCTCCACCGTGCAGCAGAACTCGGAGAACGCCAAGCGCGCCAACCAGCTGGCCAGCACCGCCTCCGAGATCGCCGCCGAGGGCGGACAGGTGGTGGGCAACGTGGTGGCGACGATGGAAGCCATCAACGCCTCCTCGCGCCAGATCGCCGACATCATCACGGTCATCGATGGCATCGCCTTCCAGACCAATATCCTGGCCCTGAACGCGGCCGTGGAAGCGGCCCGTGCGGGTGAACAGGGGCGCGGCTTCGCGGTGGTGGCGTCGGAAGTGCGTTCGCTGGCCCAGCGCAGCGCCCAGGCCGCCAAGGAAATCAAGCTGCTCATCGACAACTCGGTGGCCAAGGTGGCCGATGGCGGCGTGCTGGTGGCCAAGGCCGGCCAGACCATGGACCAGATCGTCACCAGCATCCGCGACGTGAGCGTGATCGTCAGCGAGATCGCCCATGCCAGCGCCGAACAGAATGGCGGCATCCAGGAGGTCAACCTGGCCATCACCCATATCGATGAAGGTACGCAGCAGAATGCGGCACTGGTCGAGCAAGCTGCCGCCGCCGCCAAGTCGCTACAGGACGAGGCGCATCGTCTGTCCACGCTGGTAGGCGGCTTCAAGATGTAATTCGTAGCGGAGAGCCGCAATGAAAAGGCCTGTACCGCATGCACGGTACAGGCCTGCCGGACTTTCCTGCTCAGGCTGGTCGCCTCAGGTGATGGAGGACGACACCTTCCACAGGTCGACATCGCCATCGGTGGCATGGCGGTCGATCTGGGCCAGTTCCTCGGCGCTGAAGTCGAGCTTCTTCACGGCATCCAGCGAATCATCGAGTTGCTCCACGGTGCGCGCACCGATCAGGGCGGACGTCACGCGGGCATCGCGCAGCACCCAGGCGATGGCCATCTGTGCCAGCGTCTGGCCACGCTTGCCGGCGATCTCGTTCAGGGCGCGGATGCGCGCCAGGTTGTCTTCCGAGAGCATGCGCTGCGGCAGCGACGGTGCACGCGTGACGCGCGCGCCTTCCGGCACGCCGGCCAGGTACTTCGAACTCAAGAGGCCCTGCGCCAGCGGCGAGAAGCCGATGCAACCCACGCCCAGTTCCTGCAGTGCCGGCAGGAGGCCGCCTTCGATGCTGCGGTTGAGCATGGAATAGTTGGGCTGGTGGATCAGCAGCGGCACGCCTTCGCTCTTGAGGATGGCGGCGGCCTTGCGCGTGAGCTCGGGCGAATAGGACGAGATCCCCACATAGAGCGCCTTGCCCTGGCGATGCAGGTGGGCCAGCGCGCCCATGGTTTCTTCCAGGGGCGTATCGGCATCGACGCGGTGCGAATAGAAGATGTCGAGATAGTCCAGGCCCATGCGCTTGAGGCTCTGTTCACAGCTGGCGATGAGGTGCTTGCGCGCGCCGCTGGGGCCGCCATAGGGACCCGGCCACATCTGCCAGCCGGCCTTGCTGGAGATGACCAGCTCGTCACGATAGGGCGCGAAATCCTTGGCCATCCAGCGGCCGAAATTCTCTTCGGCCGAACCGGCCGGTGGGCCGTAGTTGTTGGCCAGGTCGAAGTGGGTGACGCCGCGATCGAAGGCGCGACGCAGCACGGCGCGGCCGGTTTCGAAATTGTCGACGCCGCCGAAGTTCTGCCACAGGCCCAGCGAAATGGCCGGCAACAGCAGGCCGCTGCGGCCGGTGCGGCGATACGGCATCTTGCCGTCGTAACGGGAGGGGTCGGCGATATAGCTCATGGGTCTCCTTGTTGGACTGGGTGCGATCGGGTGCAGATGCAAAACGAGGGGGATCGTGCGCGCGAAAGTCTACGCCGCCACCGGCCATTTTTTAAATGGATTATTCCGATGCGATTTATCTGTCTGGCAGATGGATCATCTGCGCGACCCGCTTAGCGCGCCGGCAGGATGATGGTGGCGATCAGGCCGCCCTCGGGATGATTGCGCAGCAGCAGCTCGCCACCGTGGGCCTGCACGATATTGCGCGAGATACCCAGACCCAGGCCCATGCCGCCGCTGTTCTGGGCGCGTCCATGCTCCAGCCGCACATAGGGCTGGAACAGCGTCCCCATGGCGTCCTCCGGCACGCCGGGGCCGTGGTCGCGGATCTCGATCTCGACCAGGTCGGCCTGTGTGCCTGGCGAGGGACGGATGCTGATCTCCACCTTCTGGCCGTAGTACAGCGCATTGTCGAAGAGATTGCCGATGGCGCGCTTCAGGGCCAGCGGCTTGGCCATGACATTGATGCCGCAGGGCGTGAAGGCGATCTCGTGACCGGCCAGGTGGGCGTCGCGGATCATGCGCAGCACCAGCGCATCAAGCCGCACTTCGGTGCGATTCTCGTGGATGTCGCTGTCCTTGACCGATTGCAGGGCGCCCTTGACCATCATGTCCAGCTCGTCGAGGTCATCGTGGAACTCGGTGCGCATGGCGTCGTCGTCCATCAGTTCGGTGCGCAGCTTCAAGCGCGTGATCGGCGTGCGCAGGTCATGCGAGATCGAGACGAACAGGCGCTCGCGGTCTTCGAGGTAGCGCTTGATACGCTCGCGCATGCCGGAGAAGGCGCGCGCGGTCTTGACGTATTCGCGGCTGCCGGTCTCGGGCAGGCTGGGCACGGTCTCACCCTTGCCGAAGGCTTCGGCGGCATCGGCCAGGGCGGCCAGCGGGCGCGTGGTCCAGCGCACCACCAGGATGGTCAGCAGCAGGATGGCCGCCAGCGACAGGCCCTGCAGCACCAGCCGGTCCAGCCAGAGCGGGTTGTCGCTATCCAGGAAGTAGGGATTGGGCATCAGCGCCGCCAGGTAGATCCAGCGGCCACTCTCCACCTGCATCTGGATCACCAGCACCGGCGCCGAATTGGGCTTGGTCAGCAGGATGTGCTGCACCCAGTTGTCGGGCAGGTCGCCTACCGTCAGGCCATCGGTGGAGACCTGCAGGCCGTCGGGCCAGGCAAAGCCCAGCCGTGCTTCCGGCAGGAAGGGCAGGTCTTCCTGCAGGGTCTGCGCGGCCACCTGGATGGCGATGCCGGCCAGGCGACTGTCGCCGATGGACTTGACCGGCACCGCGCCGGCGTTGGCGTTGATGAAGAAGCGGGTGCCGCCCATCTCGCGCAACTGCTGGATCATCAGCGGCCGGTAGTTGGGCGGCAAGGTCATGAAATAACGGATCGCCGCCGCCGCGCTGTGGGCCAGGTGCTGTGCCGCCACGCGGGTCTCGGCTTCGGACTTGCTGCGCAATTGCACGGCCCAGATCAGCCCGCCTACCAGCTGCGTCACCAGCACGCCGAGGATCATCACCACCGACAGGCGGCCCAGCAGCGAATCGGGCAGCATCCAGTCCAGCAGCATCGCCAGCCGGCGACGCAGGCCGGGCCGGGTGGCGACCAGGAGCGGCGCTACCGGGGCGCCCGTCTCAGGCGGCTGCGGCACTGACGTCAGCCGAGAAGACATAGCCGGCGCCGCGCACGGTCTTGATCAGGTGCGGCTGGCGCCCGCCATCGTTCAGGCGCAGGCGCAGCTTGCTGATCTGCACATCCAGCGAGCGGTCCAGCGGGCCGGCGTCGCGTCCACGGGTTTCCTCGCAAAGCAGGCTGCGGTCCAGCACGTCGCCGGGATGCTCGACGAAATACTTCAGCAGCTGGTAGTCCATGCCGGTCAGCGCCACCACCTGGCCTTCGCTGTCGGTCAAGGTGCGTTCGACGGTGTCGAGGGTGAAACCGGCGAAGCGGTAGTAGCGCGGTGCGGCGCTGCTGTCGATACCGATGCGGCGATGGATGGCCTTGATGCGCGCCAGCAGCTCGCGCGGGCTGTAGGGCTTGGCGATGTAGTCGTCGGCGCCCAGTTCCAGGCCGACCACGCGATCGGTCTCGTCGGAGCTGGCGGTGAGCATGATCACCGGCACGTTGGACTTGCGCCGTACCGCCTTGCACAGGGCAAAGCCGTCGGTGTCGGGCAACATCACGTCCAGGATCACCAGCGAGAGCTCATCGGCAAAGCGCTGGAACTCGGCCAGGAAGGCCGCGCCGTCATGGGCCAGGCGGACCTCGTACTGGTTCTTTTCCAGGTAGGCCTTGAGCAGGGTGCGGGTCTTCTGGTCATCGTCGACGATCAATATCTTGCGCGTCATGTTGCTGCTCCATCTCCAAAGTCTTAGTCGTTGCGATTGCGCGAGAGCGTCCGCGCAATGGCTGCAAATCGTTTCTGTGTCTGTTCCTCGGTGATGGTGCGGTCGAGGAAGAAGCGCTGCACCTCGGCCACGATGGCATCCTTGGTGGTGTCGTCGGTGGCCATGCGGTGCACCAGGCTGGGGGCCTGGAAGGCCGGCCCCTTGCTGAAGGTGCGCCAGGAATCGCGGGCGCAGCGATCCATGTGGGGATCGGGTGTGCGCAGTACCGGGATGGAACCCTTGATCCTATTGTATTCGGACTGCACCGCCGGCGACATGGTGATCTGCGCCAGCGTTTCCTGCATGGCCTGGTGCGTATAGTTGCCGGCGAACATGGCCAGGGTGTCGGTACTGTAGAGGTGGTACTCGCCCGTGCCGGGCGCCGGCGCACAGCCGAACTGCTGGTCCACCACCATGCCCCAGGCATTGAGTTCGCCACGCGCCCAGTCACCCATGATCATCATGGCCGCTTCGCCGCTGACCATGCTGCGCGCCACCTCGGTCCAGGGCCGCTCGCGCACCGGCTGCGGCATGGCCACCGCCAGGCCACGCAGGCGCTTCAGGATGTGCAGCATGCGCGCATCCAGGAAGGCCGCTGGGCTCATGTCCACGAACAGGCGCCGGTAATAGGCCGGTCCGCTCTCGGCCAGGGCCAGGTTCTCGAACAGCGTGGCCAGCTGCCAGGCCTCGGCGCTCTGGGCCAGCGGGACGATGCCTGTACCCTTCAACTTCTCCACGATCTGGTCGAATTCTTCCCAGGTCCTGGGCGGCGTCAGGTTGTAGCGCTTGAAGATGGCGGTGTTGTAGAGCAGCGAATTGATGCGGTGGATGCCCAGCGGCGCGGCCACCACATGACCATGATTGTTGATGAGCGACCAGACGGTGGGAAACATCTGCTTTTCCCAGTTGCCGGGCACGGCCACGTTGTCCAGCTCCAGCAGCAGGCCCAGGTCGGCCCATTCGGCGAAGACCACGCCATTCAACTGGGTGACCTCCGGTGCGCGATTGGCCAGCACCATGCTCTTCAAGACCTTGGCCGCGCCCATGCCGGCGCCCCCCGGGATGGCCACGTCGCGCCATTGGATGTCCTGGCGCGCCAGCTGGTTCACCACCACGTTGATGGCCTGGCGCTCGCTGGCCGAGGTCCACCAGTGCAGCACCTGCAGCGAACCGCTCGTGACGGGCGGGCCGAACGATTGCGCCTGCACGGCGGCGATGGGCAGGCCCATCAGCATGAGCACCGGCAGCACCGGCAATACCAACGGCAACAGCGCGCGCAGGCAGGCCTCGGCCACTCGCGTGAGGGCCGGGCCGGTGCGTGCGTTCGCGGGCCGTTTCTTTCTTATCATGATGGTGCTTGTCTCCAAACCGGAACAGACTATAGCCGGCTGCCTGCCAATGCGCAATTTGCGACAGCTCCGGCAAAGCCTTTGGCACGTCTTGAAAATGATGAACTCGCTTTATCTCTTGTAAAGAAATGTAAGCCTACCTGAGCTTGTCTTGTCCCCACCCTCCGGCCCATGCTGCCCCCGGCACCCCATGCTCTCCCCTTGGCGGTCACGTCCCCATGTTGCATGACGTGTAAGGATATGTAATCCGGATAGCCGTCTGAAAACATGGATTTTCCTTGTGAATCAATGACTTGGGATAGACAGCATGATCCTGCCCGGCGCGTTCGCATCACATGCCACCCCGGTGCTAATGTCACGGCGCTTCACTGCCTTTCTGCTGTTCCCCGGCTGTCCTCACCAGCGCCAATGCAGCTATCTCTAACAAAAACCAAGGAGACCTTTGATGCAGACCGTCAAGAAAACGGGACGTTTTCCCCTGCTCCACCGCAGCGCCCTGCTGGCCGCCTGCGCCCTCACTGTCGGCCTGGCTAGCCATGCCGTGCAGGCCGGCAACCTGACCATCGAAAGCTGGCGGGTCGATGACCTGCCGCTGTGGCAGGATGTGCTGATCCCGGCCTTCGAGAAGAGCAATCCCGGCATTACCGTGAAATTCTCCCCCACCGCGCCTACCGAATACGACTCCAGCCTGGCCGCGCGCATGGCAGGCGGCACCGCCGGTGACCTTGTGGCCTGCCGTCCCTTCGACGTCTCGCTGTCGCTCTACAACAAGGGCCACCTGGAAAAGCTCGATGGCAAGCCCGGCATGGAATACTTCTCGCCCGCCGCCAAGGCCGCCTGGCAGAGCGATGACGGCAAGGACACCTTCTGCATGCCCATGGCCTCGGTGATCCACGGCTTCTTCTACAACACCAAGATCTTCAAGGAATTGAACCTGGAGCCGCCCAAGACCGAGGCGGAATTCTTCAAGCTGCTCGATACCGTCAAGGCCTCCGGCAAGTACACGCCGCTGGTGATGGGCACCTCCGAGCAATGGGAATCGCACCAGGTGCTCTTCACCGGCATCGGCCCCAATTACTGGAAGGGTGAGGAAGGCCGCAAGGCGCTCATCGCCGGCAAGGCGAAGTTCACCGATCCGCAGTTCGTGGCCGCCTGGGACTATGAAGCCAAGCTGGGCAAGTACCTGCCCAAGGGCGCCTCGGCCCAGACCTACAGCGACAGCCAGAACATGTTCGCGCTGGGCAAGGGCGCGGTCTATCCGGCCGGTTCCTGGGATATCGCCTACTTCAACGGCAAGCTGGACTTCGCTGCCTTCCCGCCACCGGTGCCCAAGGCCGGCGACGCCTGCTATATCTCGGACCACAACGACATCGGCATGGGCATCAACAAGAAGTCCAAGAACAAGGATGACGCCTACAAGTTCCTGGCCTGGCTGGGTTCGCAGGAGTTTGCCGATCTCTATACCAACAAGGTCACGGGCTTCTTCTCGCTGTCGAACCACCTGATCTCGGTGAAGGATCCGATTGCCAAGCAGATGATGGGCTGGCGCAAGAACTGCGCCTCCACCATCCGCGTCAATTCGCAGATCCTCAATCGCGGCACGCCCAGCATGGAAAACGAGATGTGGAACGTCAACGCCCAGGTCCTCAACGGCAAGCTGGCGCCCAAGGATGCCGCCGCCAAGATCCAGGCCGGCTTCGCCAAGTGGTACAAGCCGCAGCAGTGATGCCCTTGCATTGACAACGTAACCCGCCGTACGGAGCCAAGGACGCAGCAAGACGTCCGCTCCCCCTCAGGAGACCTCGTGAAAAAAATCCGCGCCTGGCAACTGGCGATCCTGCTTGCGCCTGCCCTGCTCATCTATGCGCTCTTCAGCGCCCTGCCCCTGGCCGATACCCTGCGCCTGGGCTTCTACACCGCAAACGATGCGGGTGTCAGCAGCTTCGTGGGCTTGGACAACTACCGCACCATCCTGTTCGACCCCGACTGGTCGGCCGCCTTCTGGAATGCGATGTGGAACAACATCAAGTTCTTCTGCATCCACATGGCCCTGCAAAACCCGATCGGTCTGCTGCTGGCCACGCTGTTCAGCCTCAAGGGCCTGCGCGGAGCGCGCACCTACCGCACGCTGATCTTCCTGCCGACCTTGCTGTCGGTGGTGATCATCGGCTTCATCTGGCAACTGATCCTCTCGCCGCTGTGGGGCGTGGGTGAAAAACTCATGGGCTTAGTCGGCCTGGCCGACTGGTTCGGCCCCTGGCTGGGACAGGAATCCACCGCCCTGCTGACGCTGTCGCTGATCTCGGTGTGGCAGTACGTGGGCATCCCCATGATGCTGATCTATGCGGCGCTGCTGGCGGTGCCCGAGGAAGTGCTGGAAGCCGCCCATGCCGAGGGGGCCAGTGCCATGCGCATCTTCTGGCAGATCAAGCTGCCGCTGATCTATCCGACCCTGGGCCTGGTGACCATCCTCACCTTCGTGGCCAACTTCAATGCCTTCGACCTGATCTATTCGGTCAAGGGCGCGCTGGCCGGCCCCAACTATGCGTCGGACCTGCTAGGCACCTATTTCTATCGCACCTTCTTCGGCTACCAGGCGCAGATCGGCAGCCCCACCATGGGCGCGGCCGTGGCTACGCTGATGTTCCTGGTGATCCTGGGTGGCGTGGGTGCCTACTTCGTCCTGGTGCAGCGACGCCTGACCCGCTATGCGCTCTGATTCCAAGGACCCTTCCATGACCGTTTCCGCTACCGCCGGCGCGCCGACCGCGCCCACCCTGGTGCAGCGCAGCTTCGGCCAGGCCGGCCACCTGTGGGTGCATGCCGTACTGTGCCTGTATGCGGTGATCGCCCTGTTCCCCATCGCGCTGATCCTGATCAACTCGGTCAAGACCCGCAATGCCATCTTCGAAGGACCGATGGCTCTGCCCACGGCCGAGACGCTGACCTTCTCGGGCTTCCAGAAGGTGCTCTCGGGCACCCACTTCCTGCTCTACTTCGGCAACAGCCTGGTGGTGACCGTGGGCGCGCTGGTGCTGATCGTGCTGTTTGGCGCGATGGCAGCCTGGGCGCTGTCGGAATACCGCTTCCCCGGCAACCGCGTCATCAACTTCTTCGTCGCCATCGGCATCATGATCCCGATCCGCCTGGGCACGGTGTCGATCCTGCAGCTGGTGGTGGCGCTGGACCTGATCAATACGCGCACCGCGCTGATCCTGGTCTATACCGCCCAGGGCCTGCCGCTGGCGGTGATGATCCTCTCCGAGTTCATGCGCCAGATCCCCGGTGAATTGAAGGACGCGGCGCGCTGCGATGGCGTGGGCGAGATCACCATCTTCTTCCGCGTGATCCTGCCGCTGCTGCGTCCGGCCATTGCCACGGTGGCGGTGTTCACCATGATCCCGGCGTGGAACGACCTGTGGTTCCCGCTGATCCTGGCGCCCGGGGAAGACACCCGCACCGTCACGCTGGGCGTGCAGCAATTCATCGGGCAATACGCCACCGACTGGAATTCGGTGCTCGCCGCGCTGTCCATGGCAGTGATTCCGGTGCTGCTGCTGTACATGGCCTTCTCGCGCCAGCTCATCCGCGGCCTCACCTCCGGCGCCGTCAAATAACACTCAGGAATCGATATGGCACATGTAAGCATAGACAATCTGCGCAAATCCTATGACGGCCGCTCCGACGTGCTGGCCGGCCTGAACCTGGATATCCGCGACGGCGAATTCTGCGTGCTGGTGGGCCCCTCGGGCTGCGGCAAGTCGACCCTGCTGCGCATGCTGTGCGGGCTGGAAGAGATCAGCGGCGGCCAGCTCAGTATCGGCGGCCAGGTGGTCAATCACCTGCCACCGGCGGAGCGCGGCATCGCCATGGTGTTCCAGAGCTACGCGCTGTATCCGCACATGAACGTGTACAAGAACATGGCCTTCGGCCTGAAGGTGGCCGGCAGCAGCAAGAGCGAGATCGACGAGCGCATCCGCCACGCCGCTGCCATCCTCAAGATCGACCACCTGCTGCAGCGGCTGCCGCGCGAACTCTCCGGCGGCCAGCGCCAGCGCGTGGCCATCGGTCGCGCTATCGTGCGCAAGCCACGCCTGTTCCTCTTCGACGAGCCACTCTCCAATCTCGATGCCGCCCTGCGCGTGCAAACCCGGCTGGAGATCGCCAAGCTGCACCGGCAACTGACGGCCACCATCGTCTACGTGACCCACGACCAGGTCGAGGCCATGACCCTGGGCGACAAGATCGTGGTGATGCACGAAGGCCGCATCCAGCAGGCCGGCAGTCCCCTGGAGCTGTACCAGCAGCCGCAGAACCTGTTCGTGGCCGGCTTTATCGGTTCGCCGAAGATGAACTTGATGAAGGGCGTGGTCACACGCGCCGATGGCAGCGGCGTGCAGGTCGAGATTGCCGGCGGGTTGCGCCTGCTGGCCGATGTCGATGCCGGCAGCGTGCAGGTGGGTGATGCGGTCACGCTG
The DNA here is from genome assembly GCF_044745245.1 of Herbaspirillum sp. NPDC087042. Classification (NCBI taxonomy): domain Bacteria; kingdom Pseudomonadati; phylum Pseudomonadota; class Betaproteobacteria; order Burkholderiales; family Oxalobacteraceae; genus Herbaspirillum; species Herbaspirillum sp. NPDC087042. The sequence continues at coordinate 164,541 of NZ_JBIUZW010000002.1, read as the reverse complement.
GGCCTGCGCGCCGAGCAGATCCGCGAAGGCGCGGGCGATGGTCAGGTGCTGCAAGGCGTGGTCAACCTGGTCGAGCATCTGGGCGAGGCCAACTTCCTCTACCTGACGCTGCAGGGCGGCCAGGACATCGTGGTGCGTGGCGATGGCAATCGCAGCGTGGAGATCGGCCAGCCACTGGCGTTGTCGGTGGACAGCCATGCCTTCCATGTCTTCGATGCCGATGGCCTGGCGCTGCGTCGACGCCATCCCGGCAACCTGCAATCGGCACGACGCCAGGCGGCCTGAACCATGACGGACATCGCCTACCTGATCGGCGTGGATGGTGGCGGCACCAAGACCCTGGTGCGTCTGGCGCGCGCCGACGGCAGCGTGCTGGCCCAGGCCAGCGGCCCGGGATCGGCACTGCGCAATGGCGCCACCCGAGCCTGGCGCGCCATCGAAGACACCATCGCACAAGCCTTTGCCCATGTCGGACTGACCGTGCCGGCCCCGGCCACCCTGGCCGTGGGCATCGGCATCGCCGGCCAGAACGTGGTGCAGTGGGCGGCCGATTTCCAGTCGCAGGCACCGCACTTCGGCGCACTGCAGATCGTCAACGATGGCGTGGCGACCCTGCTGGGCGCGCATGGCGGTGAACCCGGCGCCATCATCGCGGTGGGTACCGGCACCATCGGCATCGCGCTGGACATCGATGGCCGCCAGCGTGTGGTCGATGGCTGGGGCTTTCCCAGCGGCGACGATGGCAGCGGCGCCTGGATCGGTCTGCGCGCCCTGCACCACGCCCAGCATGCCCTCGATGGCCGCGCCCTGCGCGGTCCACTGGCCGACGCCATGCTGGCACTGTGTGCCAGCGAACTACCGGCCGTACCAGAGGACAGCGGACGCGACGAGCGCGCCACCCTGCTAGACTGGCTCGCCCAGGCCGACCAGGCCGCCTTTGCCCGCGCCGCCCGGCCGGTGGTGCAGCATGCCGGCCTGGATCCGGCTGCCGATGCCATCCTGCATGCGGCGGGCGCCGAGATCAGCCTGATGGTGGCAGCGCTCGATCCGCTGCAGCGGCTGCCGCTGGCGCTGTGCGGTGGTCTGGCGCAAGCGCTGCAAACCTATCTCGATGCCGGCCTGCGCCAGCGCATCGTCCCGGCCCGCGCCGATGCCGCCGATGGCGCCCTGCTGCTGGCACGGCAGGGCATGGCCACGATCAGCAACCAGGAGAATCCCGCATGAGCAGCCTCCATACCCTGCAAGGCAATGTCCTCACGCCGCAAGGCTGGGTCCATGGCGACATCGTCTTCGATGAGCGCATCCGCTCCGTCGAAGGCCAGGCGCTGCGCCGCGAGCCGCGCATCATCGACGAGGGCCACTACATCCTGCCCGGCTTCATCGACCTGCACGTGCATGGCGGTGGTGGCCGCGACGTGATGGAAGGCGGCGATGCCGTCGATGTGCTCAGCCGCCTGCATGTGCGCCACGGCACCACCAGCCTGCTGGCCACCACCATGACCGCGCCGCTGGACGAACTGGAACGGGCGCTCAAGGCCATCGGCCCCGTCTGCGCCGGGCGTCGTGCCGGTCATGCGCGTGTGCTGGGGGTGCACCTGGAAGGCCCCTACATCAATCCCGGCAAGCTGGGCGCGCAACCCGACTTCGCCATCGAGGCCTCGCTGGAACAGGTCGATTATCTCAACAGCCTGGCACCGCTCAGGCTCATCACCATCGCCCCGGAAGTGGACGGCCATCTCAAGCTGGTCTGCAAGCTGGCCAATCGTGGCATGAAGGTGCAGATCGGCCATACCGCCGGCAGCTACGACGATGGTGTGGCCGCGCTGGCGCATGGTGCTTCGGGCTTTACCCACCTGTTCAATGCGATGAGCGGTTTCCATCATCGCGAGCCCGGCATGGTGGGGGCGGCGCTGGCGCATGCGAAATATGCGGAGCTGATCCCCGACCTGCTGCACGTCCACCCCGGTGCCATCCGCGCGGCACTGCGCGCCATTCCGCGCCTGTTCTGCGTGACCGATTCGACCGCGGCGGCCGGCATGCCCGATGGCGACTATGCGCTGGGCCGCCAGGTGGTGCACAAGTGCGCCGGTGGCGTGCGCCTGGACGACGGCACCCTGGCCGGCAGCATCCTGACCATGGACCAGGCGCTGCGCAACCTGGTCTCGCTGGGCATGGAGGTGTCCGAGGCGGCGCTGCGCACCTCGACCTATGCCGCCGATTACCTGGGCCTGGCCGATCGTGGCCGGCTCTCCGGTGGCTGCCATGCCGATATCGTGGTGGTGGACCGCCAGTTCGCCATCAAGGCAGTTTATGTGGAAGGAGAAGAGATTGACCTCGCTGATGCTTAAGGAAGCCCGTTCGGCCGCCGACTACGTGGCCGTGCAACTGAGCCGTGACCAGGCCCGCTATGCCGAGCTGGGCCGCCAGTTGCGCGCCGCGCCACCGGCCAACATCGTCACGGTGGCACGCGGCAGTTCGGACCATGCGGCGGCCTATTGCGCCTATCTGGTGATGGCGCGCCTGGGCCGCATCGTGGCCTCGCTGCCGATGTCCCTGGTGACGCTGAACCAGGCGCCGCTGATCGTGCGCGACGCGCTGGCCATCGCCATCTCGCAATCGGGACAGAGCCCCGATGTGGTGGAACCGGTCCGGTATTTCCGCGCCGGTGGCGCACGCACGGTGGCCCTGGTGAACCATGAGGATTCGCCCCTGGCCGAGGCGGCCGAATGGAGCATCCCGCTGCATGCCGGCATCGAGTCCAGCGTAGCCGCCACCAAGAGCTTCATCGCCAGCCTGGTGGCCGGCGCCCTGCTGACCGGCCACTGGCAGGACGACGCCGCTTTCCTGGCGGCCATCGCGCAATTGCCCGATGCCTTGCGTATCGCAGCCGAGTGCGACTGGAGCAGCGCGGTGCAGGCACTGGCCCCGGCCGACCGCCTCATGGTGGTAGGTCGCGGCACCGGCTTTGCACTGGCACTGGAAGCCGCGCTGAAATGCAAGGAGACCTGCGCCATCCAGGCCGAAGCCTTCAGCGGCGCCGAGATCAAGCATGGGCCGATGGCGCTGATCGAGGAGGGTTATCCGCTGCTCATGTTCGCCACCCGCGGCCCCAGCCAGGCCGGCATGCTGGCGCTGGCCGAGGAGATGCGCCAGCGTGGCGCCAGGGTGTTGCTGGCCGCCCCCGAAGACGTACAGCAACGTGACCTGACCCTGCCGATGGCGGCCACGCCTGACCTCGACCCCATCGTCGCCATCCAGGCCTTCTATGTGATGGCAGCGCAACTGTCGGTGGCGCGCGGCATGGATGCCGACCAGCCTCGCCACCTCAACAAGGTGACTCGTACCAGCTAGCGACACCGCCGTTCCGGGCCGGACCTCCATACCGGCCTGGAACGCCCGCCCCGTCAGCGTTTTGTCAGTAGAAAGACGCGGGCGGGGCCAGAACCTTTGCGCTCCTTCACGTTCGAAGAAGGACAATCAGCCCGGCTGTTTCTTTGCGGCCAATACTGTTGGCGTGGTGCTGTTACATCCGATACATCGGCTCACAATTGCACGTCAACGCCACCGGCGAACGTGCCGTTTCCACGCTATCGGGCAGGCCATCCCTCCCTCTTCCTGACCGGGCCAAGGACAACATCATGACCAAGAACCGCCATCACGCCATCGCCTTGTCCGCCACCTTCGTGGCGGTGTTGCTCGCACTTTCCGGCTGCAACAAGACCGACAGTGTGCCCACTCCCACGGCCGCCGCCGGTGCGCCAGAGACGCCCACCACGCCGGCCTACACGCCACCGACGGCGGACCAGCTCTCGCAGATGGTCGCGCCCATCGCACTGTTCCCCGACAAGCTGGTGGCGCAGGTGCTGGCCGGGGCCACCTATCCGGACCAGATCAGCAGCGCCAACCAGTGGCTGGGCCAGAACCCGGCGCTCAAGGGTGATGTCCTGCAAGCCGCCGAAGACAAGGAACCCTGGGATGTCAGCGTGAAGTCGCTCACACAGTTCCCGGCGGTGCTCTCGCAGATGGCCTCCAATCCGGACTGGACACGCCAGTTGGGCGACGCCTTCGTCAATGATCCGAATGACGTGATGAATGCCATCCAGGCACTGCGCCAGCGCGCCCAGCAGGCCGGCAACCTCAAGAATTCAGGCCAGTTGCGGGTGGCCAGCGTGGCGCGTGCGGCCGAGCCGGCACAGTATGTCAACGCGCCCGGCGCGCCGGTGGTCTATGCCGGGGCACCGGTGGTGCCGCCGCCGCCCGAGACCATCGTCATCGAATCGGCCCAGCCCGATACCGTCTACGTACCCCGCTACGATCCGGCCGTGGTCTATGGCGGGCCGGTGCCGGTCTATCCGGGTTATGCCTATCGTCCGCCCAGCCCGGTGGGCAACGAGATCGTGGTGGGCGCCCTGTCCTTCGGCGTGGGTATCGTCGTGGGCGAGGCCATCAGCCATCATGGCGACTGGGGCTGGCATGACTGGGGCATGCACTGGGGTGGTCCGGTCGAGCGCGACCGTCCGGCATCGGACTGGCAACGGCCGGCCGTGGTGTACAAGAATACGACCTATGTGTCGCATTCCACCACGGTGATCAACCGCGTCACCAACAACGTGACCGTGAACAACACGCGCATCACCAACAACACCAGCAACACCAATAACTTCAACAACAACACCAGCAACGTCCGCAATACCACCAACGTCAACAACGTCAATACCGTCAACAACGCCCAGACCCGCATCGAGAACCGCCAGGAGCCCGCGCCCCGTGCACAGCCAGCGGCCACGCCGATGAGCATGCCGCACTTCACGGCCGGCGATACGCGTCCGGGGGCGGCGCCCAATGCGCATGCGCAGGCACAGGCGATGGCAGCGCCTCACGAGCGCGCGCAGCAGGAAGCGGCCATCCAGGCCCAGGAGCACCAGCGCGAGCAGGAGCAACAGGAGCAACAGGCCGAGGCGAACCGCCGCAAGATGATGGAAGAAAAGGCCGCGCCCGCACCCGCCACCCATGCGCCGGAGATGAAGGCAGCCAACGTGAAGCCGCAGCCGGCACCGGCCGAGCACAAGGAGAATGTGCCGCCTCATCCTGCCCGCGAGCTGCAGGCAGCACCGGCCAGGGCGCCTGCCCAGAAGCCTGAGGCGGAAAGGCCGCAAAACCATGCCGCCCAGGCGCACGAGGTCGAGAAGAACGTCGAGAAAAACCTCGGGAAGGGTGCAGAAAAGCACGAAGAAAAGCGCGAAGAACCACGGGAAGGCAAACCCGAGGCGAAACACGAAGACAAGAAGGAAGAGGGCCACCACGAACCCGAGAAACACAACGGCTAGGCCGTGTGCGATGCCAACGAGGGCCGCCTGCGGGCGGCCCTTTTCATGGCAAGACAGCTTGCATCAGGCGCCGGTGCGATCCGGATCGCTACGCTCATCCAGCGTCAGCTGCAGGAAGGCCAGGTCCAGCCATTTGCCGAACTTGGTACCGACCTGCTGCAGATGCCCCACCTGGGTGAAACCGAGCTTTTCATGCAGGGCGATCGAGCCGGTATTGCTGGCGTCGATGCCCGCCACCATGACGTGCTTGCCCAGCGCGCGGGCACGTGCGATGAGCGCTTCCATCAGGGCCACGCCCAGGCCCTGGCCACGATGATCCTTGTGGACATAGACCGAATGCTCGACCGTATGGCGATAGCCATCGAAGGCGCGCCAGTCGCCGAAGCTGGCATAACCCAGCACCTTATCTCCCTCGACCGCGATCAGCACCGGATAACCGCTCTGGCGCCGGGCGGCAAACCAGTCCTGGCGGTTCTTGTCATCCACCTGGGTGTCGTTCCAGATGGCCGTGGTATTGACCACGGCGTCGTTGTAGATCGGGGTAATGCCGGGGATGTCGGCCAGGTCGGCGTCGCGAATCTGCATGGTGTTCCGTATCAGAGAGCAGTGAAGAAAAAAGACGATGGCAGCAGTGTAGCCGAAGACGGCTGTTGCAGATGGCACAGGAAAGATGAGTCCTAGGACATCGGACATGTAGAGGTGTTACAATCCCGCATTGCCCGCCAAGTGGCGCCCGCTGTTCCGGCCTTATCCGGATGACAAGATCGCGGGAACAAGAAATGCCAGCCCCGCAGGCTGGATGCTAGACCGGAGACGAGTTGATCCACTCTGAGATTCCGGCACATGGCTAACTCCATATCCATTACCCAGACCATGGCGTCCCCGCTGGCGCCCTGCACTTGCCCCTGTTTGCGGCAGGTGGCTTCCCCACACGACCTGATTGCCTGCCCATCTAGACTCCACTCTCGATGCGGGAAGCAACACGTCGGAATTGGCCAAAACGGACGACGCTAAGCGCCGCGATCTCCCCCCTTGCGTGCGTGCCCCGGTGCGTTGCGCTACTTGTTTTCCACCCACTCCACACTGCCTCCACCATGACTACCAAGTTCAGTCCCTCGCGCCGCGCCGTTCTGGCGGCCACCGCAGCGGCCGTTCCCATCGTCGCGATTCCGCTGCTCAAGCCAGCCCGGGCCGATGGCCTGGAAGGCATCGAGCTGCAACACTACAAGCCGGTGTTCTTCGACGATGCGCAATGGATCTTCCTCCTGGCCGCCTGCGACCGCCTGATCCCCGCCGAAGGGCGCGGTCCCGGCGCGCTGGAAACCAATGTGCCGGTCTTCATCGACCAGCAGTTGCACACCGGCCTGGGCAGCGACATCTACCTGCAGGGCCCGCACCAGCCGGATGCGCCCGCCACGCTGGGTTTCCAGATTCCCTATGCGCCGCAGGACGTCTACCGCATCGGCATCAAGCTGACCCAGCAGATCAGCCAGCAGCAGCACGGCAAGCCCTTCGAACAACTGGAGGCCAAGGACAAGGATGCACTCCTGACCGCGCTGCAAAAGAACGGTGTCGATTTCGCCGCGCTGGGCGAGACCGCGATGAAGCCTTCGCAGTTCTTCGGCCAGTTGCTGGGCGATACCAAGAACGGCTACCTGGCCGACCCCATGTATGGCGGCAACAAGGACATGAAGGCCTGGGTCGCCATCGGCTTCCCCGGCGCGCGCGCGGCCTATACCGAATGGGTCGACCAGCACAACGTCAAGTATCCGCTGGGTCCCGTGAGCCTGTCGGGCAAGCGCGCCTGATGCGCGCAGCCCGTCCACGTTCACGCCTGCAACCTCTTACCGATTGAATCTCCATGCCTAACATCACCAACGACGACGTCGACGTCGTCATCGTCGGCCTCGGCTGGGCCGGCTCCATCATGGCCATCGAACTGGCCCAGGCCGGCCTGAAGGTACGCGCCCTGGAGCGCGGCCCGGACCGTCCGCCCGAAGACTTCGCCTATCCCAAGCCGGCCGACCAGTACGGCTACGCCACCCGCAACAAGGTCTTCGCCACCCCGCGCGATGCCGCCCTGACGGTGCGCTACAACACCGCGCAACAGGCGCTGCCGACCCGCAAGTGGGGCGCCTTCGCGCCCGGCACCGGCGTGGGTGGCTCGGGCCTGCACTGGACCGCCGTGCTGATCCGCCCCACGCCCACCGACATCAAGCTCAAGACCTACGCCGACCAGGCCTACCGGCACAGCAATCTCGATCCCGAGATGCGCATCAAGGACTTCCCGTTTACCTGGAACGAGATCGAGCCGCACTACGATTTCTTCGACAAGGTCTGCGGCCTGTCGGGTAACACCGGCAACCTGCGCGGCCAGATCCAGCCGGGCGGCGATCCCTTCGAGGGCCCGCGCTCGAACCCCTATCCGCTGCCACCGCTGCATGACACCTACAACAGCAGCCTGTTCGCTGACGTGGCGCGCAAGCTGGGCTACCACCCCTTCCCCAATCCGTCGGCCAACGTCTCCACGGCCTGGACCAACCCGTATGGCGCCCAGATCGCGCCCTGCAACTACTGCGGCTTCTGCAGCAAGTATCCCTGCCTGAACTATTCCAAGGCCTCGCCGCAGACCACCATCCTGGACGTGGTCAAGCGCATGCCCAACTTCGACTACAAGGTCAACGCCAACGTCATCCGCGTGGACCTGCATGCCGACAAGAAGACCGCGCGCGGTGTGACCTACATCGACGAGAACAAGAAGGAAGTGTTCCAGCCGGCCAAGATCGTGATCCTCTCCAGCTTCCAGTTCGCCAACGTGCGCCTGATGCTGCTGTCGGGCATCGGCAAGCCCTACGATCCCATCACCGAGACCGGCGTGATCGGGCGTAACTACGCCTTCCTCTCCAATGGCGGAGCGACGCTGTTCTTCAAGGACAAGAATTTCAATTCCTTCGCCACGGCCGGGGCCACCGGTGAGATGTTCAACGACATCTCGCCGGGCAACTTCGACGATGGCATCAAGCTGGGCTTCATCGGCGGCGCCAAGATCCACAGCTCGCAAGCCTCGGGCGCGCCGATCGGCACGGCACTGCCGCCGGGTACGCCAAGCTGGGGCCAGGGCTGGAAGGAAGGCATGATCGATTGGTACGACCATTCCATGAAGATCAGCATCACCACCACCTGCATGTCCTATCGCGGCCACTTCCTGGACCTGGATCCCAACTACCGCGACCCCTGGGGCCAGCCACTCTTGCGCATGACCTTCGACTGGCGCCAGAACGAGCTCAAGTTGCAGCGCTACCTGCGCGACATCGTGCTGAAGATCTCCAAGGAGCTCAACCCGGATCACCTCTCCGAAGGCTTCCTGGGACTGGACTCGCACTGGGACATCACCAAGTACGTCTCCACCCACAACGTGGGCGGCGCCATCATGGGGGACTCGCCGCGCGACTCGGCCCTGAACAAGTACCTGCAATCCTGGGATGTGCACAACGTCTTCGTCCCCGGCGGCAATGCCTTCCCGCAGAACTTCCAGGCCAATCCCACCGCCACCATCGGCGCCATCACCCTGATGGCCGCCCAGGCGATCAAGACGCAGTACCTGAAAAATCCCGGCCCGCTGGTCCAGGCATGAGGCGCGACGACATGAAAAAACTGACATCCCTTTTTGCGTCCCTGGCCTTGTCGCTGGGCGCCCTGGCCAGCGCCCACGCGGCTGACCAGGACGTGGTGGCGCGCGGCCAGTACCTGGCGCGCGCCGGTGATTGCATGGCCTGCCACAGCGCGGCGGGCAAGCCATCCTTCTCGGGCGGCCTGGCCATCGACAGCGGCCACGGCACCATCTATTCCACCAACATCACGCCCGACAAGGAACACGGCATCGGCAACTACAGCGAGACCCAGTTCGCCGCTGCCGTGCGTCATGGCGTGCGCGCCGATGGTACGCAGCTCTACCCGGCCATGCCCTATCCCAGCTATGCCAAGGTGAGTGACGAGGACATCCACGCCCTCTATAGCTACTTCATGCAGGGCGTCAAACCGGTCGCCACCACGCCGCCGGCCTCCAGCATGAGCTTCCCCTTCAATATCCGCTGGGGCATGAAGCTGTGGAATGTCTTCTTCGCCAATGACAAGCCGTTCAAGGAGCAGGATGGCTGGAGCGCCGAGATCAAGCGCGGCGCCTACCTGGTCGAAGGCCTGGGCCACTGCGGCAGTTGCCACACGCCGCGCGGCTTTGCGATGAACGAGAAGGCCAGCGACAGCAGCCAGGCGCAGTTCCTCTCGGGCGGTGACCTCAATGGCTGGGCCGTGCCCTCCCTGCGCGGCATGCCGCACTGGAGCGCACAGGACATCGTCGACTACCTGCAGACCGGTCGCAACAAGACCGCCTCGGTGGCAGGCGAAATGAGCCTGGTGGTGGAGCACAGCACCGCCCATCTGAAGCCCGAAGACCTGCGGTCCATCGCCGCCTACCTGAAGACCCTCTCGCCGGTGGTGGCCAGCAAGAGCGGCAGCGTCACGCCGCAAGGGGCCGATGCCACGGCCAAGAAGCTGACGGCCGCCAAGGACCTGACTCTAGGTGAGCGCCTCTACCTAGACAATTGCGCGGCCTGCCACTTCGTCAATGGCCGGGGTGCACCGGGCATCTTCCCGGCGCTCGATGGTGCGACCGTGGTCAACGCCGACAACCCCAGCGCACTGCTGCACGTGATCCTGGCCGGCGCGCGCACGCCCTCGACCGAGAAAGCGCCCTCGATCCTGGTCATGCCGGGCTTCGCGCATCGCCTCTCGGACAAGGAAGCCGCAGAGCTAGCGAGCTTCGTGCGCCAGGGCTGGGGCAACCAGGCCGGCGCGGTATCGGAGAGTGAAGTGAGCCGCATGCGCGCGGGAATCGCCAAGCACGGATCCTGATGCCTCTGGCATTGCGCTGACAGGCTGGACTGTCTGAAGGCCCGCATGGGGACATGCGGGCCTTTTTTCATCCCGGAATTTTTGCGCTTGAACCCACACAAATTTCCGAACCGCCGGGGAGATTAGGCGCGTGCTCTTGGCAAACCATCCCGCCGTGAAAATAATGCGTCGGATCGCCCCTTGGCGGCCCCCGAAATGGCGATCGAAAAACACCGCAGAACTATCAAATTTTTTGATACCCTTATTCATAGTTGATATGCACATCAATTTTATTGATAGGACCACCAGATGAGTGCCAAGAAGGTCATTGAGAAATTCGGTGGTCAATCCGCATTGGCCCGCCTTCTGGGCATCCAACAGAGCGCCATATCGTACTGGGTGAAAAAAGGGCTCATTCCTGCCAAATGGCATGGGCAACTGTTGGACGTCGCCAGCAACAACGGGATCATCCTCGTGCCGGCCGATTTCATTACCACAGAGGATGCCCCCGTCCCGCTCACAGCGGGCGCAGGCAGGGCCGAGGTTGCCCCGGAAGCGGACGGTGCCGAGCCGCGCGGCAATTCCCATTTCCTGTTCTACACCTCCGGAGACGGGAAGGTGAAAGTACAAGTCATCGTGGAAAATGAAACCGTCTGGTCATCCCAGAAAGGACTGGCTGAAATCTTCGGTGTGGACGTGAGAACGGTCAGCGAGCATCTCCGCAATATTTTTCATAGTGCGGAGCTTGAGGCAGCCTCAGTTATCCGGAAATTCCGGATAACTGCCCTTGATGGAAAAAATTATGAAACAAGCTTTTATAACCTCGATGCCATCATTTCCGTCGGTTATCGCATCAACTCCCACCAGGCAACGCAATTCCGGAAATGGGCAACCACCGTTCTGCGCGACTATCTGATCAAGGGATTTGCGCTTGATGACGACCGGCTCCGGCAAGCAAACCAGCTCTTCGGAAAAGATTACTTTGATGAGCTGCTCGAACGAATCAGGGAGATCCGGGCCTCCGAGCGGCGCTTCTATCAAAAGATCACCGACATCTACAGCCAGTGCAGCATTGATTACGACAAGGATGCACCAATCACCCAGCGTTTCTACGCGCACGTGCAAGACAAGCTTCACTACGCCATCCACGGCCATACCTCAGCCGAACTCATTGAACGGCGGGCGGATGCCTCAAAGCCGAATATGGGCCTCTTCTCTTACAAGAACGAGAAATCCGGTGGCAAACTCACCCGGCTGGACGTCACTGTCGGCAAGAACTACCTCGATGAAGAAGAGCTGGACAACCTCAATCGGCTGGTCAGCATGTACCTCGACTTCGCCGAGAATTTTGCAAGACGGCATATCCCGATGAAAATGCAGGAATGGGCGGACAAGCTGGATGGCTTCCTGAGGTTCAACGCCTACGAGGTGCTGGAAGACCATGGCCATGTACGAAGAGAGACCGCAGAAAAGAAGGCCTTCGCCGAATTCGAAAAATTCAGGGTGACCCAGGACGCGCGATATCAATCCGATTTTGACAGGATGGCCGATCAGATCCAGCGCAACAAGCGTCTACCCAAGGAATAGATGCCGTCCAGCCTCGCTGCACCTTGAACGGATATTTCGTTTAAATTCCAGGTATTGCCTCAGCCCATTCCAACCAGAACACTTTTTCATGAATTCCACCTACGGCGCCACCTATCGCGGCAAGCACATCAGCGTCTCCTGCACGCAGCAACGGGACGGTGACGTACTCTGCGCCGTCAGCATCGAAGGGGCGGCGGCGCCCGGCCTGCGGGGCAACCCGTTCGGCTCGGTGGCCTCAGCGCAAGTGGCCGGGGTGGGCTATGCCCGCGCGGTCATCGATACCCTGCTCGATAATGACGTGGCCGAGCATCACGGCTATTTCATCCGGGTCAACAGCACCGAACAGCTCGACGGCACCTGGGTGGGCAACTACCAATTGCATCGCAATGACAATCCAGTGGCCTTCCGTCGCGTGGTGTGCGACGACTTCAAGGGCAATACCTCGGTGGAGGCGGAGCAGCATGCCATGGCCACGGCATTTGGCGCCGTGGATGCCGACATCGCGGCAGGCAAGCTCTAGGCAACAAACGCCGCTCAGGCCGCCAGCTTGCGACGCCGACCAGGGGCTTTCTCGCCCTGCGCCAGGATGGCCGGCAGCAGACCCGGGAAGCGGCTTTCGATCTCGGTACCGCGCAGGGTGTTGATGTGGGTGGTGCCATTGCTCTCGGTACGCACCAGCCCTGCCTCGCGCAGGACCTTGAAGTGGTGCGACACGGTGGACTTGGGACGCCCGCCATCGAGCTCGCCACAGGTGGCGCATTCCACGCGGGCAAGATGGCGCACGATCTCCAGGCGGATCGAATCGCTCAGCGCATACAGCACGCGCTCCAGCACGAACTCGTCAACGGCAGGGTGTTTATAGGGACGCATCTGCAGGATGATACACCTTGGGTTATACTCCTTCCATAGTTCGAATATATTCGAACCAACGAAGCATCACCGGAGATTGCACTCCGCGATCCGCAAGGGCAAGCCGCCCTTGTCTGATGAGCCCTCTTTTCTTTCGACAGGAATCCACATGTCCGCACTGTTCCAACCCTTCAAGCTCAAGGACCTGAGCCTGCGCAACCGTATCGCCGTCCCGCCCATGTGCCAGTACATGGCCGTCGATGGCAAGGTCAACGACTGGCACCTGTCGCACTACGCCAGCATCGCCCGTGGCGGCGCCGGCCTGGTGATCGTCGAAGCCACCGCCGTGGCGCCGGAAGGCCGCATCACGCCGGGTTGCACCGGCATCTGGAATGATGACCTGGCGCAAGCCTTCGTGCCGGTGGTGCAAGCCATCAAGGCGGCAGGTTCCGTGCCGGGCATCCAGATCGCCCACGCCGGCCGCAAGGCCAGCGCCAACCGTCCGTGGGAAGGCGACGACCACATGGCCGCCGACGATGCCCGTGGCTGGGACACCATCGCCCCGTCGGCACTGGCCTATGGCCGTGGCTTGCCCAAGGTCCCCAAGGCCATGAGCATTGACGACATCGCCCGCGTGCGCCAGAACTTCGTCGATGCCGCCATCCGCGCACGCGACGCCGGCTTCGAATGGCTGGAGCTGCACTTCGCCCACGGCTATCTGGCGCAGAGCTTCTTCTCGGCGCATTCCAACCAGCGTGATGACCTCTATGGCGGCAGCGTGGAAAACCGCGCCCGCTTCCTCATCGAGACGCTGCGCGCAGTGCGTGAAGTCTGGCCGGAGAAGCTGGCGCTGACGGTGCGTTTCGGCGTGATCGAATACGATGGCCGCGACGAGCAGACGCTGCTGGACTCGATCTCCGTGGTGCGCGAATTCAAGGCCAGCGGCATGGACATGATCAGCGTGACCATGGGCTTTACCATTCCTGATGTACAGATCCCCTGGGGTCCGGCCTTCCTCGGCCCGATCGCCCAACGGGTGCGTGAAGAAGCCGATATCCCGGTCTCCTCGGCCTGGGGCTTCGGTACCTCCGAACTGGCCGAGCACGCTGTCAAGTCGGGGCAGCTGGATCTGGTGATGGTGGGTCGCGCCCACCTGGCCAACCCGCACTGGACTTACCAGGCCGCCAAGGAACTGCGCGTGGAGCGCCCTTCGTGGACGTTGCCGGCGCCCTATGCGCACTGGCTGGAACGTTACTGATGCGCTGAAGGGCGGCGCTGCGCTGCCGTCCCGCTGTTTCCCTGAATCCCGGTGGATTTAGTGGGAACAGGCCCTGGTTCCCCGGTCACGTGACCGGGGATTTTTTTTGCCGAGGATCAATAAAACAGCAAGGAGATCAAGGGCACGCTGGCCAGCAGCAGGCAGCCGAGAAAGGCGGCGAGGAACAGCAGTTTCTTTTTTCTGGTAGCCATGGAGTACCTGCAAGGATGGGAATGCGCGCAGTGTACCGCGCCACCGCCCTCGCGGTCATCCTCCTGGAGGTTCAGGCCTGGCCGTTGCAACCGTAGCGGCGGAAGCCCTCGCGCTCGCGCAGGCGTTCAAAGTAGGCCGCCACCGCCGGCAGATCGGGATGCTCGAAGGGGGTACCGAACCAGCGATTGACCGACAGCCCCACCGGGATATCGGCCAGCGTGAAGGCCGCGCCGGCCACGTAGCCGCCGGTGTGCTGTAGCTGCTGCTCCAGCACGCGCATATGGCGCGTCCAGTTGGCGATCGACGCCGCCACCAGCCTGGCATCGTCATGCTCGGGCGACTTGCGCACCAGCGCCATGAAGGCCTGGCTCCAGCTGCGGTTGAGGTCGCTGGCCTGCCAGTCCATCCACTGGTCCACACGCGCCCGCTGGCGCACATCGGCCGGATAGAGCGGGGCGGCACTGCTGGCACCGTATTGCCCAGCCAGATAGCGCAGGATGCTATTGGACTCCCACAGCACGAAGCCACCGTCGTCGATCACCGGCACCATGGCATTGGGATTCATCGCCAGGAAGACCGGCTCGCTGGTGGAACGAAAGCCAGCGCCCCAGTCTTCGCGTGCGAACGCAATCCCCATTTCCTCACAGGCCCACAGGACCTTGCGTACGTTGATGGAATTGTCGCGGCCGTAGATCTTGAGCATGCTGTCTCTCCGATGGAAATGCGTGGCAAAGAGCATCAAGACTATCAGCCCCGGCGCCCGGACAACATGTACAGTTGCCGGCCAGCGCCCGGTACAACTGTTGCGTCAGCGCAAGTGGCCCGGTGGAAACACTGCAACTGTACCGGGACGCCGGGCGAGCACCAGGTTTAGACTCATGATCCGATTGTTGCGCCTTTTCGATGACAGCGGCCGGCCACGGCCATGTCATGAGCCCATGTCCTCATCCAATCTCTTCAAGCTCCTGCTGCTGGCTGCCATCTGGGGCACCAGCTTCATGCTCATGCGCATTGCCGCTCCGGTCTTCGGCCCCATGCTGACCACCTTCGGCCGTGCCTCGCTGGCCACCCTGGCCCTGCTGACCTATGCCCGCGCGCGCGGCGTGCCGCTGCACTGGCGCCGCAACTGGCTGCCCTACCTGGTCATCGGCGTGTTCAATACCGCCCTGCCCTTCGCGCTGTTCGCCTGGTCGGCCCTGCATATTCCCTCGGCCTACATGGCGACGATGAATTCACTGGCGCCGATCTTCACGGCGCTCTTCGGCTTCCTGCTGCTGGGCGAAAAGCTGAGCCCGGTGCGCTGCCTGGCCTTCGTGCTGGGACTGGTGGGCGTGGCCGTGCTGGTGGGCATCGGTCCGGCCCCGGCCGATGCGATGGTCATTGGCGGCGTGCTGGCGGCCATGGGCGCGGCGGTCAGCTATGGCTTCGCGGCCACCTTCACGCGCATGCGCGCCGGCGGCATCTCGCCCATCGCCATTGCCACCGGCAGCCAGTTCGCGGCGGCGCTGTGCCTGCTGCCGCTGGCCCTGCCCGCCATGCCGCACGCACTGGTCGCCGGCACGCTGCCGGCATTGCTGGCTGTACTGGTGCTGGGGATAGTCTGTACCGGCATCGCCTATGCGCTGTTCTTCCAGCTGATCGCCGCCGAAGGTGCCACCAAGGCCATCACCGTGACCTTCCTGGTACCGATGACCGCTTCGCTGTGGGCCTGGTTGCTGCTCGATGAGCCGGTGACCTGGGGTACCGTTGCCGGCATCGCCATCGTACTGCTGGCCACCGCCACGGCGCTGCGTGCCAAGCCCGTCATGAGCATCAAGGGCAAGGCCACCGCCTGAGCCGGACACGAAAAAAAACGGGCGCTGCAGATCCAGTCTGCAGCGCCCGTTTTTTATTCCTGCGCCCTTACCAGCCGTACTTCGCGCAGGCCTTGCGGTAGGCCAGCCCGGCCAGGGCCACGTCTTCCAGGCCGATACCGATGGCCTTGTAGATGACGATGTCCTCGGGCTTGCGCTGGTAGGGCATGCTGCCGTCAACGGCCTGGGCCAGTTCTATCACCTGCGTCCAGTCGAACACGCCCGGCGCGCATTGCACCAGATCGCCGGCTTCCTGCTGGGCTTGCGGCTTCCATTCGACGAACAGCGCGGCGGCACGACCGATGGCGGTGTCGTCCAGTTCGCGCACATTGGCCTTGGAAGCACCCACGGCCGCCACGAAGGTACCGGGACGCAGCAGCTTGCCATCGAACAGCGGCGTGCTCGCCCGCGTGACCGTGACCAGCACGTCGGCATTGGCGGCGGCCTCGTCGATCTCGACGGCGCGCGCCGGCACGCCCAGCGTGCGGGTGATGTCATCGGCCAGCGCCTGCTGGCCCGACAGGCCGGCCACCAGCACCTCCTTGAACTTGCGTACCTGCAGCAGCGCCGGGATGTGCGAGCGCGCCTGCACGCCCGTACCGATCACCGACAGCACCGCGGCATCGGGACGCGCCAGCGCATCGCAGGCCACGGCGGTGGCGGCAGCCGTACGCAGGCCGGTCATGGTGTCGCCCTCGATGGTGCACAGGGGCGCGCCGGTCTCGGTGGAAAACAACTGGATGACGAACTTGAACTGGCCCTTGATCGTGGTATAGACCTTGGCGCCGGCGATGCCGGCCGCCGGGATCACCGCGCCCATCATCGACAGCATCACGCCATTGGAAGCACTGGTGCGCACGCGTCCCTGGTGCGCGCCCTCGGCCGCACCGGCAAAGGCTTCGCGCATGGAGGCGATGGCGTCTTCGGTGGTGAGCAGTTCGCTGATCTGCTGGTTGGTCAGGAATTTCATGGTGCTGTCCTTCAGTGTGTTTCGGTGTAGGAGTCCCCGATGGGGAAGAGATCAGTGCGAGCCGTGCTCGGACTTGAGGTAATTCCAGATGCGGTCGATGTCGGGATTGGCGCCATCGATACGGCGATAGACGCGGATATCCATCTCCTCGCACCACAGGCCCTGTTCCAGCGCCTCGCTGTCATTGGGTGCGATGGCCAGGGTCAGCTTGCCCTCGGCGATCTCGCGCGCCACTGCGCTGGCCGGCAGCCAGGCGATGCCATGACCTTCCACGGCCATGCTCTTCAGGCCCTCGGCGAGATCGGTCTCGAAGCGGCGGAACAGGTGTACGCGACGCGGGCTGGAGTGCAGCGCCTTCTCGACGATGCGCGAGAGCGAGGAATACGGCGAATAACTCAGGAAAGGCTGCGGATCATTGGGCGTACCCGGCAACACGTACTTGGGCAGGCCACCCGCCAGCGTCTTCACGTAGGGGCGCAGCGGCTCCTTGCCCAGCGAGAGCACATCGTAGCGCTCGGTATCGAGGGCGATGCCCTGCTGGCGATGGTCGTAGCAGATCAACAGATCGCAATTGCGCTCGACCAGGGCCATCACGGCGTCATGCACGTTGCCGGCGATGACGGTGGTGGCGATGGCACCGATCTTCTTCTCGATCTCGGAAAGCAGCTTGGGGAACACCGTCAGCAGCAGCGTATGCGGCATCGCAAAGCGCACCGCCGATTGCGCGCCGGCCAGTTGCCCGCGCAGCACCAGGCGCGCCTGCATGGACTGGTTCAGCATCTCCTTGGCGATCGGCACGAAGGATTCGCCGGCGGGTGTGAGCGTACAGGGGTAGGAAGAACGGTCGAACAGCTCGGCGCCCAGCCAGGTCTCCAGCGAGCGGATGCGGCGGCCGAAGGCCGGTTGCGTGACATTGCGCAGCTTGGCCGAGCGGCTGAAGTTCAGCGTCTCGACCACCGAGAGAAAGTCCTCCACCCATTTGATTTCCATTGTCCCCACCCCGTTGGCATGCCGCGCAAAGCAGGCGGCGAATCTGTCGGGCCCGATGCGGCATAGCGCCGGCAAGCCCTCCCTTGGACGCCTGCAACTATACCGAAACGGCACTGCCGGCGTCCCATGCCATTTTGGCATAGAGCGCGCCAGATGGGGGATTGCGGTCTACCCGGCGGCCTGCGGAGGAATACCCCGGCGCCGTCCCGGCATGGCCGAGGCCATCACCCTGACGCCCAGGCAGAAATGGAAACGGCACGCCGGAGTGCGGCGTGCCGTTTCTGGGGTGAACCCTGACGGATTCTCAAGCACAACAATTACCATCGAGGCAATCACCGTGCGCTTCGCGCCGCTGGCGCAAGCGGGCACGGCGACTGCGCACGCGCTGCGATACACGATAGAGCGCGCGCTGGGTCAGCATCATGGACAGCGTACCCACGCTGAACTCGGCTGCGATCAGCAAGGCCACCAGGGCCGCGAATTGCAGGTAGATCCGTGGATAGACGGACAGGCTACGCGAGAACAGTTGGTGCAGCATGATGGTTTCCTCGTTGTTGTTGTACTTGCTGACTTGCTTGTGATGCTTCTTCTATCTACTTGCTTGCCGGCTGACCCGGCGGCTGGGGGAAGCGGCACCCGCCGCATCCTCCCGCCTGGCTGCAATCAGGCACCAGCGTAGGTCGAAGCCGACACGCTACCGGCGGTTTGCAGGCCGCTGTTGGCCGGAGCCGAGGTGCTGGCCGGGAACACCGAGTCAGGCTGGTTGGCCAGGCCTTGTTGATCTGCCTTGACCAGTTCGGCCTTCACGGCAGCACGGGTGGTGTGGGAAACGAAAGGCTTTTCAACCGGATACGGTGCTTCGGCGAAAGCGACGGACGAAGCGGACAGGGCCAGGACGGCGGCGATAATGGTCTTTGCGGACATGATGTTCTCCTTGAAGGTTCAGTGAAGCCGATCCGCTATCGGATCGACGAAATCGGGTACATGTGTCGGTTGTGTGAGATGACATGTGCCTCTCTCTCAGAACCGCATCGTTTCTTGCGTTGCGATGTCGTTCATCGATGGACTGAAGTCTACGGAAGGGAGGACGGCAGAAAAACCCGCGCCAGGAGAATTGAGTGTTCCGGGAAGTGGAACAATCGCTTGTGACTATGTCGCCGTTCAGGAAAAGGCTATCGGCAGATGATCTTGATTGATAGGCGAAAAGCCACGCCGGCACTGGGATTGCGGCTGGTTTTGCGGTTCCCGGCGCAAGGCCGGAAGCAAAGCACGGCAATGCTGCCATGACGGCGGAGAATGTCTGCTATCACGACACGAAATACCTGGGTGGTATCAGGCGATGTTCTTGAAGGGCGTGGGGCGGTCGTTCTCTTCGGCGATGATCTGCATCTCGCCGATGCGGTTGCGCATTTCTTCCCAGGGATGCGTGGGCAAGCCGTCATCGCTGGCGTGGACGCGAGGCAGGGGACGTTCCATGAGCTCCCGGACATCGCGCTCGGCACGTTCCTGCCCGCGCTGTTCCAGGGCGATGAACAGGACGATGGTAGCGACCAGGCCCAGCGCGCACAGCACTAGCGCCGCATAGATCGAATACTGCATGATGATGCCGATCCAGCCCATGTCTCGCTCCACCCCGATATGCTTGATTTGAATGAGCGCATGGTAGCGCCATCATCACGAGGGCGACATCAGGAAATGTCTGAGTCGACAAGCCGCGACAGTTGCTTGCATGGATGCAAACGCATCGCTCATGCCAATGGCAGGATCTTCTCCGCCACACCCGCCCCCAGAGGCGCCAGCAGGGCCTGCAATTCCTCTTCACCGAACTTGATGGCGCCGGCGTCGTCGCGTCCCAGCATGCCCTCGGCCAGCGCCGATTTGCGGGCCTGCAGCTCCAGCAGGCGCTCTTCGATACTGCCTTCGATGACCAGCTTGTAGACGAATACCTGGCGCGTCTGCCCGAGGCGATGGGCGCGTGCGATGGCCTGCTCTTCCACGGCCGGGTTCCACCAGGGATCGACCAGCACGACGGTGTCGGCGGCGGTCAGGTTCAGGCCCACGCCACCGGCCTTCAGGCTCACCAGCAAGAGCGGCGCCTGGCCGGCCTGAAAGCGCGCAATCAGCTCGCCCCGGTCGGCCGGGTCGGTGGCGCCGGTGAGCGACAGGCAGGGCAATTGCAGCGCCTGCAGTTGTGCCTCGATCAAGGCCAGCATGCTGGTGAATTGCGAGAACACCAGGATGCGCCGGCCCTCTTCCACCAGCGCCGGCAGCATGTCGCGCAGCCATTCGATCTTGGCGCGTTCTATGCCCTTGGGCATGCGGCCCTGCTTGAGTAGGTAGGGATCGCAGCAGACCTGGCGCAGCTTGAGCAGGGCATCCATCACCGTCACCTGCGAGCCGCCCAGTCCGCGCCGCTCCAGCGCACGGCGTACCTGCTTGTCGGCGGCCAGGCGCACGCTCTCGTAGAGTTCGCGCTGGCGGCCCTGCAATTGCAGGCGTTCGATGATCTCGCTGCGGGCCGGCAATTCCTGCAGCACATCCTGCTTGCGCCGGCGCAGGATGAAGGGCCGCACACGCTGCGCCAGCAGGCGGGCGCGCACGGTCTCGCCCTGTTCCTCGATGGGCTTGCGCCACAGCCGTGCAAAGCTGCGCGCGTCACCCAGGAAACCGGGCATGAGGAAATGGAACTGGCTCCACAACTCGCCCAGGTGATTCTCCAGCGGCGTGCCGGTCATGCACAGGCGATGCCGGGCGCGCAGGCGGCGCGCTGCCGCGGCGCTGCGCGAGGCGGCGTTCTTGACGGTCTGTGCCTCGTCCAGCACCAGCAGGTGAAAGCGCAAGGGCAGCAACTGGTCCAGGTCGCGCCACAACAGCGGATAGGTGGTCAGCACCAGGTCGGCCTGGCCGGCGGCCACCGCCGCGACGTGCTGCGCCCGGCCTTCGCCATGCAGCACCTGCACACGCAGGGAGGGGGTGATGCGGCGGGCCTCCTGCTGCCAGTTGAACAGCAGCGAGGTCGGCACCACCACCAGTGCCGGCAGGTCCAGGCGACCGGCTTCTTTTTCGATCAGCAGGTGGGCCAGTACCTGGGCGGTCTTGCCCAGGCCCATGTCGTCAGCCAGGATGCCGGCCAGGCCCTGTGCACGCAGGTATTGCATCCAGGCCACACCTTGCAGCTGGTAGGTGCGCAAGGTCAGGCCCAGCCCTTGCGGTGGCGCCACCGGCTGGACACTGCCGGCCGCACGCAGGCGCTGCGCCAGCGCCAGCACGCTGCCCTGGCCGCTCATCTGCCAGGGGGCGGCGCCATCCAGCGCCTGCAGGGCGGCGTGGATGCTGTCGAGCCGGTGCGCATCCCAGGGCGTGAGCTGCAGCGGTCCATCCTTGCGCCTGAGATCGACCAGCAGGTCCAGCAGGGACAGCACCACCGCCTTCAGCGGTCCGGCCATGGCATCGATGCGGCGACCGCCGGGGGCGCGCAGGGAGATGACGGCATGGGGATCGATGCGCTCGACCTGCTGCGCATCGGCCCAGCGCGGATCGCGGCGCAACAGGTCGGCCACCATCGGCGCCACGTCCATGACCGCGCCATCGACCTCGATGCCGATGGAGAGCAGCCAGCGCCCCGACGGGTCGAGGCCGTCGAAGATCTCGCTGGAGAAGGCCCGCTCCTGCAAGGGCGCCGCCACTTCGCGCTGAAGCACCTCGCCGGTGTCGCTGCTGACGATGAAACGCCAGGCCGTCACCGGGATGCTCTCGTGCGCAAAGCCGGGCCGGGCGCGCAGGGTCCAGCCCATCTGCTGCAGCCGGGGCGCCTGGTCGGCCCAGAAATCGCCGAAGAAATCCTCCTGCACCAGCGTCCACAAGGGGCCGGCATCGTGCAGCGGATTATGGGCGCGCCATTGCAGGGCGTCTTCGCGCAGGGGCAGCAGGCCCAGTTCGCGTATCCATTCCAGCGCGGCCGATTCGGCGGCGTGGTCACGCGTGATGTGGGCGGGGGTGTAGGTCGGCTCGTCCTCGCCATGGCCGGTCGGTGCCGGCGTGCTCCAGCGCTGCGCGCCCTCGCCATAGACCCAGTCGATCTGTGCCACCGTCACCATGGCGCCACGTGGCCCGAACAGGCCGTGCGCGCGCATGCCCAGCAGGCCGTCGCCACGCGTGAGCGTCTGCAGGCTCAGCCGGGGATGGAAAGTGCTGGTGGATGGAGAAGTCGGGGAAGACGCCATGCTGCCGGGAAATATTGCCGAAGCGGCCATTGTAGGGCGCTTCGCCGCTGGCGTGCAGGCGAAAAAACTAATATTGCAAACGGGAAAAACTTATTTTGCCGGGGGCGTGATGCAGAAGTCCAGCATGCCGAAGGGGGTACGGCCTTCGCCGGTCGCCCACACCCAGACCGCCCAGCACAGCAGGCCGCACACCAGCAGCAGGGCCAGCACGATGTGCAGTCCGGAGGCCTTGCGCAGGAAGCTTTCGAGGCGGTCGAAGAGAGCGGTCATGGCAAACGATAACAGCGGTGGAAAAGAAGTCTTATTCTATCCAAGCCATCGCCGCCCCGGAATGGGACAAATTGACGCAGTGTCAGCCTGGCAATGGTCCAGCAAGCAAGCGGGGGATCCTTGCCTGGCGCGCTCTTGCGTACGACACGCGAAATTGCGTTACCCTTCTGCACTTCCCCCTCGCGAAACCCGCCATGCGTACAGCCCTGCTCATCATCGACGTTCAGCACGCCCTCTGTACCGGTCCCGACGCCGTCGACAACGGCGACCGCACCATCGCCAACATCAACCTGCTTTCGCAAAAGGCCCGTGCGGCACGCGCACCGGTGATCTTCGTGCAACACGAAGACCAGGGCACGCTGGCGCATGAGAGCCCGGGCTGGCAGCTGGCTACCGGGTTGCAGCATACCGAGCAGGACTTGCGGCTGCGCAAGCGTGGCTCGGACGCCTTCCACCAGACCGACCTGCAGGCCATGCTGAAGATGCGTCATATCTCCGATCTGGTGATCTGTGGCATGCAAACTGAGTTCTGCGTGGAATCCACCGTGCGTCGCGCCCTGGCGCTGGGCTATCCGGTCACACTGGCGGCCGACGCCCATACCACCGCGCCCAATGGCGTGCTGTCGGTGGCCGACGTGGTGGCTCACCACCATGCCACGCTGTCCAACCTGGGTGCCTATGGCGTGCGCACGACGGTACGCCCGGCCCAGGACATCAGCTTCTGAGCCAACGCCAGCAGATCAGAAACGCTGCGGGCTGAACGGCGCCAGGTCGATCTCGGGCGCCTGCCCGGCCAATAGCTGGCCGACGATGCGGCCGGTGCGGGCCGAGCAACCCAGTCCGATGTGCCCATGTCCGTAGGCATGGATGATGTCGCTGCTGGCGCTGGCCGGGCCGATGCAGGGCATGCCGTCGGGCGTGCTGGGACGGCGTCCCAGCCAGAACCTGACATCGCTTTGCGGTAGCGTGCGCGGCAGGCCGGGGAAGAGCTTCAGGGCGATGTCGCGCATGATCTCGCCACGTCGCCAGTCCGGTGCGGCCTCGAAGGAGGCGAACTCGACCTGGCCGGCAATGCGCAGGCCCGTCTCCATCTGCGTGGCGATCACCTTGAACTCCGACACCATCATCGGCGTGCGCGCACGCGCCTCTTGCGCGTGGCCGCTGATGACGGCGTGGTAACCGCGCTCGCTCTCCAGTTGCACGTGGTCACCGGCCTGCGCCGCCAGCGCCTTGGAGCGTGCACCGGCGCTGATCACGGCGGCGTCACAGGCGATCTCGCCCTGCGCCGTCAAGACCGCCTTGAGCCGTCCCTGCTCCAGCCTGAACCCGGTGGCGGCAGCCTTGACGTGGTGCGCACCACGCGCCAGCGCATAAGCCTGCAGGGCTTGCATGTAGGCGCCCGGATTCTTGCAGTGGCCGGCTTCATCCACCTGCACGGCAAATCCGAAGGCCGGGTCCAGGTCGGGCTCGCGCTGGCGCAGGGCCTCGCCGTCCAGCTCGGTCCACTGTATGCCCAGTTCGCGGCGCACGCCCCAGCCGAAGGCATCACCCTCGAACTGCTGGCGCGAGCGATAGACGTGCAGCACGCCCGAGGTATCGATGAGGTGACCGACCCCGGCACGGCTGGCGATTTCGTGATGCAGCGTGCGCGCATCCACCACCAGCGTGCGCAAGGCACGGGCGGTGCTGCGGATGCGCTCGCGACGGGCACTGGCCAGGTTGCGCAGCAGCCAGGGCGTCAGCCGTGGCAGGTAGCGCCAGCGGATGGACAGGGGACCGATGGGATCCATCAGGTAGCCCGGCACCTTCTTCCACATGCCCGGCTCCACCGGCGGGATCACCGAGTGCGAAGACAGCCAGCCGGCATTGCCATAACTGGACGCTTCCTCGCTGCCGGGCTCGTTGAAATCCAGCAGGGTGACCTGCAAGCCCTGGTCCAGCGCATGGATGGCGCTCATCAGGCCGACGGCACCGGCGCCGATGACGACGACGTGGCGGGGAAAGGAGATTTCCGGGGTGGAAGACATGGCAGTGGTGTGCGGGAGAAAGCAGCATCATACGGGATCTGCGCTGGCGCTGGATTGACCGCGATGACGGCCAAGCCCTATGATCGGCGCTCACCCAATACCAGGAGATGCAGCATGATCGACCACACCGGCGTCATCGTCAGCGATTTCGACCAGAGCAAGGCCTTTTACCAGAAGGCGCTCGCCCCTATCGGCTATACCCTGTTGATGGAATTCCCCGCGGCCGTGACCGGCCATACCGACGTGGCCGGCTTTGGCGAGAACGGCAAACCCGATTTCTGGATCAGCCGTGGCACGCCCAACCAGCCGCCCCTGCACATCGCCTTCCGTGCCGAGACGCGCGCGCCGGTCGATGCCTTCCACGCCGCAGCGCTGGCCGCAGGCGGCCGCGACAATGGTGCGCCCGGCATCCGCGCGCACTATCACCCGGATTACTACGGCGCCTTCGTGCTGGACCCCGATGGCCACAACATCGAGGTGGTCTGCCACTGTCCTGCCTGAGGCTACGCACCTGGCCCCGCGCGGATCCGCACAAGGTCGAGCTTGACAGGATCCGCGCGGCGATGGACGCTTGCCTTCCCTCCCCCCTTCGCAGAGGAACCATGCCATGAGCAGCTCCAACACCGTGCGCCTGTACCGCGTGCTGCGCGCCAAGCCCGAACGCATCTATCGCGCCTTCCTCGATCCCGATGCCATGGTCAAGTGGCTGCCGCCGCATGGCTTCACCGGCAAGGTCCATCACATGGACGCGCGGGTGGGCGGCTCGCACCGCATGTCGTTCACCAATTTCAGTACCGGCAGTTCGCACTCCTTCGGTGGCACCTATGTGGAGCTGCTGCCCAACGAGCGCATCGTCTACACCGACAAGTTCGATGACCCGCAATTGCCCGGCGAGATGAAGGTCACCGTCAGCATCGCCGCCACTCTCGTGGGGAGCGCCCTGACCATCGTGCAGGAAGGCATTCCGCCGGCCATCCCGCTGGAGTTCTGCTACGCCGGCTGGCAGGAATCGCTGCAACTGCTGGCGCAACTGGTCGATCCCGAGATTCCCAACGGCGCCTGAATGGCCGTCAATGCTCAGTCGTTGTAGACCTGCGTGCGCGGCTGGTAGGGCTGGCCATTGATACGCCGCACCTGGTGGAAGGCCGGCGCCTGGAAGCGCTGGCTGAGGATGTCGCGGCGGCCATCGTAGTAGACCGACTCCACCCCCAGCAGGCCCAGGACGGTATGTTCCATCTGGTCGGTCTGGTAGGGCCGGTATTCCAGCTGCGCCTTGTCTTCGGCGCTCTTGCCGGTGAATGAGCGGGTCCACAGCAGCATGGGGATTTCATAGCCGCTGGCGTCCGCGACCGACTGCCCGGCGTGGTTGCGGGTATGCCCGACCTCCTGCGCGTGGTCGGACGAGAACAACAGGCTGGCATTGTCGCCGGGGGCTGCGCGCATGGTCAGGCGCAGCATGTTGGCCAGCACCACGTCATGGTAGGCGATCGCATTGTCGTACTCGTTGCGCAGCTGCCGTATCCACGGCGAACGCGCATCCTTCTCCAGCTTCTCCGTCACCGCATCGCGCACGCCGTCGAAGCGCGCGTAGTCATCTGGATAACGCATGTCATAGGTGGGATGCGCCCCCAGCAGATGGACCACGATCAGCTTGCGCGGCGCCGGGTCGGCCAGCGCGGTCTCCAGGCCGGGCAACAGGTTGCCATCGAAATTGTTCTCGCCACGACCGGCACCCTTGTTGATGAAGACCTGCTGGTCGGCACGCCTGGCCACTAGGCCCAGCCAGCCATCATTGGGCGCCTGGTTGGATAGCCAGATGATGCGAAAACCCGCTTCCCGCGCCAGCATCAGCACATCGGGCTGGCGGCTCCAGGCCTGCGGATCGTCCAGGTCGGCCGGGGTGAGCATCTTCATCAGCGAGGCCATGGTGGCCGGCTCCGAGGAGACCACATCGCGGAAGACGATCAGCTCCTTGCGCATCGCCTCCAGCATCGGCGTGGTATTGCGTTCATAACCGTACAGCGACATGTTGGCGCGATTGATACTCTCGCCGATCACCCATACCAGGGTATTGCGCTGCGCTCCCGCATAGCGCACCTGCCAGTCGGATGTCTGCGCCATGTTGCGGGCGAGATCCTCTTCCATGCGCTCGGCCTGGACCATCTGGCTGCGATAGTCGAGATAGCGGATGGGCCAGAACAGCAGCGGGTTTTCCTTGGCCATGGTGGGATTGAAATGCAGGCCGATGAAGATCGCCAGCAGGCTGCCGATGGCGACGATGCCGCGTGCGCGCCATGCGGGCGTCGACCTACGCGCTTCGACGCCGGCAAGATGGCGCTCCACCCGCCACAGCAGGCCGCACATCAGCAGCAGCACGCCCAGGGCCTGGGCCACGTCGCGCCAGTTGTGGCGCAGGAATTCGCTGCTCTCGCCGGGATTGGTGTTGAAGAGGGCTTGCAGCACCAGCAGGGGATTGGGACGCAGCCCGAAGTAGTCGCGCAGGAAACCCTTGAGCGCCGCATCCAGGAAGAACAATCCGATGATGGCCAGCGTCACCGCCGAGAACCATTGCGGTCGGCGCCGCAAGCCGGGAACGACCAGGCACAGGCCGGCGATGCCCGGCAAGGCGGTGGCCATCAGCACGCTGCTCTTGGCCAGTTCGTTGGCGCTGATCATGCCCAGCGCCCAGAAGATCAGCAGGCCACCCAGGCCCGCCAGCAACCGCTTGACTAACTTGTTCAATGCTTGCTTTCCGCCGCCCCGCCCGGCAAGATGTTATGGAAATGACATTTACATGCAGGCAGCAGCGCTTCCCCGGCCAATGCTGCGCGCATGACGCACCTTGTGCGATGCTGCGCGATAGGACAAGCTCGGCGATAATTTGTTTCCGTCACGGCCCCGGGCCGGGATGCAAGACGCTCAAAAGCGCCGCCGGTCGTACCGGCATCCCCCTCACGAAAGGAAGATCATGCGTACCCTCTTCAACAGTTTCTTCGCCGGCATCATCGGCCTGGCCGCCTGCACCGGCGCCTCGGCCCAGGGCGTGTACGACGACTGGGCCTCGGTCAAGGCACCCGCCGCGCCGGCCTTGTCGAAGGTGACCATCGATCCGGCCACCACCGCCCTGCTGGTGCTGGATATCGCCCGCCAGACCTGCAATCCGGAGTCGCGTCCGCGCTGCGTGGCCATGCTGCCCCGTGTGGAAAAGATATTGGCCCTGGCTCGCGAAAAGAAGGTAACGGTGATCTACACCCTGGGCGGCAACGCCAAGCCCAGCGACATCTGGCCCCAGGCCGCGATGCTGGGTGATGAACCGCTGATCAAGTCCGGACCGGACAAGTTCGTCAACACGGACCTGGAAAAGCTCTTGCACGACAAGGGCATCAAGACCGTCATCTGCATCGGCGCCGCGGCCCATGGCGCGGTGCTGCATACGGCCGCCAGCGCGGCCTTCCGTGGCTTTGACGTGGTGGTACCGGTGGACCTGATGGCGTCGGACACCGCCTATGCCGAGCAATACACGGCCTGGCACCTGGTCAATGCGCCACGCCTGGGCGAGCGCGTGAAGCTGACCCAGCTGGACTGGATCAACTAAGCCTGCTCCCCCCGGCCATCAGGCGAAGCCGAACAGCTGTGCCGCCGTAGCGCCAGTGATGGCGCTGCGGTCCTGCGGGTCGGTCA
The DNA here is from genome assembly GCF_044745245.1 of Herbaspirillum sp. NPDC087042. NCBI lineage: Bacteria > Pseudomonadati > Pseudomonadota > Betaproteobacteria > Burkholderiales > Oxalobacteraceae > Herbaspirillum > Herbaspirillum sp. NPDC087042. Next base: position 136,403 of record NZ_JBIUZW010000002.1, on the reverse strand, counting down.
CCAGCGCCGTGAACTGCTGCCAGCTGTGGGCGTAGTCGGTCATGCTTTCGTGCTGGGTATGCGGCCAGTCGCTGCCCCAGAGCAGGCGATCGGTCCCCAGGTGCTGGCGCAGCAGCGGCCAGGCCTGGTGTGCAAAGTGGGCGCCAGCCACGTTACCGCCATTGCGGTAGGGCGCCGACAGTTTCACCCACACCTGGCGCGAGGCGCCACTCTCCAGCAGATAGCGGAAACCGGGATCGGCCACACCCAGCGCCGGATCGACCCGGCCGAAGTGATCCACCACCACCTTCAGCCCCATCTCGATCAGGGGCGGCAACAGCAAGGGCAAATCGGCTGCTTCGCGATGCACTTCCACTTGCCATCCCAGCGCGGCGACACGTTCCAGCGTGGCGCGCCAGGCACCGCGAAAATCCGGCAGCGGCGCACCACCGACCAGGTTGAAGCGGATGCCGACCACCCCACCCGCCTTCAGCGCCTGCAGCGCGTCGTGGCCGACCCCGGCATCCACCATGGCAATGCCACGCAGGCGCTGCGGAAAGCGCCGCAGCGCTTCCAGCATGTAACCGTTGTCGCTGCCCAGGAAGCTGGGTTGCACCAGCACGCCATGGTGCATGCCATGTGCATCCAGCCGGGCGACATACTCCTCGACGGTGACATCATGCGCCGGCGTATAGCGACGCCCGTCGGCCATGGGCAGGCTGCGCGTGAAGACGTGGGCGTGCGTGTCGATGCGCAGGGCCTCGTGGCTTGCTGGCGTGGTCATGCGGCGGTTTCCATCTGGCGGCCACGGGTCTCGGGCAGCATCAGCACGGCCACTACCACCAGCGAATAGGCGATGGCGGCATCGATACCGATGGCCTGGCCCAGTGGCATGGAGTCGCTCATGTGACCCACCAGCACCGGGAAGCCGGCCGAGGCCACGCGTCCGAAGTTGTAGCAGAAGCCCACGCCGGTGCCGCGAATGCCGCTGGGGTAGAGCTCATTGAACAGCGCCCCCAGGCTGGCCGGGATGCCGGCAGCGAAGAAGCCCAGCGGGAAGCCGCACACCAGCATCTGGGTATCGGTCAGCGGCAGGAAGATGTAGCACAGCACGGTCACCACACAGCAGACGGCGAAGGAGGCCACGGTGCGACGACGGCCGATACGGTCCAGCAATTGCGCGCTGGCGATACAGCCACACCAGAAGGCGACGATGATGACGGCCAGGTAGCCACCGGTGCCCAGCACCGAGAGGTGCTTCTCGGTCTTCAGATAGGTCGGCAACCAGGTCATCAGCGCATAGTAGCCACCGTGGGCCCCCACGCCCAGGAGGCTGCCGATGACGGTCAGGCGCAGCACGTCAGGCCGGAAGATGCCCACCAGCGGATTGCTGGCCGGCTTGCCGGCGGCGGCCTTGCGACCGGCCAGGAAGGCATCGGTCTCGGGCACCGAGCGGCGTACGTAGACCACCAGCAGGGCCGGCAGCAGGCCGATGACGAACATGGCGCGCCAGGCGGTTTCCTGCGGCAGGAAGGAGAACAGCACCGAGAACAGCAACACCGCGCCGCCCCAGCCGACTGCCCAGGCGCTTTGCACCGTGCCCATGGCGCGACCGCGATGCTCGGCGCGGATGGTCTCGGCCATCAGCACTGCGCCAGCGGCCCACTCGCCGCCGAAGCCGAAGCCCTGCAAGGCCTTCAGCACCAGCAGTTGCGGATAGTTCTGGGCGAAGGCGCTCAGGAAGGTGAACAGCGAAAACCAGAGGATGGTGACCTGCAGCGTCTTCACGCGTCCATAGCGATCCGACAGGGCGCCGGCGAACCAGCCGCCGATGGCCGAGGCCACCAGGGTGGCACCGCTGATGAAGCCGGCATCGGCCTTGCTGAGGGAAAAAGCCGCGATCAACGCGGGAATGGCCAGGCTGAACATCTGCACGTCCAGTGCATCCAGCGCCCATCCGCTGAAGCAGGCCCAGAAGGTCTTGCGTTCCTTGGCAGTGACCTGCCGATACCATGAAAACATTGTCTCGTCCTCTACGCTGAAGGCGTACGGCTGGCATGGTCCCACATCCGGGATGGCGCCGGCAGTCGCACGAAGCTGGTTGATTGATATTGATTTTGTTGGATACTCATATAGACATATATATGAGTTGGCATAAGATAACACAGGCGGAGACCCGCAACAATCACCGGCCGTGCGGACAAGCCACGCCGGAATGCCGGCATTGTGAGCCCCGCGCCGGGGAGGTAGACTGGGGGACTTTCCATTTTGCAAGGTCAGTTTCACCATGCTTGACCAGACCGGTGCCGATTCGCGCCTGCCGCTTTACTTGCAGTTACGCGACCTGCTGGCCGCCCAGATCCGTGCCCAGAAGTGGCAACCGGGCCAGCCCATCCCGTCCGAAGCCGAATTGAGCCAGACCTACCAGATGGCGGTGGGCACGGTGCGCCGCGCCGTCGAGACGCTCATGGCCGAGGGCCTGGTGGAGCGCACCCATGGCCGTGGCACCTTCGTGCGCAAGGCACGCTTCGACAATTCGCTGTTCCGCTTCTTCCGTTTCGAGACGGCCGATGGCCGGCCGCTGGCGCCCAAGAGCGTGATCGTCAGCCGCAAGCTCATCGACGCCCCGCGCCAGGCCGCCGAGGCGCTGCATCTCAAGCCCAAGGTCAAGGCCATCGAACTGCTGCGGTTGCGCACGGTGGAGCAGCAACCGGTATTGGCCGAGAACATCTACCTGTGCGCGCAGCGCTTCAAGGCCCTGCTGGAGAAGGCCCCGGAAGATTTCGGCGACCTGCTCTATCCGCTCTACGAGCGCGAATGCGGCCTCATCGTCGCCTCCGCGCGCGAGACCCTGACGGTGGAAACCGTCACCAAGGCACAAGCGCAGCTGCTGGGCCTGCCGGAGAAGACACCGGTGGTGGTGATCGAACGCACCGCCCTGGGCTCGGACGGCCAGCCGCTGGAATGGCGGCAGTCGCGCGGGGCGGCGAGCAAGTTCAGGTATAGCGCGGAAATCCGGTAAGCAAGACGGCGTGTGCTTGCCTTGTTCGACTACCATCGGCGTTGGGGCGAAAAAGCGGGACATGCTGCAAAATCACCACACTCCATTTGAAATCCCCGAGCACTCTCGATTACCATCGACGCTCAGCCCACGACTTCATCACCATGCACACGAAGCCAACCGACCACTGCAACGCATCCGCCGCACCAGCGGCCGGCGTCGTCGTGTCCGGGCTGAGCACCAAAAAACGCTATCTCCGCTGACGGGGATATCACGTCCCGTCCGGCGGATCGCCAGGCGGGACTGAATCGCACACCTTCTCTTCATTCAGACCTCGTCCGGCGCCCTGCCGACGGAACGGCTTTTTTCTCAACCGTTCTTTACGAGGCAAACATGCAAACAGGTTTTACCGGCGTCTGGATTCCCATCATCACGCCGTTCGACGGCGAACACATCGATCACACCGCCCTGGCGAAGCTGGCGCGCCACCTGGCCGCACAGGGCATCGCCGGCCTGGTGGTGGGCGCCACCACAGGCGAAGGCATCCTGCTGGAACCCGCTGAACAGGAAGCCCTCCTGGCCACCCTGCGCAGCGCCGTCCCCGGCCTGCCGCTGGTGCTGGGCCTGTCGACCGCCTCGACCCGCGATGCAGTCCAGCGTGCGCGGGCACTGGCACGACTGCAACCGCAAGGCCTGCTGGTGACGCCGCCACTGTATGTGCGCCCATCGCAAGAGGGCATCCGCCGCCATATCGAAGAAGTCGTGCAGGCGGCCGACCTGCCGGTGCTGGTCTACAACATCCCCTATCGCACCGGTTGCCAGGTGGAGCTGGAGACATTGCAGCAACTGGCCCGCGATCCCCGCGTGGCCGGTCTCAAGGAATGTGGCGGCAATCACGAGCGCATGCAGCGGCTGGTCGCGGAGACCCCGCTGTCCATCCTCAGCGGCGACGACAGCCAGAACTTCATGGCCCTGTGCCTGGGTGCGCATGGCGTGATCGCGGCGTCGGCCCATGTGATGCCGCACTGGCATGTGCGCATGCAGGCACTGATCCGCGACGGCCAGTTGGCGCAGGCGCGCCGCATCGCCGATGCCTTGCAGCCGGTGGTGCGCGATCTCTTCGCCGAGCCCAGCCCGGCTGGCCTGAAGGCGCTGCTGGCCGAGGATGGCTGGTGCACATCCGAGCTGCGCCTGCCCTTCCTGCCGGCCAGCGCAAACTTGCAGGCAAGACTGCGACAACATCGCCAGGCCTTGCTGGCACAGTCCTTCTGATCCCCCTCTCTTCAGGAAAACCACGATGAACAATGCCCCGTTCCACCTCTACGTCGACGCACAATTCGCCAGTCCCTACGCCATGTCGGTCTTCGTGGCGCTGCAGGAAAAGCAGCGGCCCTTCACGCTCCATACCGTCGACCTCGACGCCGGTGCCAACAAGGCAGAGGCCTATGCCCGCCTGTCGCTGACCGCGCGCGTCCCCACGCTGATGCATGGCGAACTGGCCCTGTCGGAATCCTCGGCCATCACCGAATACCTCGACGAGATCTTGCCCGGTCTGCCCCTCTACCCCAGGGATCCCGTGCAAAAGGCCCGCGCCCGCCAGATCCAGGCGTGGCTACGCAGCGACCTGATGCCGATCCGCGAGGAGAGGAATACCCAGGTCCTGTTCTACGGTGTGAAGAAGGCGCCGCTGTCGGCCGCGGCCGTGGCGGCGGCGCAAAGGCTGTTGCGCTTTGCCGATCAGCTGCTACCAGCGCATGGCGGACAGCTGTTTGACCAGTGGAGCATCGCCGATGTCGATCTGGCGCTGATGCTCAATCGCCTGGCCCTGCATGGCGATGCCGTGCCGCAGCGGCTGGCGGACTATGCGCAGGCGCAATGGCAACGGCCCTCGGTGCAGGCCTGGCTGGCGCAGGAGCGTCCGCCCCTGTAGGCCACTGTGGCGCCCTCGCCCGGCGGGGCGCCATGGCCTGCGCTTAGTCGTGCGGACAGCCGAGCCGGTCTGCCAGCTCGGTGAAGCCATCGACCACGATATCCCAATCCTCCTCGGGCAGCAGGTCGATGCGCTGGTCGGGGCCATGCTCGGTGGGCCGGCGTACGAAGATGGTCTTCAGGCCGCAGGCACGCGCGGCCCGCAGGTCGCCATTGTGGGCTGCGACCAGGGCCAGCTGGGCGGGTGCCACACCGGCCGCCTCGGCCGACTGCAGATAGACCTGTGGCTGCGGCTTGTAGGCCTGAGCGATCTCGGCGCCCAGCACCAGATCCCATGGCAGGCCGGCATGACGGCCCATCTGCATCATGCCGGCCAGGTGGCCGTTGGAAATCGTCACCAGCGGATAGTGGCGCTTGAGCCTGCGCAAGCCATCGCGCACGTCGGGCCAGGGGTCGAGGCGATCCCATGCGCGGGTGAAGTCGGCCAGTTCCGCGTCATCGAGCGCGGCCGGGTCCAGTCCATGGCCCTGCAGGATGCGCTCCAGGCTCTCGCGATGCAGGACTTCCAGCCTGACCCATGGACGTTGTCCGCTGCGCACGCTCTCCAGTTGCGGTTGATACCAGGAGCGCCACTCCACGGCGAAGGCGACCGGATCGATGGCCAGGCCATGGCGGGCCAGGAAGGGCTCGGCCTGGCGGGCAATACTGTTGCGCCAATCGACGACGGTGCCGAACACATCAAAACCCAATACCTGCACCTCGGACAAGGCTGGCTTCATCGCATGATCTCCATAGGAATACGCATGATCGAAGCGCCAGTATAGGGGGCTTTCGCACAGCAGGATGGTATGGGCCGGTATGGGCCGGTATCAGCCGGAAACGAAAAAAAGGGCGGCCCCTTGCAGAGCCACCCTGTGCCTCTCCCTTGCATCCGGGAGAGGCCCCACCGCTGGAATGATTTATATTATTTTCAGATTGCTGCCTCAGGCGATCGCATCCGCACGCGGACGGGCGATGGCGAACACCACCACGGCGGCCAGCAGATCGAAGGCCGCCAGCAGCACGAACAGCGGGCTGTAGCCGATCTGCGTCACCAGGATACCGAACAGCAGCGTGAACAGCGTCGCGCCCAGGTAGCCGCTCATGCCGGCCAGGCCGGTCGCGGTCGCCACCTGGCTCTTGGTGAAGACGTCGGAGGTGATCGAATACAGCGCGCCCGACAGGGTCTGGTGGGCGAAGCCGCCGATGGAGAGCAGGCCGATCGCCACATACGGGCTATCGACCAGGCCCACGCAGGCCGGTCCGATCATGGCCAGGCAGCCCACCAGCATGACCAGCTTGCGCGAGGTGAACAGCGACACCTTCAGGTGCTTGTGGAACAGCGGGCTCAGGTAACCGCCCAGCACGCAACCGATGTCGGCGGCGAGGAAGGGCAGCCAGGCGAACATGGCGATTTCCTTGATGTTCATGTGGCGCTCGGTGGCCATGTACAGCGGAATCCAGGCATTGAAGGTCTGCCAGGCCGGTTCCGACAGGAAGCGCGGAATGGCGATGGACCAGAAGTTCTGGCTGCGCACGATCTTGGTCCAGCTCTCGCGAACCACTTTCTCGGGGGTCTTTTCCTGGCCATCCAGGATATAGGCGCGCTCTTCCGGCGAGAGCAGCTTCTGGTCACGCGGGCTCTTGTAGAACAACATCCACAGGAAGAACCAGATCACGCCCAGTACGCCCACCACCACGAAGGACATCTTCCAGCCGCCGTGCAGGATGGTCCAGACCACCAGCGGCGGTGCGCACAGGGCGCCGATGGAGGAGCCGATATTGAACCAGCCGATGGCGACCGAGCGTTCCTTGGCCGGGAACCACTCGGTGGAGGCCTTCACGCCACCGGGAATGCCGGCCGCCTCGGTCACACCCAGCAACGCCCGGAAGAAGGCCAGGCTTTGCCAGCCGGTGGCCAGGGCTGCGGCCGCGCAGACCAGCGACCAGGCCAGCGCAAAGATGCCGAAACCGATCTTGGTGCCCACCACGTCCAGCACGTAGCCGGCCACCGGCTGCATGAAGGCATAGCAGATCTGCCACGCCACCACGATGTAGGAATACTCCTGCGTGCTCATGTTGAGCTCTTTCATCATGGTCGGGGCGGCCACCGACAGGGTGTTGCGGGCCAGGTAATTGACGATCAGGGCCAGGGTGACCAGCGTCACCATGTACCAGCGGATTCCTCTTACATACTTCATGGCGTCTCCAAAGGGTTTTTCTTCAAATGGGTGTTCGGGGCGGACGGCCGGCCAGGGCTCCGCCTGCGTGAACCGTGGATGTCACGCAGGTATGCTGCCGTTGGCCCGGCATGGCGCAGGTCATGTGCTTCATGGCCGTCTCCACATTGTCATTTTTATTACTTTATGGTCAGCTTATTTATACGACGTCGTATAAGTAAGCATAAAATTAGTCCGACTAATTTCGAATGCAGGTGGACAACTCTAATGATGCAGGCGCTGGAAGTCAACCGAAATCCATCCTAATTACTTGCCAGAAATGGCGTTATGGCGGGTATTGCAGGTTGACCCCGCTTTACGGGAGTGAAGGCTTGCGCCACGGGGCGGAGTCCTTCATAGTGTCCGCAGAAGAACTCCCGACCAGCAGTCATCGTACATGTCAGATCCTATCCTCAGCACTCCTGCCACGGCGCGGACCAGCCGGCTCAGCCGTTCAGAACACATCTGCAAGCAGATCATCGCTTCCATCCTGCGCGGCGAGCTGGGCGAGAACCGCAAGCTACCGACCGAAGTCGAGCTGGCCGAGCGCTATGAGGCTTCCCGCACCACAGTGCGCGAGGCCCTGTCGCGCTTGCGTTCGGAAGGCATCGTGGTATCGCGGCGCGGTTCGGGCAATTATGTGCAGCGGGTGCCGACCCTGCAGACCCATGCCAGCCCGCAGATTGCCAGCATCCACGACGTCGAACGCTATTACGCCTTTCGCGAATGCGTGGAGGTGGGCGCCGCCGGCATCGCCAGCCTGGCGCGCCAGGACGAGGATGTGGAATTGATGCGCGATTCGCTGCAGGCGCTGCGGCGCGCGCAACTGGCCGGACAGACCGGGGTGGACGAGGACCTGGCGCTGCACATGGCCATCGCCCGCGCCAGCCGCAATCCCTTCTTCATCTCCACCATCGAGCATTCGCTGGGACCGATCCGCCAGTGCATGGAGCTGGCGCAGAACCTGGGTTCGCCGCAGGCCGGCGAGCGCATCCAGACCATCGACGATGAACACCATGCCATCGTGCAGGCCATCGCCGAAGGCTCGCCCGAACGCGCCGAAGCGGCCATGCGGGCGCATATCGGTCATGCGCGCATGCGTATCTTCGAGGGCGGTTGAACGTCCCCGGCAGGCGCACCGCTCAGTAATCCGGGCCGAGCAGGTATTCCCTTACCAGTTCGCGGGCGCGATGCAGCCGGCTCTTCACCGCGCCTTGCGGCTCTCCCAGGCGCCCGGCGATTTCAGCGATGGTGAGTTCTTCGAAGTCCCGCAACAACACCACTTCGAGATAGTGCGCCGGCAATGATTCGAGTGCGTGCGCCAGGTCGATGCGCAAGGCCTCGTCGCTGCGGCGTTCCAGTTGCTGCTCGGCAGCCTGTTCCGGCAGCGGCGCATGGCGGGACATCATGCGCTGCAGTTTGTGGCACTCCCGCTTGATGACCGTAAAGAGCCACGACGAAAACGCCACCGCCGCCTTGAGGCTGCCGACCTTGCGCGAAATGATCAGCAAGGATTCCTGCACGGCGTCATCGACATCGCTGGCCTGGCAGTGCCTGCGCGCATAGCGCCGGGCGTCGGCCTGGCACACCGCAAGCAGGCGGGAAATGGCCACCTGGTCGCCACTCTGGGCGGCCAGGATCAGGTTGTCCCGCTCGCTCACGGCGCCGTTCATGGCTGGCGTTCTTTGTCGAGCTTGCGACCAACCAGCGCACACATGGGACAGAAACCCACCAGGCCGCTCATGGCCAGCATCACGCCGACCACGCCAGCGCCAATGGCCAGTACCGATCCGCCCCAGTTCAGGGCTGCCACGGCCAGCGCCACCACGCCGATGAGCACGCGCAGGATGCGTTCCCCGGTGGGGACATTCTTCATGTAGAACATGTCATTCTCCTTTGATGATTGCAGGTTCGAGGACATTCCTCTCCTGCTAGGAGTGCGGCAACCGGGGCAAACGGTTCGCGACTGGAAGAATATTTTTTTCAGGACGCCGGCGTGCCGGTGCCGTCAGCGCTGCGCCGTGATCGGCGGCGCCGACTCGACCCTGACCCCAGGCAGGTTCTCGAAGGCATGTCGTCCGGCATGGCCGGGCATGGCATCGGTGATGAGGGTCCAGGCTTTCTCCACCGGCGTCCAGTGCTGCTGGCTGTCGCGGTTGAGCTTGTCGCCGGTGACCAGCACGTAGACCGTGGCGGCCTGGCGGATGATGCATTCCTTGAGGTAGGCCTGCTCCACCGTGGCTTCGCACAGGCCGCGTCCGGGCACCACGCCATCGGCCCCGAGGAAGGCCTTGTCGAAGGTGAAGCGTGACAGGCCCAGCTGGGCGATGGGCCCGAAGGTGCTCATGCTGGAGGGGCGTACATCGCCACCGATCAGCGTCACGCCGACCTGGCTGCCGGCCAGCGTCTGTACCACCAGCAGGTTGTTGGTGACGACCTTGATTCCCTGCCGCGCGAACAGTGCCTTGGCCAGTGCGGCGGTGGTAGTGCCACCATCGAGGAACAGGGTGTCGCCCTCGACCACATGGGCGGCGGCGGCTTGCCCGATGGCATCCTTCTCGGCCTGGAAGCTGTGGCTGCGCTGCTCCAGCGATTCTTCCGGCGCATGCGTGCTGACCGAGGCGGCGCCGCCATAGGTGCGCAGGATCAGACCTTCGTCGGCCAGGGCGCGCAGGTCGCGGCGCACGGTCACTTCGGAAATGCCGAAGTGGTCGCACAGGGCGGTCACTTCGGTCATGCCCGAGAGGACGGCCTGGACCATGGCCTCGCGGCGGCGGGTTACTTTCATAGCGGATCGGGAATCAGGGTTGGGGTGGCTGCCGCTGCACCTGTACATGACATCGGCGCAGGCGGCCAGCCCCGAGTATACCCACTTCCGCTGCCGATCCGCCGCTTGCTGCTGCTTGCTGCTGCTCGTCAGGCCGGGATGCCGGTACCGCTGCGCGCCAGCAGTTGCCAGCCCTGCCCTTGCCTGACCCAGCACAGCAAGACCTTGAGGTGGCTGCGGCTCTTCTTCTCGTCGTTGTTCACCACGTCATAGATGTGGCGCACGATGCCGACCTCGCCGACCACATCGACGGTCTGCTCGGAGGTCGCCACGCTCAGGTAGCGCTGCTTGCCAGCCACGGTGGAGAGCAGCACTTCCTTGGTCCACACCCGGCCATCGGAGTGCGAATAAGTCATGTGATCATGCAGCAGTGCCGTCAAGACCTTGCCATCGCCTTCCTGCAGCGCGCGGCGCAGTGCCTCGCTGGCCGCTTCCAGCGAACTGTTGTCGGCCGCCGAAGCGGAGCTGCTCATGCCTGCTGCTGCAATGCCGGTTCCCAGTGCCACCAGTGCCTCCCTGCGTGTGATGCCGCTCTTGTCCATGTGATCTCCTTGTGTTGTGTTGTCTTGCGTTGTGTTGCGTTGTGGCTGGATGCCGGATTCAGGCCGCCGCCGCCACGTCCTGCGTGACCCAGCTTTCATCGACGGTGACGTACTTGATGTTCTGGCGGAAGTAGGTGTACGCGATATGCAACTTGCCATCGGCAGATTGCACGATGGAAGGATAGGAATATTCGCGGTTGAGCTTCTCGGCCGAATTGTTGGTCATGCAGTAGCCGTCGCCCACTTCCAGGTTACGCATGGCCGGCCAGGTGCGACCGCCATCATAGGAAATGGCCAGCGTCATCGGCGCGCGCGGTGCGCCCCAGAAGGCAGTGCCACGTTGCGAGGCCGATTGCGCGACCAGCTCGCCGCTGTCTTCCGAATCCTCGATATCGTCATACAGGGAGGCGCGGCGCTCGGTGCTGTTGGCCGCACTGCTGTGGTTGAACACCAGGCCCAGGTGGCCGTTGGCCAGCGCCACGAACTGCACCGAAGAATTGTTGTTGGGCAGTTCCAGCGCCTGCGGTGCGCTCCATTGCACGCCATCCTCGGAACGGCTGCTGTAGACATGGTCGGCCCAGCGGCTGCGATACAGCGCCAGGAAACCGCCTTCCTTCAGGGGCTGGATGTTCATGTGCACGCAACCTACGCTGCCCGGCACTTCGTGCGCACTCCAGTGCTGGCCGCCGTCGGTGGAACGCATCACCATGCTGATATCGTCGTTGCCCGACCAGCGCTCGCCCTCGGCCACGCGGCACATGAAGACCGGGCACAGCCAGGCGCCGTCGGCAGCCACCACGATGGGCTGGCGCACGAAGGTGCCGGGGGTGTCGAACAGGGTCTCGATCGGGCCCCAGCTGCGGCCCAGGTCGGAGGAGATACGGCGACGCACGATGGACGTGTTCTGGTGGCCCGACAGCTGCGCGGTGTAGATCAGCCACAACTTGCCGTCCGGCGCCTCGAAGAACACCGGATTCTGCTCGGAACGGCTGGCGTCTTCGGACAGGCGCTCCGGTTGTGTCCAGGTATCGCTGCCGACGGCCAGGCGCGAGACGTAGATCGAGATATCGGGAATGCCTTCCTGGGTGCCGCCGAACCAGGCGCACAGCAGGTCGCCATTGGATAGGGCAATCAGGTTGGCGGCATGGTTCTGCACGGTCATGGCCGGCAGGTGCGCCTCGCGGCGGGCGGCGTCGGCAGCGGCCTGGTGGACCTGGCCGGCGGCGCTGGTGATGGACTGGCTCATCTTGTCATCCTCTATCGTTGTTGCTCGATGTTGCTTGTCATTACTGTTCGCGCGCCGCGTCTCAGTGCTGCTGACGGGCCGCCTGGCCCAGTTCGGGCGCGGCATGTTCCTGCTTGTCCCCCGGGGTGGACGGGAAGATCAGACGCTCGATCACCATCACCAGGGCCGGTGCGGCCAGGGCGATATACATGTTGTCGATGCCGAAGGGGTTGTCCAGCAGGTACCAGACGCTGGTGGCAATGGTCGCCAGCACCAGCGCCGCGATCGCACCGCGGGCACTGTTGAAGAAGGGCAGGTAGATGCCCATGAGCGCCACCACGGTGACCGTCAGGCGCAGAGCGCGGGTGAAGAAGGACAGCGCCAGGATCTGCGGCACGAACAGCACGAAGATCAGCGGGAGGAAACCCACCACCAGCGAGATCCAGCGGGTGGCGGCCAGCTCACGCTCGGGCGTGGGCTGGTAGCGCGGCACGTAGAAATCCTTGACCACCAGGGAGGCAATGGCCAGCGCCACGGTACTGACCGACACGAAGATGGAGGCCACCAGCGACACCGTCACGATGCCCGAGAGCACCGGGTTCATATGCTGCAGGAAGATCGGCAGTGCATACAGGCCCTTGATATCGGGGAACAGGAACTTGGCAGACACGCCCAAGAGGCCCAAGGCCAGCGCGATCGGCACGCACAGGGCGGCGGCGATCAGGGTGGACTTGCGCGCATCCTCGCCGGAGCGGGCGCCCGAGATGGCCTGGATGATGAACTGGGTGGAGAAGATCGCGCCGGCCGTACCGATGATCCAGGCGCCGATGGTGCCGCCGCCCAGGGCGCCATTCCAGGTGAAGTAGTGCTCGGGCATGCTGCTGACCATGGGTGCGATGCCGCCGGTCATCGACAGCGCCACCCACACCAGGATACCGATGCCGATGATCTTGACCGCGCTATGGAAGATGGTCACGTAGAGCACGCTCTTCAAGCCGCCGTAGGCGAAGTAGACGGTACTGACGATGGCCGTGATGATGGCCGCGGTGGGCAGGTTCACCTTGAGCACGGTGGAGATGGCCGCCGCGCCGCTGACGTAGTTGCCGACGTTGACGATCAGGAGCGCATAGATCATCACGGCAGAGACCACCAGCTTGGCGGTCTTGCCGTATTTCTGGGCGACGAAGCCGGAGATGGTGAATTCGCCCGACTTGTAGAGCCGCTTGGCCATGAACAGGCCGAACAGCAGGAAGCCGATGGAGGCCGCGATCACCGACCAGGAGGCGGCGATGCCGACCTTGAAGGCCTCCTGCGAGGTACCGATGGTGGACTTGGCGCCGATGAATTCGGACATCAGCAGGATGGCGATCACCAGCGCCGGGGCGGCGCGTCCGGCCACCATGAATTCGCCGGTGGTCTTGCTGCGCAGGCGCACGCTCAGCCAAGAAGTGGCCAGGATATAGACGACGACCATGGCGATGATGATGGCCGTGTCCAATGCTCCAAACTGGTTCATTGTGTTCTCCTCCCGATCCTCGAAGACCGGATAAAGTTATAAATAGTTTTCACTCGCTGCCGGCCACCGGGGCCGGCAGCGCGATCAGGCTGCCAGGGCAGCGCGGCGCGTCGCCAGGTCTTGTGCCTGCTTGAGCGCTTCCAGCATGCTTCCTTCGTCGGCGATACCACGGCCGGCGATATCGAAGGCGGTACCGTGATCCACCGAGGTACGGATCACCTGCAGGCCGACGGTCACGTTCACACCGGCTTCCAGGCCCATCACCTTGACCGGGCCGTGGCCCTGGTCGTGGTACATCGCCACCACCACGTCGAAGTCGCCACGACCGGCGCGATAGAACAGGGTGTCGGCCGGCAGCGGGCCTTCCACGTCCCAGCCGCGTGCACGCAGCACCTCGATGGCGGGGATGATCTTCTTCTCTTCTTCACCGTAGCCGAACAGGCCGTTCTCGCCGGCGTGCGGATTGATGCCGCACACGCCGATGCGGGGCTGCGAGATGCCGGCACGCACCAGGGTGTCATGGGCGCGTTCGATGGTCCGTTGCACCAGGCCGGGTTCGATGCGGTTGATGGCGTCGATCAGGCCGATGTGGGTGGTCACGTGGATCACGCGCAGCTTGGGCGCTACCAGCATCATCGAGACTTCCGGCACGCCGGTGAGGTGCGCCAGGATCTCGGTGTGACCGGGGAAGATATGGCCACCAGCGTGCAGCGCTTCCTTGTTCAGGGGCGCGGTGCAGATGGCATCGAGCTCGCCGGCCGAGGTCAGTTCGACCGTGCGGGCGATGTACTGGAAGGCGGCATTGCCGGCCACGGCCGAGAGCTGGCCGTAGGGCAGGTCTTCGGGGATCAGGCCCAGGTCGATGCAGTCGATCTCGCCATAGTTGAAGCGCGCCTCGGCGGGGCTGGCGATGGCACGCACCGACAGCGACACGCCGGTGATGCGGCCGGCGTCGCGCAGACGCTTGGCGTCGCCGATGACCAGCGGGCGGCAACCCTGGTAGACCTCGCGGCGGGCCAGGCTCTTCATGATGATTTCCGGGCCCACGCCGGCGGCATCGCCCATGGTGATGCCGATAACCGGACGGTATGTCATAGCTTCTTCTCCAGTGGATGGGCGCGCGGCGTCATGCAATTGCCGCCACGCGCGGTAGAGGGTGTCGGGCTGGCCGAAGCCGCCCGCCTTGGTAACGACGGGGAAGGCGCGTCCCTGGTGCAGGGCCTGCATCAGCGGCACGCCGGTATCGATCTCGGCGACGATCTTCATGTGCTGCACACCCATGTTGGCGAGCATGGCGCGCGCGGTCTCGCCGCCGGTGGCAATGAGACCTGCGGCGTGCTGCGCCACCGGCCCCAGGTGCGTTGCCAGCTGTCGCGCCAGGCGCGCGCCATCGGCGACCGCCGCACGCTGGTCCTGGCTCAGGGACACCAGCACGCTGCGACCGTCCTGCAGGGTCTGCGCCACTTGCTGCGCCAGCGCGTGCGCGCGCTCGGACGCGGGATCGAGCAGCGCGGCGGCATCGATCTCGAAGGCCTGCAGCGCAGCGCCGGCCCGCATCGCCAGGGTCTGTGCCTGGGCATGCGAGACGCTGGACATGCTGCCGACGATGGCCAGCACGGCGCCGGAATGTGTTGCGTCCGCGGCCGGGATGGCCGGGACGGCATCCGCCACCGGCGCAGCATGCAAGGCCCGCACCAGTGGCGTGGCCAGGCCGGCCGAGCCGACCCAGTACAGGCCTGGCACCGGAGCCGAGGCCTGGGCGATGCAAGCCAGGTCGTCGGCGCTCTCACTGTCGCAGACCAGCGCCTGGCAACCCTCGGCCTGGCAGGCCAGGATGCGTGCGCGTACCTGTTCGGCGCCCTGGTGCAGCGTCGCCAGGTCCAGCAGCGCGACCTTCATGCCGGCTTGCGCCAGCATCGCCACCAGGTCGGCACGACCGGCGATCTGTTCGTTGCGCCAGACTTCGGATTCTTCCACCGGCACGCCGAAGACGAACTGGCGGCCTTGCACCGTCGTGCGGCCGGCCGCCGGAAATGCCGGCGCGACAATCGCCATGCCGGCCTCGGCGAGCGCTGCGATCTCGGCGGCGACATTGCCACGCAGGGTGGAATCGATCTTCTTGTAGAGCTTGCGGCCAGCGAGGTTGGCGCGGCAGGCGGCGGCATTGATGCGCGCGGCCTCCTCTGCCCCCATGGCGCGGGTATCGGCATCCAGCGCCAGCACGTCGGCCTCGGCCAGCGCGGCGTCGGCTTGTACGCCCAGCACCACCACGCTGTCCAGGCCGACATTGGCGCAGGTCACGGCGCAATCGGCCGTGCCCGACAGATCGTCACCGACGATCAGCAGGCGCGCACGACCGGTGGCGTGGCTGGTCATGGCAGCAGCCTCTTGTAGATGGCCTTGATGTCATCGTGGCTCAAGACCTTGGGATTGTTGCCCAGCAGGCGCTTGACCTTGGAGGCGGCCACGGCCAGCGGCTCCAGGTGTTCTTCGGAAACGCCGAAGCTGCGCAGGTCCTGCGGGATCTCCAGCACGGCAGTCCATTCGCGCAGGCGCGCCAGCAGCTTCTCGGCGGCGACCTGGTCGCTGTCGTCATGACGGGCGATGGCCAGCGCATGCGCCACCTGGGACAGGCGCCCGACGATGGCATCGAGGTTGAATTCCATCACGTGCGGCAACAGCATCGAGTTGGCCACGCCGTGGGTGATATTGAACATGCCGCCCAGCGGATAGGCCAGCGCATGCACGGCGGCGGTGCCGGCCGCGGTCAGCGCCAGGCCGCCATACATGGAGCCGATCAGCATGGCCTGGCGGGCCGGCAGCGATTGGCCGTTCTGGTAGGCCTCGACCAGGTTGGCACCGATCAGGCGCATCGATTCCATGGCGAACATGTCGCTGATGGGATTGGCCTTGGTGGAGATATAGGATTCCAGCGCGTGGATGAAGGCATCCATGCCGGTAGCGGCCGTGATGGGCTTGGGCAGGCCCACGGTGAGCTTGGCATCCAGGATCACCAGTTGCGGCAACAGGTGGCGACTGACGATGCCGACCTTCAGCTCTTCATCGGGAAGCGTCACGATGGCATTGGGCGTGACTTCCGAACCGGTACCGGCCGTGGTCGGCACCAGCACCAGCGGCACGCCGGGCTGCTTGATCAGGTCCACGCCCAGCCACTGGCGCAGCGGTTCTTCATTGGTCAGGCGCACCGCGAACAGCTTGGCCGCATCCAGCACGCTGCCGCCACCGATGGAGAGCACCGCATCCGGTGCGAAGGGCGCGATCTGGTCACGGAACACCGTCTCCACATTCTCGATGGTCGGCTCGGGTTGCACGTCGCGCACCACCAGGGTCTGCACGTCTTTCCTGGCCAGCGCCTCGACCACGCGCGCCACCACGCCCATCTGTTCGATCACGGGCTGGGTGATGAAGGCGATGCGGCGCACCGGGCGATCCAGCAGGGCCAGCTTGTCGGCCAGTTGATCGAGGCTGTCGGGACCGTGCACGACGTGCTTGACGGTCTGGAAGTGGTAGGAAGTGCTCATGTCGTCCTGGTCGTAGGCGTTGCGGTTGGCGTTGGGTGAGGCGCGATTCAGTTCACGCGCGGATAGGCGGCGATGGCCTTCTTGAGGCGTTCCAGGGCCGCTTCATCCAGCGGCAGCACCGGCGAGCGGGCCGGGCCGGCGGGCATGCCCAGGAGACCGGCAGCGGTCTTGAGGACCACCGGCAAGGTACCCAGCGCGAACGCATCACGCAGCGGACGCAGTGCTTCCTGGGCCTGGCGGGCGGCGGCGATGTCGCCCTTCTGGAAGTTGTTCCAGATCGACATCACCATGCTGGGCACGGCATTGGTGGTCGCAGCGACCGCACCATCGCCACCGGCGATCAGGGTCCACAGGATCATCGAATCGGTACCGGTGAAGACGGCGAAATCGTCGCGACGCAGGTTGATCAGCTGCAGCAGGCGATCGAAGTCGCTACCGCTGTCCTTGATGCCACGGATGTTGGGGATCTCGGAGAGGCGACGCACGGTATCGACATTGAGCTGCACGCCGGTCTTGGCCGGGATGGTGTAGAGCATCACCGGCAGCGCGGTGGCACGGGCGATGCTGTCGTAGTGCTTGAACAGCTCGGGCTGGGTGGCGCCGTTGAAATACGGGGTGATGACGGAGAGGCCATCGACACCCTGGTCCTGCATCTTGCTGTTGAGGGCGATCACTTCGCGGGTGGCATAGGCGCCGGTGCCGGCGATGACCGGTACGCGACCGGCCGACTGTTCCACGGCGATGCGCGCCACGCGCAGTTTCTCGGCTTCCGACAGCGAGATGAATTCGCCATTGGTGCCCAGCACGAACAGGCCATGCACACCGGCATCGATGAGGCGGTCAACCAGCGTGCGCAAGCCCGCTTCGTCGACTTCCTCGTCGCGGGTCATGGGCGTGATCAATGCAGGGACGATGCCCTTGAAAGTGAGGGACATGTGATATCTCCGTCTGTTCTTGTCGCGACCGGTTCGATCCGGTCCGGTGGGTGGGAAAGATGCCTGCCGGCCTAAAACGATCGGTTCGATCATTTTGTTATCAGGAAACCTTGCAAGGCAATCGCTCAACGATTTTTTTGATCAAGATATACCGTGACGCAGCCGAAATCAAGTGTGAAAACGATCTTTTTGATCGAAGCATTCGATCAAAAGTGGAAAAAGGAGGGATTTTGTTTCCTGGAGACTAATTTTTGTCCGGCCCGGTGAATGAAACGATCATTCTGCCTGTCACCATGACGGTGTAATGGAGGAAGAAAAACGACCGGATGGGCGCCACCCGGTCGTCATAACGACGGCTTATTGCGGGTTCTGGACGGTCGCCGGCAGGTCGCGGCCGTGGTACTTCTTGTAGATGGCATTGAGCTTGCCGTTCTTCATGTTGGCCTTGACCCAGTCATCCAGCCATTGCTTCAGGCGCGGCTGGTTCTTGTTCAGGGCGATGCCCAGATCGAAGGCTTTTTGCTCGAATTTCATTTCCAGGTTCTTGCCCGGCGACTTCTTCTGCATCTCCTGCAGATTGGAGGGCGTACTGGAAAACACCTCGACCTGACCGGTCACCATGGAGGTGATCAGGGTGGCATCGTCCTCGTAGCGCACCACCTCGGCACCCTTGGCGTTCTGTGTGGTCAGGGTGTCGTTGGGCGTGGCGCGGGTAACACCGACGCGCTTGCCCGCCAGGTCGGCGTAGTCCTTGATGGCCATGCTCTTGGGGCCGCCGATGATGAGGCTGATGACCGCATAGGGGGTGGAGAAGTCGATGACCTTCACGCGTTCCGGCGTGATCGAGAGCGACCCGATCACGATGTCGGTGCGGTTGGACTGCAGGGTGGGCACGCGTGCGGCATTGGTGACACCGGTCAGCTCCAGCTGCACGCCCAGGTCCTGCGCCAGCAGGCGCGCGGCTTCGACGTCGGAGCCGGACAGTTGCAGCTTGTCGTCGGTGAAGCCGAACAGTGGCGTGCTCATGGTGGTGGCGATGCGGATCTTGCCGGCCTTCTTGATATCGTCCAGCTGGTCGGCCAGGGCGGCGTGCGTACACAGGCCCAGGACCAGGGCGGCGATGCTGGTGCGCGACCAGCGTCCGATGTTGCGATGTTGCATGGTGTGTCTCCGTTGTTTTAAGTGGTTGGACATGCAGGGGCAAATCTGTGCGCTACAAGTCGGCCGCCAGGAAGGCCTGCAGCTCGGGGGTATGCGGATGATCCAGCATCTCGCCGGGGCCGACTTCCCAGACCCGGCCCTGGTGCATGTAGATGATGCGATCGGCCACGCGCTTGGCGAAGTTCATCTCGTGCGTCACCAGCAGCATGGTCATGCCGCCGGCGGCCAGGTCTTCCATCACGCGCAGCACTTCGCCGGTCAGTTGCGGATCCAGTGCCGAGGTCACTTCATCGAACAGCATTACCTTGGGCGACATCGCCAGCGAGCGCGCGATCGCCACGCGCTGCTGCTGGCCGCCCGAGAGTTGCTCGGGATAGGCGCCGGCCTTCTCGTCCAGGCCGACCTGGGCCAGCGCCGCCATGGCCACGCGGCGGGCCTCGGCGCGGTCCTGCTGCTTGACGTGGCGCAGGGCCAGCATGACGTTCTCCAGCACGTTCAGGTGAGGGAACAGGTTGTAGCTCTGGAACACGATGCCCACTTCGCGGCGTAGGCGATGCAGGTCCACCTGCGGATCGTCGACGCGGATGCCGGCCACCTCGATGCTGCCCGAATCGATGGTCTCGAGCCGGTCGATGCAGCGCAGCGCGGTGCTCTTGCCGGAACCGGATGCGCCGATGATGGCGATCATCTCGCCACGCGCGACCTCGAAGGACACGCCCTTCAAGACCTGGTTGTCGCCAAAGCTCTTGTAGACCTGGTCCAGCCTGACGATGATGGGCTGCGCCTCCTGGGCGGGCGCGACGGTACGCAGTTGCGTGACCGCTTCCGGTTTAGCGATTGCCGACATTGAGCTTTCTCTCCATGGATGCGCTCCAGCGCGATAAGGGGTAGCAGAGCAGGAAATAGAAGGTGCCGACCAGCACGAACACCAGGAAGGGCTGGAAGATCGAGTTGTTGATGATGACCCCGGCATGCGTCAGTTCGACGAAGCCGATCACCGAGCCCAGCGAAGTCAGCTTGATCAGCTGCACCAGGAAGCCGATGGTCGGCGGCAGCGACAGCCGCATGGCCTGCGGGATGATCACCAGGCGCAGCGTCTGCCAGCGCGTCAGCGACAGGCATTCCGAGGCCTCCCACTGCGGGCGCGGCATGGCTTCCACGCAGCCGCGCCAGATATCGCCCAGGTAGGCGCTGGCATAGACCATCATGGCGATGGCGGCCGCCACCAGCGCCGGCAGCACCAGGCCATACACCGACAGGCCGAAGTAGACGATGAACAGCAGGATCAGCAGCGGAATGCCCTGTATGCATTCAATGAAGAGCGTCGCCGGCAGGCGCAGCCAGGCACGCGGCGAGATGCGCGCCAGCATCACCAGGAAGCCGCCGATACCGCCCAGCACGAAGGCCAGTGCCGACAGCACCAGGGTCCAGCCGATGGACTGCACCATGAAGAAGAAATAGGTCCAGGTAAAGCCGCCCATCATGAGGTCCTCCCTTCGGTCCGTACCGCTGCCACGGCCGCCACCACCGGGCGTGCCGGCGCATGCACATAGGGGGTGTGCGCCAGCGGCGCCAGGCTGGCCGGATCGCCTGCCGGTCGCTGCGATACCGGGCTGCGGCGGCCCTGTGCGGCGGCGCGGCGCAGGGTGCGGCGACGCTTGAAGATGGTCTCGCCCACCGCATGGGCGATCAGCTTGACCAGGATCGCCAGCGCCAGATACAGCGCGGCCACGACGATATAGGTTTCCAGCGAGCGGAAGGTATCGGACTGCACGGTGTTGGCGATGGCCGTGAGTTCCTCGGCGGAGATCTGCGAGGCCATCGCCGAGGCTTGCATCATCAGCAGGAACTGGCTGGTCAGCGCCGGATAGACACGCTCGATGGCCGGCTGCAACATGACATGCCAGCGTATTCGCCAGGTCGACAGGCCCAGGCATTGCGCTGCCTCGATCTGCCCGCGCGGCACCGAATCGATGCCGGCGCGGATGATCTCGGCGGCGTAGGCGGCAATGTTGACGATCATCGCCAGCACCGCCGCCGCGAAGGTGGGCATGTGGATGCCCAGGCTGGCCAGGCCGAAGTACAGCAGGAAGATCTGCACCAGGAAGGGGGTGTTGCGCACCACCTCGATGTAGCCGCTACAGGCGCGGGCGACCAGCCGGTTCGGACTGTTCTTGGCGAAAGCGACAATGACGCCGATGGAAACGCCCGCGATCACCGCCACGGTGGTCATCTTCAGCGTCAGCCAGGCACCGCGCAGGAACACGGGCCAGTAAGGCGCAAGACTGGAAAAATCGAGAGAAAAATTCATGGCTGCCGGGTCCGTCAAGGGTTCGGGAATCCGGACATCCGTGCGGCGCGTGCGCGATCCTGCTGCGTGCGGGCGGCCCGGTGCTCCGGGTACGACCTTGCTGCGATTCAGGTAAAGCGATTCGTCAAGCGACTAGCTGCTGCCATGCCGCGCGGCCCAAGCTGCCAGCCGCCACGGCTACCACTCGGTAAAACGGGATAGTGCGAAAAAGAAAAAGACTGCCTCAGCCAGCCAGGGGATCGAAGGGACCGGCAGCGGTAAAGGCACCGCCCTGCATGGTCGCCACCGGATCGTCGGGGGCGGGCTGCGGTTGCGCCTCGACCTTGGCACGGAAGATCTCCGAGCTGTCCTTGGGCGCATAGCCCAGATGGGCGGCGTAGCGGTTGTCCCACCAGGTCTTGGCGTTGGCCGACATGCCGTAGACCACCGTATGGCCCACGCCCGGAATGAACAGGGCACGACGCAGCAACTGCTCGAAGTCGTCCATGCTCATCCAGCTGGCCAGCATGCGGCGGTTGCTCGCCTCCGGGAAGATCGAGCCGATGCGGATGCTCACCGTTTCCACGCCATAGCGGTCGAAGTAGAACTGCGCCATGTCTTCGCCATAGGACTTGGACAAGCCGTAGTAACCATCCGGACGCTTGATGTCATGCGCATCGATACGCTCATCCTGGCCATAGAAACCGGTGACATGGTTCGAGCTGGCAAAGATGACACGCTTGACGCCATGGCGACGCGCCGCCTCGTAGATATGGAAGACGCCCTTGATGTTGGCTTCCAGGATTTCCTCGAAGGGCCGCTCCACCGAGACCCCACCCAGGTGGATGATGGCCTCGCAGCCAGCCACCATGGCATCGACCGCAGCGCGGTCGGCCAGGTCGCATCCCAGCGCTTCTTCATGGGCGGCGGCCGGACCGGCCGCCTGCATGGCCGAGGCCAGGTCGGCCACCCGCACCACATCAGCAAAGCCGGCCAGGCGGGCGCGCAACTGCTTGCCCACGCCACCGGCGGCACCCGTCAGCAAGAGCCGGGAAAAGCGCGCCGTCTGCCACGCGCCGAGGTCGTCTGCTCCGCTCATGCGGCTTGTCTCCAGGGGATCATTCATCGTTGTTCTTGTACGCTACGGTTCAAAAAAGGGGCGCCGATCAGGCAAACCCGATCTTGTACGTTGTCGTATCACTTGGACGGGATTATTCCCCGCCGCCTCCGTACTTGTCAATCAGATTCAAGGACAGGAAATCTCGCCGCCGCGATGTAGGAAATACTCGCGAAATCCTCACGCAAAAAATCATCTTCTATCAATAAAACGACGCCATTTCTCATTATCTCCATGAAAATGGCATCAAATTCCGAAACCTCTGGTGACGTTAATCGCTCTCATTTACAATTCTTTCCCATTCGGGAAAACACCCTGTGCCGGCGCTGTCCGGAGAGGGGATGAACGCGGCATTCCCAAAGCCTTTTCGCCCGTCCGGCTGCGCCGCGAAGCCGGACCCTGACCACAAGAACAGAAAAGTAGCGAACGCCATGAATTCCCTTTCCCGCTTCAAGATCGGGACGCAATTGCGTCTCGGCTTCGGCACCGTGATCGTGCTGATGCTGATCCTGATTTCCTTTGCCGTCATGCGCATGAACGCCATCTCGGCGGCCGTCAAGCACCAGGAACAGGTCACCGCCACCCGGCTGGAACCGCTCTACGTCGCCCGCGAGGCACTGGACCAGACCGGCATGGCCGCGCGCAACGCCTATATCTTCCGTGACCAGGGCGACGCCCTCAAGGAACTGGCCCTGCTGGACGAACAGAAGGCGCTCTACCTCGATGCCCTGCGCCGGCTGGAGCCGGTCTTCGCCGGCAACACCCAGTTCGACAAGGCCAGGAGCGGCCTGCTGGCCATGGCCAAGGAACTCGAGCGCCCGCGCAAGTACCGCGAGGACGGCCAGATGGAGGCCTATGGCGAATTCCTGGTCAAGGAATGCAGTCCGCTGCGCCGCCAGATCGTCCAGGACATCGACGTGCTGCTCAAGTCGGTACAGCGGGAAAACCAGCAAGCCAGCGACCTGGCCGCCGATCTCTTCGACAGCTCGCTGCACCTGATCATGGTGTGTGCCGGCGTGATCCTGGTGGTCTCGATCGGCACCGCCTGGCTGATCCGCAAGAGCCTGCTGGGCCAGCTCGGCGGCGAACCGCGCTATGCGGTGGAGATCGCCGGGCGCATCGCCCACGGTGAATTGTCCACGCCGGTGGAGACCCTGCCGGGCGACCAGTCCAGCCTGCTCTACGAGATCCGCATCATGCGCGACAAGCTGGCCGCGCTGGTGCAGCAGGTGCGCAGCGGCACCCATACCATCGCCGGGGCATCCTCGGAAATCGCCATGGGCAACCAGAACCTGTCCGAGCGCACCGAACAGCAGGCCGAGACGCTGGAGAAGACCGTGGCCGCCATGGAAGAACTGACGCTGGCCGTGCGTCGCAACGCCGACAACGCCCGCCAGGCCAACACCCTGGCCGGCTCCGCCTCCAGCGTGGCCAGCGAAGGGGGCTCGGTGGTGCAGCAGGTGGTCGATACGATGAGCCTGATCGATGCCTCCTCGCGAAAGATCGTGGACATCATCGCGGTCATCGATGGCATCGCCTTCCAGACCAATATCCTGGCCTTGAACGCCGCCGTGGAGGCCGCCCGCGCCGGCGAGCAGGGACGTGGCTTTGCCGTGGTGGCCTCCGAGGTGCGCTCGCTGGCCCAGCGCTCGGCCTCGGCCGCCAAGGAAATCAAGACCCTCATCGACAGTTCGGTCGCCAGTGTGGCCGATGGCAGCCGTCTGGTGCAGCAAGCCGGCGGCACCATGGAAGAAGTGGTCGCCAGCGTGCAGCGCGTCACCGCCGTGGTGGCCGAAATCAGCGAGGCCAGCCAGGCGCAGACTCACGGCATCCAGGCCATGAACGACGCCATTGCACGACTCGACGAGAACACCCAGCAGAACGCCGCCCTGGTGGAGCAGGCTGCGGCGGCGTCGCAATCGATGAGCCAGCAGGCCGATCACCTCAGCGAACTGGTGGGGGCCTTCAAGCTCGATGCCGCGCAGATCGATCGCGCCTTCGCCGCTAACGATGCGGCGCCCGTGATCGATATCACGCCACCCCGGCAACGCCTGGGCCAGCACTGATACGCCGCGTCACCCTCATGTGAAAAGCGCCACGACGGCCAACCCGTCGCGGCGCTTTTTTTCTGCATGGCCAAAGACCTCAGGAAGACGGCTTGCCACCCTGCTGCGCACTGGCCGATGAGGGCGTGGCGCTCTGTTCGTTCCAGCCACCACCCAACACCTTGTAGAGCGTGATGCGGTTGCTCTGCTCGGTCAGCCGCAGCGAGATCAGCGTCTGCTGCGCCGAATACAGCGTGCGCTGCGCCACCAGCGTGCTCAGGTAGCTGTCGATGCCATTCTTGTAGCGCGCCTCGGAGAGGCGGAAAGCCTTCTCGCTGGCCGCTGTCGAGCGCGACTGGGCATCCAGGCGCTGGTCCAGCGTCGCCCGCACCGACAGCGCATCGGCCACTTCGCTGAAGGCGGTCTGGATCGCCTTCTCGTAGTTGGCCACATCGATGTCACGCGTGATCTTGGCCGAGTCCAGGCTGGCACGCAGGCTGCCGGCATTGAAGATGGGCAGCTTGATGGACGGCGCGAAACTCCAGGAACCACTCCCCGGATTGAACAGGCCACCCAGCGTGGGACTAGCCGTGCCGCCGCTGGCGGTGAGCGTAATGCTGGGGAAGAAGGCCGCGCGCGCCGCACCGATATCGGCATTGGCCGACTTCAACGTGTGTTCGGCGGCCAGCACGTCGGGCCGGCGCAGCAGCACTTCCGAGGGCAGTCCGGCGGGCGTGGCCGGCAGCACGCTGGCGGTCTGCGGCAAGCCTTGCGGCAGCAACTTCTCATCCACATCGCCGCCCACCAGCAGGCGCAGGGCATTGATGTCCTGTGCCACCTGGCTGGTATAGCGAGCCACGTCGGCACGGGCCGATTCCACGGTGGCTTCCTGGCTGGCCAGGTCCACTCCGGAGACAGTGCCGATGTCGTGACTGCGCTGGCTCAGCGCATAGGTGCGCGACTGGCTGGCATAGGTATCCTCGGCCAGCCGCAACAGGTCGCGGTCCGAGGCCAGCGTCAGCCAGGCGGTGGCGACTTCGGCCACCAGGCTGATGTGCGTGCTGCGGCGGGTCTCGACCTGGTACTGGTAGGTTTCCAGGGCGGCATCCGAGAGGTTCTTGAGGCGACCGAAGAAATCCAGCTCATAGGCGCTCACGCCCAGCGTCACGCTGTCCTGGTGCGACACCGTGGCGCGACCGGTGGAGGACAGGCTGGCCGGCGTGCGGCTGGCCGAGCCACTGCCGGTGGCCGAGATGGCCGGATAGCGGTCGGCGTCGGTGATGCGGTATTGCGCACGCGCCTTCTCGATATTGAGAGCGGCCACGCGCAGGTCGCGGTTGTTCTCCAGTGCGCTGGCGATCACCTGCTGCAAGCGCGTATCGAGGAAGAACTGGCGCCAGCCCAGCTGGTCGGCATCGGTGCTGGCGCCGGCGGCAGGGGTGACGCCGCGGGCAGCCACGATCTGCTTGCCATCGACCTGCTGCGACCAGTTGGCCGGCACCGGCGCGGCCGGTTGTACATAGTCGGGCGCCAGGTTGGCGCAACCACCCAGGGCAGTGGCCAGGGCCACCACCAGGACGCTGCGTTGCAGGAAGGATCGGTGTCGGATGTTCAGGGTAGGCATCACACGCCCTCCTTGTGGTTGGCATGATCGTCAGCCGGGTGCGCCTTCTTGCTGGCGCGGCGATCCAGCCAGGTGCCGATCAGGTAATAGAACAGGGGCACGAAGAAGATGCCCAGCAGGGTCGCCGACATCATGCCGCCCAGCACACCGGTACCGATGGCGCGACGGCTGGCCGAACCGGCACCGCTAGCCACCGCCAGCGGCAGCACGCCGAACATGAAGGCCAGCGACGTCATCAGGATGGGCCGCAGGCGCAGCTGCACCGCCTCCAGTGTGGCATCCCACAGGCTCTTGCCGGACTCGTGCAACTGCTTGGCGAATTCCACGATCAGGATCGCGTTCTTGGCCGACAGCCCCACCGTGGTCAACAAACCCACCTGGAAGTACACGTCGTTGGACATGCCGAAGATCCCCGTCAGCAGCACGGTACCGATGATGCCCAGGGGCACGGCCAGGATCACCGCGAAAGGCACCGACCAGCTCTCATAGAGCGCGGCCAGGCACAGGAAGACGAACAGGATGGAAATCGCATACAGCATCGGCGCCTGGTTGCCCGAGAGCCTTTCCTGATAGGACGAACCGGTCCATTCGAAACCGACCCCGGCCGGCAGTTGCGCCACCAGCTTCTCGACGGCGGCCATGGCCGTGCCCGAGCTCACACCCGCGGCCGGCTCACCGACGATCTCGAAGGAAGACACGCCGTTGTAGCGCTCCAGCAGCGACGGGCCGTAGGTCCACTGACTGCTCATGAAGGCCGAGAACGGCACCATCTGGCTGGCCGAGTTGCGCACATACCAGCGCTTGAGGTCGTCGGCCTGCATGCGGAAGCCGCTATCGCCCTGCACATAGACCTTCTTGACGCGGCCATTGCTGAGGAAGTCGTTGACGTAGGTGCCGCCCATGGCGGTAGCCAGGGTGGCGTTGATGTCCGAGGTCGAGACCGACAGCGCATCAGCCTTGCGGTCATCGATGGCCACGCGCAGCTGCGGCGTGTCATCCAGGCCGGTGGTACGCACGTTGGCCAGCGCCGGGTTCTGGCGCGCCAGTTGCAGGAACTGGTCACGCGCCTGCAACAGCGCATCGTGGCCGACGCCGCCCACATCCTTCAATTCCAGGTCGAAGCCGGAGCTCTGGCCCAGGCCACGCACGGCCGGCGGGTTCATCAGGAACACCCGTGCGCCACGGATCTTGGAGAGGTCCGCATTGGCACGACGCACCAGCTCGGAAGCCGACTGGCCGGCACCGGTACGCTGGTCCCATTCCTTCAAGCGGATGAAGGCACGCGCACCGTTCTGGCTGTTGCCGCCCACGCCGGCACCGACGATGGCCAGAACCGAGTCCACCGATTCGGGCTTGTTCATGAAGTATTCCTGCACCGTCTTGACCACGGTCGCGGTCTGCTCGGCGGTAGCGCCCGTGGGCAGCTGGATCTGCGCCATCAGCACGCCCTGGTCTTCTTCCGGCAGGAAGGAGGTCGGCAGGCGCATGAACAGCACGGCCATGGCCACGGCGATCAGGGCATACATCAAGAGGCCGCGCTTGCCACGCTTGAGCAGGCCACCCACGCCGCCCTGGTAGCGCGTGGCGCTACGGTCGAAGCTGCGGTTGAACCAGCTGAAGAAGCGGCCCTGCTGCACATGGCCGGGCGCATGGGGCTTGAGCAGGGTGGCGCACAGCGCCGGGGTCAGGGTCAGCGCCACCATCACCGAGAGTGCCATGGCCGAGACGATGGTGATGGAGAACTGGCGATAGATCACACCGGTGGAACCACCGAAGAAGGCCATGGGGATGAACACCGCCGAGAGCACCATGGCGATCCCCACCAGGGCACCGGTGATTTCCTGCATGGACTTGCGCGTGGCGTCCTTGGCACTGAGCTTTTCCTCGCTCATGAGTCGCTCGACGTTTTCCACCACCACGATGGCATCATCCACCAGCAAGCCGATGGCCAGCACCATCCCGAACATGGTCAGGGTGTTGATGGAATAGCCGAACATGGCGAGGATGCCGAAGGTCCCCAGCAACACCACCGGCACGGTGATGGCCGGGATGAAGGTGGCGCGGATGTTCTGCAGGAACAGGTACATGATCAGCACCACCAGCACGATGGCTTCGATCAGGGTCTTGACCACTTCTTCCAGCGACACCCGCACGAAGGGCGTGGTGTCATAGGCGACATTGGTCTTCAGCTTCATGGAGGCCGGGAAGTACGGTTCCAGTTCGGCCATCTTCTTCTTGACCGCATCGGCGGTGGAGAGCGCATTGGCGCCGGTGGCCAGCTGGATGGCCAGCGCCGAGGAAGGCTTGCCGTTCTGCTGGGAGGCGACCTGGTAGCTCTCGCCACCCAGTTCCACCCGGGCCACGTCGGAGAGCTTCACCACCGAGCCATCGGAGGACGATTTGACGATGATGTTGCGGAACTCCTCCGGTGTGGTCAGCTTGCTGCGCGCGGTGATGGTGGCGTTGATCTGCTGGCCGGGCACCGCCGGCAGCGCGCCGATTTCGCCCGCCGACACCTCGGTGTTCTGCGCCTCCAGGGCGCTGGTGATATCGGAAGGCATCAGCGCATACTTCTGCAGCTTGGCCGGATCGATCCACACGCGCATGGCGTAGTTGGTCCCGAAGGCGGTGACGTCGCCCACGCCTTCGACACGGCTGATCTGGTCGGTCAGCGTGCTGCTGATGAAGTCACCGATATCGATGCTGGTGATGCGCGGATCATCCGAGGTCAGCGACAGCACCATCAGGATGTCGGTAGAGGCCTTGGTCACCGTCACGCCATTGTTCTGCACCGCCTGCGGCAGGCGCGCCGTGACCTGTTGCAGCTTGTTCTGCACCTGCATCTGCGCCACGTCGGCATTGGTGCCGGCGGTGAAGGTCAGCGCCACCGTGGCACTGCCGGCCGAGCTGGAGCTGGCCGACATGTATTGCAGGTTGTCCAGGCCCTTCATCTGCTGCTCAATGACCTGGGTCACCGAGTCTTCCAGCGTCTTGGCTGAGGCACCGGTATAGGTGGCCTTGATGTTGACCTTGGGTGGGGCGATGTCGGGATACTGTTCCAGCGACAGCGAACGGATCGACATCATGCCCCCCAGCATGATGATGATGGCGATGACCCATGCAAAGATGGGCCGGTCGATAAAGAAACGTGCCATGTGCGCCTCGCTTACTTGGACTGGGCGCCGGTGGCGGCGGTGCTGGTGCTGTTGGTGGTGGCATCAGCGTTATCGGCGGCACCGCCCAGCGAGGGATCGGCGGCGGCAGCGGCGGCTTCGCGGGCCAGGTCCTTCTTCAGCGATTCGGTCACATCGATGGCGCGCGGGGTGTCACCGGTGCGGATCTTCTGCAGGCCATCGACGATGAGCTTGTCACCCTCCTTCAGACCCTTGCTGATCCACCAGTTGTTGCCCACGGCACGCGCTACCGTCACCAGGCGCTGCTCCACCTTGCCATTGGCGCCCAGCACCAGGGCCGTGGCCGCGCCGGTCTGGTCGCGGCTGACTGCCTTCTGCGGCACCAGCAGGGCTTGCTCGTCCACGCCCTCTTCCAGCACGGCACGCACATAGGCGCCCGGCAGCAGCACGCCATCCGGATTGGGGACGACCGCGCGCAGGGTGATCATGCCGGTGCCGGTATCGACCGACAGGCCCGAGAATTCCAGCTTGCCGCTGCGCTCGTAGGTGGAACCGTCTTCCAGCACGATCTTCACCTGGGCCGCGTTCTCGCCGCTCTTCCTGATCTGGCCGCTGGCCAGTTCACGACGCAAGCGCAAGAGGTCCACGCTGGACTGGGTCACGTCCACGTAGATGGGATCGATCTGCTGCACCGTGGTCAGCGCCGTGGTCTGGCTGGCGGTCACCAGCGCACCGGGGGTGACGGAGGATTTCTCGATGCGGCCGGTAATGGGCGACAGGATCCTGGTGTACTGCAGGTTGATGGCAGCGGTCTGCACGGCCGCCTGCTGCACGGCCACGTCGGCCTGGTTCTGGCGCAGGGTGCTCTGGGCATCGTCGTTGTCCTGCTTGGCGACGGCGTCGATCTTGTCCAGTTCGGCATAGCGCTGGGCCTTCAGCTTCGAGGATGCCAGCGTGGCTTCGGCCTTCAGCAACGAAGCGCGGGCGCTGTCATAGGCGGCCTGGTAGCTGGCCGGGTCGATCTGGTACAGCGGCTGGCCAGCCTTGACGTTGGCGCCTTCCTTGAACAGGCGCTTCTGGATGATGCCACCCACCTGCGGACGGATATCGGCCGCTAGGTAAGCGTTGGTGCGACCGGGCAGTTCGGTGGTGACCGCCTGGCGCTGGGCCTTGACCACCACATAGCCGACTTCGGCCTGGGTCTGGCCGGGGGTCTGGTTGCCGGACTTGGAGCAGGCCGCCAGGGCGGTGGCCAGCATCAGGGCCAGGGCCAGCCGCGCCGGGGCCTGGCGGAAAATGGAACGGGGGGTGGAGCTGGAGGTGGAGCGCAAATCGATGGTCTGGTTGGGCATCTTGTGAGGCTTTCTGCCCGCCCCACAAGCCAGGTGTGGCCAGGGTCCGGGCGCAATGAGCTATCGGACTTGCGATTGTGGACAACAAATGTGAGGGAAAAATGAGCAATGTCCACAATGCAACATCAGCTCACGAAGCCACCCACCTGCCCCGCTTATCTTGCTAAGCTCATGGCTGGTTCCTTCTGCCCATGCCTGCCCGTCGTGTCCAAGTCCATTGCCCATTCGATCGCGGATCTGTCTGACCGCTTCTTCTATCGTGCCAACATCCGCCTCAAGCTGTTCTACGCGATGCTGGCGCTGATCGTGGCATTGATCGTGGCCATCAATGGCGCCAGCCACTACATCTTCAACCGCGACTTCCTCGGCTACCTCAACGAGCAGGCGCAACAGCGCATGGAAGACATGGTCCCGCGCCTGGAACAGGCCTATCGCGAACACGGCAGCTGGGATTTCATCCGTGGCCAGCCGCGCACCTGGTTCGACCTGATGAAACCGGCCATCGTCGAACACAATGGCGTGGCCGCCACCCAGGGGCCGCCCATGAGCGCCTCCGACCTGACCGGTGCGACGCTGCGCTTCTCGCTGCTGGACGCCAATCGCAAGCTGGTCATCGGCTATCCCTATGTCGGCCCCGATGCTCGGCTGCGCCCGCTGCTGCAGGATGACACCATCATCGGCTGGGTCGCGCAGACGCCCTTCGAGACCGTCATCGGCGCCATCGACCTGCGTTTCCAGCAGAGCCAGTTCGCTGCCCAGATCGTCATCGCGGTCGTCGCCGTGATGCTGGCGGCCTTCATGGTGGTGCGCATCTCGGGTGTGCTCACGCGTCCACTCACGCGCGTGGCGCGCGCCACCCACCGCCTGGCCGGGGGCGACTATGCGACCCGCGTCGAGGTCGAGTCGGGCGACGAGGTGGGCCGTCTGGCGCATGACTTCAACCAGCTGGCCATGACGCTAGAACGCAATGAAAAACTGCGGCGCGAATTCATGGCCGATGTCTCCCACGAATTGCGCACACCGCTGGGCATCCTCAACGGCCAGCTTGAAGCACTGGAAGATGGCGTCATGCAGCCCGATACCCAGACCCTGCGGTCTCTGAAGAGCGAGGTCGAACACCTCAACAAGCTGGTCGGCGATCTCTACGACCTGTCGCTGGCCGATGCCGGCGCGCTCACCTATCGCAAGGCCGACATCGACCTGGCGCCGCTGCTGCGCGATTCGGTACAGGTCTATGCAGACCGCTTTGCCATGCGTGACATGACGCTGGTGGCCGACCTACCGCAGACCATGCCGGTGCATGCCGATGGCGCGCGCCTGCAGCAGCTTTTCAACAACCTCTTCGAAAACAGCCTGCGTTATACCGATGCCGGTGGCCGGCTGGAATTGCATTGCCGGCTGGAGCAGCAATGCTGGCGCCTGTATGTCGATGACAGCGAACCGGGGGTGCCGGGCGAGGTGATGGCGCGCCTGTTCGAGCGCTTCTTCCGGGTCGAGACCTCGCGCAACCGCGCCAGCGGTGGCGCCGGTCTGGGGCTGGCGATCTGCCGCCGCATCGTCGAGGCGCATCAGGGCAAGATTGCTGCGACTGCCTCGCCGCTGGGCGGCTTGCGGGTGACGGTGGAATTGCCAGCCGGTTTCGCCACTGCACCGGAGCAGGCATGAGCGACGACTTCCAGTTCCAGGCACCGGCCAGCGCCGAGATCCTCATCGTCGAGGACGAACCCAAGCTGGCCGAGCTGTTGCAGAAATACCTGGCCGCTGCCGGCTATGGCGCACGCCACGTCGCGCGCGGCGACCAGGCGCTGGACGCCGTGCGGGAACGCCGGCCCGACCTGATACTGCTCGATATCATGTTGCCCGGCCTGGATGGCTGGGAGATCTGCCGCCAGTTGCGTACCTTCTCGGATGTGCCGGTGCTGATGCTGACCGCCCGCGCCGAAGAGGAAGACCGCCTGCGCGGCCTGGAGCTGGGTGCCGACGATTACATCAGCAAGGCGCCCTTCTCGCCACGGGAAATCGTCGCGCGGGTCAAGGCCATGCTGCGGCGGAACCGCCACCTGCAACGCCTGGGCGGACCGGTCGACGCCACCGACACGGCGACGTCACCGCTCCTGATCGATGAACTGCGCCACCAGGCCAGCGTGCGCGGCGAAGCGCTCAACCTGACGCCGCTGGAGCTGCGCCTGCTCAAGACCTTCGCCGATGCGCCCGGCCAGGTGTTCTCGCGCGAGCAATTGCTGAACCATCTGCACGACGACGACCGCTCCGTCACCGACCGCGCCATCGACACCCACATCAAGAACCTGCGGCGCAAGCTGGAGCCCTTCTTTCCGGGCCACAACGCCATCCAGGCGGTCTATGGCGTGGGGTACTGCTTCGAATTGCCGGCATGAAAAAAGCCGGCGGCCGGATTTCCCGGCGGCCGGCCTGACTTGCCGTGTGAGGTCTCAGCGCTGGATCTTGAACACGCTGACCACGTCCGACAGGCGCCCTGCCTGATCCTGCAGGGATTGCGCGGCAGCGGCCGCCTCTTCCACCAGGGCGGCGTTCTGCTGTGTCACTTCATCCATCTGCGTGATGGCGCGGTTGATTTCCTCGATGCCGGTGCTCTGTTCGTGGCTGGCCGCGCTGATCTCGGCCACCACGTCGGTGACGCGGCGCACGCTGGCGACCACCTCGCTCATGGTGGAACCGGCGCGCTCCACCAGCTGGCTGCCGGCGCCGACCTTCTCCACCGAGTCATCGATGAGCTGCTTGATCTCCTTGGCCGCCGCCGCCGAACGCTGGGCCAGCGAACGCACCTCGGAGGCCACCACCGCAAAGCCGCGCCCCTGCTCGCCGGCACGGGCCGCTTCCACGGCCGCATTCAGGGCAAGGATATTGGTCTGGAAGGCGATGCCATCGATGACCGTGATGATGTCGGCAATGCGGTTGGAACTCTCGGTGATGCCTTCCATGGTCTGCACCACCTGGCTGACCACTTCGCCGCCCTGGCTGGCGATGTCGGACGCCGAGGCCGCCAGCTGGTTGGCCTGGCGCGCATTGTCGGCGTTCTGCTTGACGGTGGAGGTCAGTTCTTCCATGGCCGAGGCGGTCTCTTCGAGCGAACCGGCCTGCTCTTCCGTGCGCGAGGACAAGTCCAGGTTGCCGCTGGCGATCTCCTGCGAGGCAGTGCTGATGGTGTCGGTACCGGTGCGTACCTCGGCGACGATCTTCAGCAGGCTGTCGTTCATGGCGCGCAGGGAATGCATCAGCATGCCGGTTTCATCGGTGCTGGTGGCGCGGATCTGCACCGTCAGGTCGCCCTGCGCCACGCGCTCGGCCACCGCCACGGCTTCATTGAGCGGACGTGCGACCGCGCGCGCCACCATGATGGCCAGGCCAAAGGCGATCACCACGATCAGCGCCAGCAAGACCCCGATCCAGCGGATGGCCGACTGGAAGACCTCGTCGGCGGCCTTGTCCGAGCGTGCGCTGCCGGCGTCGTTGACCTTGATGATCTCATCCATGCTCTCGATCATGCTGCGGAAGGTCTTGTTGGAATCGCCCTTGAAGAGCGTGCGGGCCTCTTCCGTCTGTCCGTCGCCGGAGATCTGGGCCAGCTTCTTGTCGATCTCCAGGTAGGCGGCAAAGTTCTTGGAAAACTTTTCGTAGATCGCCTTCTCTTCCGCCTCCGAGATCAGGGCCTCGTAGCTGGCACGCTGCTTGGCCAGGATGTCCAGGCGCGCCTTGATGGCCTTGATGGCCTCCTCGCGCTCGGCCGGATTGACCGCCGTGATCATCTGCAGCTCCGAAATACGCATGCGCGGCAACGAAGCCTGCAAGACCTGGGCTGCCTTGATACTGGGTAACCAGTTGCTGGCAATGTCGGTAGAAGCCTGGTTGACCATCTTGAGTTCGCGGATGGCGAACAGGCCCAGAATCACAGTCAGGACTATGACGGCCGCAAAGGACAAAATTAACTTCTTGGCTATCTTTAGATTATTGAACCAATTCATGTCTGCCTCGTTTTCTTATCACTGTGAAATCTGACCACAGCTGATTCTAGGCAGGACATGTCAGCCCCAAATCGTTGATTATGTGGGGCTTTACGGGGCAATTGCCGCGCCGGAGGGGCGCTGCTGACGGGGCTGTCAGAAACGACGCAAAACTGGTCTTACCATCTGATCAGTTAGTTCTCTTGCGATGATAAAGTTACTTTTCCAACAATGGGTGCGTCCGCCTGTCCCTCGCCCTGGAGACGTTCTTGCCAGTCGCCCCCCAGTGCCTTGATCAGGAATACCGAACTGAGCAGGCGCTGCCCCATCAATTGGGCCGCCTGGCGCTCGCTGTTGAGCAGGCTCTGTTGCGCGGTGATCACATCCAGGTAGGGAGTCGCGCCACCTTCGTAGCGGCTGTTGGCGATATCGAGCACCTTGCGGGCACTGCCGATGGCCGATTGTGCCTGGCTATAGGCACGGTCCAGGGCGGCGATGCCGGTGATGCCATCTTCCACTTCCTGCATGGCGGTCAGCACCGTGCGCCGGTAGGTCGCCAGCGCGGCTTCATAACCGGCCTTGCTGAAATCCACCCCGGCGCGCAGGCGGCCACCATCGAACAGGCTCTGCGTGGCCGATACCCCCAGCGACCACAGCACGCTGGGCGCATTGAAGAGCGAGGCCCAGTTGCGGCTGTCCACGCCATACGAGGGTTGCAGCATGAAGCTGGGATAGTAGGCCGCGCTGGCCACGCCGATCTGTGCATTGGCCGCAGCCATGGCGCGCTCGGCCGAGGCGATGTCGGGACGACGCTCCAGCACATCCGACGGCACCCCCAGCGGGATGGCCGGCAGCCGGATCGCCGTCAGCGAGGGCGCGATGACAAAGCCGGGGGCGGGCGTGCCGGTCAGCGTGGCGATGGCATGCTCGTACTGGGCGCGCTGGCGGCCCAGCACATCGACCTGGGTCAGGGTGTTATCCAGCAAGGCTTGCTGCTGGGCCACATCCAGGCCGGAGGTGGCGCCCAGGTCGTGGCGCGAGGTGGCCAGTTCCAGGGCCTTGCGCTGCAGGGCGATGGCGCGCTGCACCACGTCAAGCTCGACATCCAGCTCGCGCAGGTTGAAGTAGTTGCTGGCCAGGTCGGCGGTGAGCAAGAGGCGGGTGTTTTCCAGGTCGGCCGCCGATTGCTGCGCCGAGGCACCGGCGGCTTCCACCGAGCGCTGTACACGCCCGAAGAAATCCATCTCGTAGCTCACGTTCAGGCCCAGTGCAAAATCGTTCTGCACCGTGGCGTAGTTGGGCGAGTTGTAGTTGGTCAGCGGACGGTTGGCCGAGATGCGGCCCCGCGCGGCACGCGTGGACAGACCCACCTGCGGCGCCTGGGCTGCCCCGGCCACGTTGAGCTGGGCACGCGCCTGGGCCAGCCGGGCGGTGGCAATGGCCAGCGTCTGGTTACCGGCCAGCGCCTGTTGCTGCAGCGCATTGAGCTGGGCGTCGCCGAAGCGCTCCCACCAGGGACCGCGCACCGTCGCATCCTGCGGCTGCATGCTGCGCCAGGGGGCCTCGGGAGTCCAGGCCGCCGGCAGGTCCAGCGCCGGCTTGTGGTAATCCGGACCGCTGGCGCAACCGGCCAGGGCCAGCGCGGCAGCCATCGCCAGCGCCCTCAGGCGCGGCTGCCGCCTCATGATGCGGCCTTCTTCTTGGCGCCGTCCTGCTTGTCCTGGGTGGGCTCGACCTGGTCGCCCTCAGCCAGCGAGTCCGAAGGATTGAGGATCAGCTTTTCATCGCCCTTCAGTCCATCCAGCACTTCCACGGTTAGGCCGAAGTTGCGCCCCAGCTTGACCGGCTTCAGACGTACCTTGTTCTGCGCATCGACCGCTGCCACCAGCGAACCATCGCGGCGGAACATCAGCGTATCGGCCGCCACCAGCAGCGCGCCACTGGGTTTCAGCGGCAGCGCCACCTGCACGAAGGCGCCCGGCAGGAGCGCATTGTCGGCATTGGGCAGGCTCACCTCGATCTGCATGGAGCGCGTCGCCGGGTCGATGGAGCCGGCCGTGCGCGCCACCTTGCCGTCGAACTTGCGGCCACGCAGCTCGGCCTGGGTCACCACCACCTGCTGGCCGGGCTTGACCAGGTTGGCATAGGACTGCGGCACATTCACATAGACCCGCAGCGGATCAGTCTGCGAGAGCACGAAGAGGGCCCGGCCGGCGCCCGGGTCGATCAGGTCGCCCACGTCCACGTTGCGGCGCGTGATGATGCCCGAGAAGGGCGCCACGATACGCTTGAAGCCTTCCACCTGGCGCAGGCGCTCGACGTTGGCGTCCGCCGCGGCCAGGTTGGAATTGGCCTGGGCGTAGGCACTGCGGCGTTCATCGAGCTCCTGCTGGGACACCGCATCCTTCTTGCGCAGGGCTTCCCAGCGCGCCATCGAACTCTTGGCCAGGTCCGTGCTGGAAGCAGCCTGCTGACGCGCGGCAAGGGCCTGGGACAGTTGCTGGTCGATTTCCGGGGTATCCAGTTCGGCCAGCAGATCGCCCTTCTTCACCTCGGCGCCGATGTCCTTGTACCAGCGCTTGAGGTAGCCGCCCGAACGCGCCGAGATGGGTGACTGCACGAAGCCCTGCAAGGTCCCCGGCAGGGCCAGCGTCTGGCCGTCGGCACTGCTGCGTGCCTCGGTCACGCGCACGAAGATCTTGGCGCGCTCGGCGGTGCCGGCTTGCAGTTCACGGGCGTTGGCCACGCGGCTGACGATGGTGCGCGCCGCACCGGCGGCCAGCAGCACCAGGACCACCAGCGTCACCAGGCGGGCGCGCTTCATCATCTGCTGGCGCTGGAGGGGTTCGGCATCCTCGACGGAATGGATGCCAAGTTCGGAATGACGATCATGCGACATGGTTCAGGACTCCTGATGCGCTGGTCCGCCGGCGGCAGGATGCGCGGTATTGCCGCGCTTGTCCGCCCGCCGGGCCAGTCTCTGATGCACACCGGCAAACACCACCGGCACGAAGAACAAGGTCGATACGGTGGCCAGCAGCAGGCCCCCGATCACGGCGCGCCCCAGCGGCGCGTTCTGCTCGGCACCCTCGCCCAGGCCCAGCGCCATGGGGATCATGCCGATGATCATGGCCAGCGCCGTCATCAGGACCGGCCGGATACGGGTCGATCCCGCTTCCAGGGCGGCGGCCAGCGGCGTGGCGCCCTCCTCCTTGCGCTGGCGCGCGAAGGCGACGATGAGGATACTGTTGGCCGTGGCCACGCCCATGGTCATGATGGCCCCGGTCAGGGCCGGCACCGACAGCGTGGTGCCGGTGATGAAGAGCATCCAGGCAATGCCCGCCAGCGCCGCCGGCAAGGCCGCGATGATGATGGCGGCGTCGATCCACGACTGGAAGTTCACCACCACCAGCAGGTAGACCAGCACGATGGCCATGGCCAGGCCGACGCCCAGGCCGATGAAGGACGACTGCATGGTCTCGACCTGGCCCCGGATGACCACCTGGCTGCCGCGCGGCAGCTTGGGCTTGATCTGCTCCACCAGCACCGAGACCTTGCCGGCCACGCTGGCCAGGTCGGTGCCCTGGACGCTGACGAAGACGTCGATGGCCGGCGAGATGTTGTAGCGCGAGGCCACCGCCATCTGGCGTCCGGCGCGCACATCGACCAGGTTGCCCAGCAGTTGCGGCGGCGTGGTGGCATTGGCGCCGGCGCCCACCGGGATATTGAGCAGGGAATCCAGCGAATCGACCTGGTATTGCGGCGACTGCACCGCGATGTTGTAGACCACGCCGTTGTTGGGATTCAACCAGAACGCCGGTTGCGTCTGCGAGCTGCCCGACAGCGCGATCAGGAGGTTCTGGCCGACGTTGGAAGCCGACAGGCCGAACTGCTGCAAGCGCGTACGGTCCATGCGCAGGTCCAGCGAGGGACCATCCAGACGCTGGTGGACGTGGGCGTCGACGGCGCCGGGGATCTGGCGGATCTGCTTGGTCAGCTCGGCGGCCAGGGCCGCATTGGCTTCCATGTTGGGTCCGGTGAATTGCACGTCGATGGCCGCCGGCAGGCCGAAGTTGAGGATCTGGGTGACGATGTCGGCCGGCTGGAAGAAGAACTCGATGCCGGGGAAGCGGCGCGGCAATTCCTCGCGCAGCATGGACACCAGCTGTTCGGTGGGCCGGTGGCCTTCCTTCAGGGCCATCAGCAGTTCGCCGTCCAGGGTGCCGATGGTGCCGGCATTGCTGTAGGACAGGTTGATGCCGGAGTTGGGCACGCCGAGGTTGTCGAGGATGGTCTCCAGCTCGCGCTCGGGGATGAGGCTGCGGATGGTGCGCTCAACCTCGTCGGCGGCACGCGCGGTTTCCTCGATGCGGGTGCCGGTGGGCATGCGCATGTGCAGGCGGATCTGGCCGCCATCGACAATGGGGAAGAAGTCGCGCCCGAGCATGGGATAGAGCAGGCAGGACAACAGGCAGAAGGCCAGGAAGCCCAGCGCGAAGCGGCGCCGGTGCGCCAGCAGCGAAGACAGCACCAGCGTATAGCCGCGCCGCACCCGCTCGAAGCGGTTGTCGAAGGCGCGATAGAGACGCTGCAGCAGGCTTTGCTTGGCGCCGTCGACCTGGCCATGGCTGCCCATGAGCAACATCACCAGCGTGGGCACCAGCGTGCGCGAGAGGATGTAGGAGGCCACCATGGCGAACACCACCGCCTCGGCCAGCGGCACGAACAGGAAGCGCGCCACCCCCGAGAGGAAGAACATCGGCACGAACACGATGCAGATGCATAGCGTCGCCACGAAGGCCGGCACGCCGATCTCGCCGGCACCGACGATGATGGCGTCGTGCAATGGCTTGCCCAGGTGCAGGTGGCGCTCGATGTTCTCGATGGTGACGATGGCCTGGTCCACCAGGATACCCACCGACAGCGCCAGGCCCCCCAGGGTCATGAGGTTCAGGGTCTCGCCCAGCGCGGCCAGCACCAGGATGGCGGTCATGATGGACAGCGGGATGGTCAGGCCGATGATGAGCGTGCTGCGCCAGTTGCCCAGGAACAGCAGCACCATGGCGGCGGTCAGGCCGGCGGCGATGAGCGCCTCGCTGATGACGCCGGTGACGGCGGCTTTCACGAACAGCGACTGGTCGAACAGCGGCGTGATCTTGAGGTCTTCAGGCAGGGTCTGGGCTGCCGTGGGCAAGAGCTTGCGCAGGTTGTCGACGATGTCCAGGGTGGAAGCGCCACCGTTCTTGAGGATGGACAACAGCACGCCGCGCGCGCCATCCTGGCGCACCACGTTGGTCTGGGGCGAGAAGCCGTCGCGTACGTTGGCCACGTCCTTGAGGTAGATGGTGGCGCCGTTGGCGGTGCGCACCGGCAATTCATTCAGGCCCGCCACCGCCTCAGGCGAGCCATTGATCTTGACCGAATACTCGGTGCCGCCGAACTTGGCGGTCCCCGACGGCAGGATCAGGTTCTGGGTATTGATGGCATTGACCACGTCGATGGGCGCGAGGCCGCGCGCCTGCATGGCCGGGGTATCCAGGTCCACCGAGATCAGGCGGGTCTTGCCGCCATAGGGATAGGGCACGGCCACGCCGGGGATGGTGATGAGCTGCGGGCGCAGCGTCTGCACGGCGGCGTCGAAGACGGCCTGCTCGGGCAGCGTGGGCGAGGATAGCGCCAGCTGCATCACCGGGATGCTGGAGGCCGAGTACTTGATCACCAGCGGCGGCGTGATGCCCGGCGGCAGCTGGCGGATCTGCGACTGCACCGACGCCACCACCTGGGAGATCGCCTGCTGGATGTTGGCCTTGGGCTGGAAGAACACCTTGATCACCGACACCCCGGCCAGCGATTGCGACTCGATGTGCTCGATGTCGCTGACCACGGTGGTGAGGCCCCGCTCGTTCTGGGCGGCGATGCGCAAGCCCATTTCCTGGGCCGACAGGCCGTTGTAGTTCCAGATGATGGAGACCACCGGGATATTGATCTCGGGGAAGATATCGGTGGCCATGTTCTTCAACGTCAATGGCGTAGCCAGCACGATGAGCAAGGCCATCACGATGAAGGTGTACGGGCGGCGCAACGCCAGCGCGACCATGTTCATGAACTGCGATCCCGGTGAGACGCAACAGCACGGCGGGGGCGCCTGCGCCCCTGCTTGTGGCCGGCGTCCCGCGACGTCCGGTCACTCTGTTCCGCTTTGCATTGTTCTATCGATCACGGCCTGGCGCGTTTCCCCGGGCGCCGGCCGTGCTCCCTGATGACGATGGTGCTTGCCGGGGCCGTTCTTTTGTAGGTGGCGGGCCGCCTGGCGAGGGCTATTGTAGCGGCCTGCGCGACTGCGTGCAGAGCGGCTTCGGGTATATTTTTTTCTGACAGAAATGTCAGTAAAGGCTTCTCACCGGATAGAAGCACAACAGGAAAAAACGACCCGATTGTGCAGCCGGCACGGGCGGCCCTGCTGTGGCACACTGCCCTTCTCTCTTCGCCCTCGCCACCCCATGGAATTCCTGCGTCATCGCATCGAGGCCAGCGTCCTGGCCATCAGCCGCCCTCCCGGCAGTGCCGATTTCCTGCAACCGCCCGGCGACCCCGGCCTGTTCGGGCCGGATTCGGCGGCCTGGCAGGTACACAGCGACTTCACCG
Source organism: Herbaspirillum sp. NPDC087042 (assembly GCF_044745245.1). Classification (NCBI taxonomy): domain Bacteria; kingdom Pseudomonadati; phylum Pseudomonadota; class Betaproteobacteria; order Burkholderiales; family Oxalobacteraceae; genus Herbaspirillum; species Herbaspirillum sp. NPDC087042. The sequence goes on along the minus strand of NZ_JBIUZW010000002.1, from coordinate 95,301 downwards.
CCATGCTCACCGGCGGCGTGGCGGCGCTGTTGTTGCAGATGCTGCATCCGCTGCCGCTGGCCGGGGTGTGGGACCATTCCAACTTCCAGGCCGACATGCTGGGCCGGCTGCGCCGCACCGCCCAGTTCATCGCCGGCACCACCTTCGGCAGCCGCGCCGACGCCGAGCGCCTGATAGAACGGGTGCGCAAGATCCACCTGGGCGTGACCGGCGTGGCGCCCGATGGCCGCACTTATGCGGCCAGCGACCCGGACCTGCTGACCTGGGTGCATGCGGCCGAGGTGTCGTGCTTCCTGCGCGGCTACCTGCGCTACCGCAACCCCGGCTTTGCCGCCGAGCGCCAGGATCGCTATTTCGATGAGATCGCCCTGGTCGCCGAGGCCCTGGGCGCGCGCGATGTGCCGCGTTCGCGCGCGGCGGTGGACGCCTATATCGAATCGATGCGGCCGCAGCTGGTCTGCGACGACCGTACCCGCCAGACCCTGCAGCTGGTGCTGGCGGCCCCTGCGCCCAATGCACTGGCCCAGCCCTGGACACGCCTGATGATGCGCGCCGGGGTGGACCTGCTGCCGCACTGGGCGCAGCAAATGCTGGGGGTCACGCCGCGCTCGCCGGCGCGCAGCGAACTGTTGCGCAAGTCAGTACTGGTGGCGGCCCAGCCGCTGCGCTGGGCGGTGCGCAACGGCTCCATCCACCTGGCGCGACAGCGCATGGGATTGCCGCCCTAGGCCCCCCTTACTGCGACTCGAAGCTGCGCAGATAGGCCAGGATATCGTCGATCTGGCGATCGCTGCCGATGCCCCAGAAACGCATCTTGTTGCCCGGCACCACATCGCTGGGGGCCTTGAGGAAGGCACGCAGCTTGTCTTCGGTCCAGACGAAGTTGGCACCGGCCATCGCCGGTGAATACTTGAAGTCGCCGGTGGAACCGGCCTTGCGCCCGATCACGTTGCTCAGTTGCGGCCCGAAGCCAGCGCGCGCCGACGGCCCGACCTGATGGCAGCTGGCGCACTTGGCGAAGGCGGCGCGACCGGCAACGGCGTCGCCGGCCGCCAGGGCGGCGGGGCCCGCCAGTGGCAGGCAGATCAGGAAGACAGCGAGGTGAAAGACCGGGCGCATGGGGTGCAATGCGAGACTCTGCTTATTGGATGACGAAGTGGCTGGCCTCGATGCCCGTCTTCTGCAGGAAGGACAGCACCGAGTCGGCCGTGGTGGTCTCGATTCTATCGCTGAAGCGCAATGCCGTGGGATGGTCGTCGAAGGCGATGTTGGCCTTGAACATGCGACCGCCCAGGCGGGTCAGCGGTCCCAGGTTCAGGGTGTCGGGCGCATAGTCCTTGAGCTTGAGCCAGGCCTGGGCCTGTTCGCGGCTGGCGATCTGCGGCTCCATGGCATGCGCCAGCGTCTCGGTCACCCACTGGTTGGACTGCTGGTACTGCGTGGCCCAGGGATAGGCCAGCATGTTGTAGCGCGGCTCATGCATGCGGGTGGCCTGCGAACGGCTGATGGCCACGCGCAGCTTTTGCTGCACCTCCGGCTGCGGTACGACGACATAGGCTTCCAGGCGATAAGGACTGTCCATGAAGAACTGTCCCAGGCCCTGTTCATAGATGTTGCTCACGGCGGTACCGCATTCGTTGAGCTTGTGGACCACGAACCACTGGTCGCCATCGCGATAGGCTATCCCCAGGTGCGAATAGCGCTGGTGGTACTTGCTCAGGTCCTGGCCGATGCGGCCGATGATGACCACGTCCGCGCCGCTGGCGTTGAGGCGTCCCACGGTCTTGACCGCCATGTCCAGTTGCTGGCGGACCGCATCCAGCTGCGGCACCTGCTGTTCGCAGGACTGGCCCGCATGGGCCGACAGGGGCAAGGTGGCGGCCAGCAGCAGAGTCAACGCCAGGCGCTTGCAGGAAGAGAGATCGATGCGCATGCTGTGGCTCCTCAGGACAGCTTGTCGCTCTTGAGCAGGGCGCGGCCCAGGGCATTGGGGATGATCGCCAGCACCTTGCCCGACGCCACCAGCAGCGTGCCCGAGGCGGTCGTCACGAAGCTCACCGACTCACCCACGCCCACCGAGGCCGCGCCGCTGACATTGCCGGCCACGGTGATGGAGCCGCGCACGCCGTCGCTGAGGTTTTCCAGCACATAGACGGTGCCACGGCCCGAGGCTTCCACGCCCTTGACCACATAGTGACCAGACTCCGAGATGAAGGCCGCCGGCACCATCACCGAGATCGCCACCGAGACGGCGGAGGCTTCGCTGGCGGTGGATTGGGCATGGACCGGCGCGGCCAGCAGGGCAGCGACCAGGGTGCAGGACAGGGTCAGGTGACGCAGCAGGGGGTTCTTCATGATGGCTCCTCGAAAACGTAGGTAGTTGGTCTGGTCTGTTCCGTTGTCGCCGGCGGTACTGCTGTGTTGCTGCGACGACGGAACGCACTGTAACCAAGGGCGGTGGTCTTGTTGAGCATTTCGTCGGAAAACGCGCTTTCCGTCTCGAATGGTATCGAAATACAATACCGGCACACTCACCGGGAAAGCGGAGGAAGAACATGGCCCAGGCCGAATCGCTGGTCAATGCACTGAAAAACGTCCTCAAGGCGCGCGGCATCACCTACGCCCAGCTGGCCAAGTCGCTGGGCCTGAGCGAGGCCAGCATCAAGCGCGTCTTCGCCGAGCGCAGTTTCACGCTGGAGCGGCTGGACCAGATCTGTACCCTGCTGGGCATGCAGATCAGCGACCTGGCGCGCATGATCGCGGCCGAGCAGCCGGTACCCACGCGCCTGACGGTGGAACAGGAAAAGAAGCTGGTGGCCGATCCCCGCCTGCTGCTGGTGGCCGTGCATGCCTTGCATCAGTGGTCGCTGGAGGAGATGGTGGAGACCTTTGCGCTCAGCCGTGCCGACGTCATCCGCCTGCTGGCGCGGCTGGACAAGCTGGGCATCCTCGACCTGATGCCCAACAACCGCATCCGGGTGCGGGTATCGCCGGATTTCACCTGGCTGCCGGGCGGCCCCATCCAGCAATATTTCCGCGACCAGTTGCGCAATGATTTCTTCAATTCCCACTTCGACCAGCCCGGGGAAAAGATGGTCATGGTCAGCGGCACCCTCTCCGAGCAGAGCAACGCCGCCATCCAGCGCGCCATGAACCGGCTCTCGGCCGAATTCCTGGCGGCCCACCAGCAGGATCTGGCGCTGCCGCTGGCACGCCGCACCGGCTCGGCGATGATCGTGGCGCTGCGGCCCTGGTCACCGCGTCAGTTCGTCGAACTGCGCCGGCCGGCCGAGGAATGAATCCAGGCCGCAAGGACTGCCTGCGCGTGATCAGCCTATCGGCCCCTTGAAGATGAAGAAGGCCCCCAGGCAAATGAAGGCAAACCCGACCAGGTGGTTGATGGTGAACTGCTCGCCCAGGTAAAGCACGGAAAACACCGAGAACACCACCAGCGTGATGACTTCCTGCATGGTCTTGAGTTCGGCGGCGTTGTAGACCGCGTGGCCGATGCGGTTGGCCGGCACGGCGAAACAGTATTCGGCCAGGGCGATGAGCCAGCTGACCAGGATCACCAGGTACAGGGGCCGGTTCTCGAACTTGAGATGGCCGTACCAGGCAAAGGTCATGAAGACGTTGGAGATGAGCAGGAAGACGATGGGCAGGATTTTTGGCGACATGGTTTCTTGTTATTCATCAGCATGGAAAAAGAGAAGACGGACTGGCCCGCATCGGCGGCTGCATGGTGCGCTCTTGCAGGCACATCCTGATCTCCGACTGTACAACGCTTGCCGGCGGCGTGCGCGGATGGGGAGTACCAGCAACATGGACCGCCCGAGCAGCGCCGGGTTCCGACGGCGCGGTTTGCGCTGGCCCCGATATAGCGCTATCGTCCGGTACTTCGCGCATCGTTCAAGGCTTGTCGCCGCATATGGAAAATACCGTCCGTTCCGAAAAATCCCGGCAGCTCATCATCCAGGCCGCCCTCGCCGTCATCGACCGCGACGGCGCCAACCGGCTGACCATCGATGCGATCGCGCGCGAAGCCGGCATCAGCAAGGGCGGCGTGCTGCATCACTTCCGCACCAAGCAGGCCGTGCTGATCGCGCTGCTGGACAACCAGCGCACCGAATACGCCCGCTTCGCCCGCGACTATCTGGAGCATGACGGCCGCGACTCCGGCGAGCCTTCGCTGGCAACCCAGATCGCCATCCTGCGCGAAGCGACCAAGCAACCGCAGTCGGTCGCCCTGGCGATCCTCGGCGCCATCGGCGAGCAACCCTCGCTGCTCGATGGCCTGCGCGACGCCGAGGCGCTCAACGTGGCCGCCATCCGCCAGGAGTCGGCCGACCCCGACCTGGCCATCCTGCGCTGGAGCGCGGCGCGCGGGCTGTTGTGGACCTCGCTGTTCAACATGTGTCCCCTGAGCGAAGCCGAGCGCGAACAGTATTTCGCCCTGCTGCTCGACGAGGATCACTGGAACAAGCTGGCCGGCAAGACGACCAGGACCGGCAAGACCAGCCCCCGCACTCGCTGACCCACCCCCGGCTTGCGCTGACGCACGGGTGACCGGCGATAGAAAACCACGGTTACAATAAAAACCGTCTGGTTGGTTTGTAAATTGGCGATAAGCTGCTATAGTCCTTTCAGCCCTGTCGCCGGTGGCGTGCGTGTTTCCGGATCGTCCCCCGGACGGGAACGCGCGCGCCGCCGTGCGGGATGGCCTGTCCCGCCCGGCGCCTGTGCGACCGGGCGCTTGTACCGCATCCTGTAGAGGACTATCCCTATGCCTTCCATCCTGACGATGAAGCGTTCCGGCTTCGTCGCGCTCCTGTGCGCCCTGCTGACGGCGTGCGCCAGTTCGGACCCGGTCAAGTACACCGGCATCGACTCGGCCGCACAGCTCTCCAGCAACACCGGCGACCGTACCGGTCGCGTTCCCTTCAGCTACGAGCAGCCGGTGGACTGGAGCCGCTATCGCAGCGTGCAGGTGGCGCCGGTCATCGTCTATGGCGGCGCCGACCACCAGTTCGGCGACATGAGCGATGCCGACAAGGGCGCGTTGGCCAGCTACATGCAGCAACGCTTCGTCGATGCGCTGCGCCAGCGCTTCGCGCTCACGCAGACGCCACGCGACGATACCCTGCTGATCCGCCTCACCCTGACCGGCGCCAGGACCAATACCGCCGTGCTCTCCACGCTGACCCGTTTCGACATCGGTGGCGGTCTCTACAATGCGGTCCAGAACGCCCGCGACCGCGAAGCCATGATCGGCGGCTCGGTGATCTATGCCGTCGAGATCTACGATGCCCGCGATCGCCGACTGCTCAAGGCCTTCATCAGCAAGCAATACCCCAAACCCTGGGATATCGGCGCCAGCATGGGCGCGCTCAGCGCCTCCCGGGCCGGTATCGACAAGGGCGCCGAAGCGCTGGTGGCGCAGCTGCGATAGGCCGCTCCATGACTGCGCGCCCCGATGAGCCACCTGCTTCGCCCCCCTGGATCGCCGAGGCCACCCTGCAGGACCTGGTGGCCTGCCCCTGCTGCGACGGCATCCACCTGCGCGCGCCCTTGCAGGAGGGTGAAGCGGCGCTCTGCCAGCGCTGCGACGCCCTGCTCTATCGGGTCCCGGCCAGAGGTACTGACATGAGACTGCCGCTGGTGCTGGCGGCAGCCGTGTTCCTGGTGACCAGCCATCTCTGGCCCATCGCCGAGGTCAACCTGCAGGGCGTATCACTCCCGCTGACCCTGTGGGGCTGCATCGCACTGATGCAGGCTGGCCGCATGTTGCCCATCGCGCTGCTGATGCTGGTCACCACCATCGTGCTGCCAGCCATCGAACTCTCGCTCATGGTGGCCGGGCTCATCGCTCCACGCCCGCCGCGCCCGCCGCGCTCACCGTGCACGCCGCTCCTGGCCGGGCGCGGCCAGCGCCTGCTGCGCTGCTTGCGGCAACTGCGACCCTGGATCATCACCGAGCTCTACATGCTGGGCATGCTGCTGGCGCTGTACCAGGCCAGCGCCATGGGGACGCTCGTCATCGGCATCGCCGCCAGCGCCAGTGGCTTGCTGGCCATTGTGCTGGTAGCGATCCTGTTCCTGGACAGCGACCACCGCTGGCCATAGCCGGTGCCGGGGTACACGATCATGTCCGTCAATGTCTGCTCCGCCAGCACCATGGGATTGCTGAGCTGTCGCCAGTGCCAGCGCGTCCATGCGGACAGCATGGACAGCTTGCGCTGCCTGCGCTGCGGCCATCCTCTGCACCGCGCTCACGCGCTCAGCCTGACCCGCTGCGCCATGCTGCTGGCCATGGCCGCGCTGGCCTTTCTGGCTGCCGGGCTGCTGACCATGAGCGTGGCCGATGGCCCGGCCGGGCCGGTGCCGCGTCCGCTGATGGCCACCATCAGCGCCGGCTGGCATGCGGGCGACATGCTGGCGGTCATCCTGCTCACCGTCAGCGCCTTGCTCTTTCCGCTCTTGCGCCTGGGCCTGATGGCCATGTTGCTGCTGACGGCATGGCAAGGATGGCGCCAACCACCACGCCGTCTCGCCACGCTGCTGCGCTGGCAGACGGGTGCCAGCCGTTGCGCCATGCTGCCGCTGGTGATCGCCAGCCTGGCGGCCTCCTGCGCGGGGAGCGCAACGCCGCTGCATGTCCACCCCGGACCGGCGCTGCTGGTCCTGGCGCTATCGACGCTGCTGACCACGCTGGCCACGCGCATCTTCGATGCGCGCCTGCTATGGCATGACGCCGCAGGCCTGGCTCAGGCCCTATCGACTGAATGACCGAATGACCGAATGACCGAATAACCATCCGCTCCCGGGCGACTCCCGAGCAGTCCATCGAAACACCATCATCCCTCGGTATTATCGGTAGAGATCATCCCGGTCGATCTTCGTTGACCCTGGATGAGACGACTTTCCCTGTCAGGAGCCCTCATGTCTGCTTATCTCTCGCTCTCGGTGGCCATCATCGCCGAAGTCATTGCCACCACCGCGCTGAAATCCTCCCAGGGGTTCAGCCGCCTGCTGCCCGCCGCCATCGTGGTGCTGGGCTACGCCGTGTCGTTCTATTGCCTCTCGCTCACGCTCAAGACCATGCCCACCAGCGTGGCCTATGCGATCTGGTCAGGGGTGGGCATCGTGCTCATCACGCTGGCGGCCTGGCTGATCCACGGGCAGCGGCTGGACTGGCCGGCCGTGGCCGGCATCGGACTGATCGTGGCTGGGGTGATGGTCATCAACGTGTTTTCGTCCAGCGCGGCGCATTGATCGCGGGCCTGTTGCGGGCCATGGACGTTGCCTTGCGACAAGCTGGTTCATCCCCGGGATCTATGCGTTAATTGCGCCTGTATTCTCCGGGGGGAAATAAAATCAAGCAGTTGAAGAAATATCTGGCGCTGATCCTGGTCATCGCCGTCCTGATGGTCTTTGCCATCTGTGCCAGCACGCTTTACCAGAGCTATCGGCAGACCCGCCTGTCGGCCGTGGCCAATGCCGGCAACGTCACCCTCATTGCCCAGCGCGCCATTTCACGCAATATCGAAATGCTGTCGCTGTCGCTCGATACCCTGGCCTACCGCTACCTGCATCCGCTGGGAACGCTGCCCCTGTCTGACAGCCAGCGCTATGCCTATCTGTTTGGCAGCACCGCCAGCGTGAGCCATATCACGGTCATGGCCGTCATCGATGCCCAGGGGCAGGTGCGCGCCACCTCGCGGCGCAGCGCGACGCAGGTACGCCCCAACTACGCCGATCGCGCCTATTTCACCGTGCATCGTCTTCACCCCGAGACGGGCCTGTACATCTCGCGGCCCATCCAGGCCAGCCTGGGCAACGAGTTGCCGGTGGTGGTCCTGTCCAAGCGGCTGGCACGCGCCGATGGCAGCTTCGATGGCATCGTCGTCATGGCGCTGGACCTGGCTTATTTCCGCGATCTGTTCATGGGCCTGGCGCTGGGCGATGACGGCGTGATCTCGCTGTATTCGGATGAGGGCGTGGCCTACATGCGGGTCCCTTACCAGGCCGCCGTCATCGGCCGCGATCTCGGCAACAACGCCAACTACCTGCGCATCAAGTCCATGCTGGCCGAGGAGGATGGCAGCTTCTTTGCGCGCGCCACCACCGATGGCGTGGATAGGCTCTACACCTTCCGGCGCATTCCGGGTTCGCCGCTGATCGTGTTTGTCGGGCGCGCCGAGCAAGCGATCTTCAGGAACTGGCGCGAGACGCTCTATGCCGTCCTGTTGTCGCTGGCCGCCTTCACGGTCCTGGCCACCGCGCTGCTGCTGCATGTGCGCCAGGAATTGCGCAAGCGCGTCACGGCCGAAAAGCGGCTGGAGGAACTGGCCCGTACCGACAGCCTCACCGGGCTGCTGAACCGGCGCTCACTGGACGAAGCCTTGCGCACCACCTGGGAACGTTGTCTGCGCAATCCCAGCGCCAGCTTCTCGGCGCTGTTCATCGACGTGGATTATTTCAAGCTCTACAACGATACCTATGGCCATGAGATGGGCGATATCGTCCTGCAGGAAGTCGCCACGGCACTGACGGAAAACCTGCCGCGCCAGACCGACTGGGCCGGTCGCTATGGTGGCGAGGAGTTCGTGGTGCTGCTGGAGCAGACCGACGAGCACGGCGCGCTGCTGATGGCACACCGGCTGTGCGAGGCCGTCTACAGCCGCCTGATCGTGCATGCCGCCAGCCCCTTGCGGGTCGTGACGGTGAGTATCGGCGTGGCGACCCTGCGGCGGGAACGGCATCGCCGTGTCGAGGACGTGCTCAATGCCGCCGACGAAGCGCTCTACCTGGCCAAGAGTGCCGGGCGCAACCGCGTCTGCTTTGCCCATCCCGAGCAGCGCTGAACGCGGGCGGGCTCAGTCGTCCTGGGGCGCCAGCAGCATCTCCGGGATCGCCTTGATGGTGCGCACGAACACCGCCGTATTGCCCTGCGCGCGCGCCACCACCAGGGCGCCGTGCAACATCACCAGCCCATCCTCGGCGCGACGGGCGGCTTCGGCCGGCGCAATGCCGGCCTCTTCCAGCACCGCGGCGATGAGCTTGATGCCCTGGCCGATGCGCTGACGGAACTGCTGCTGGAAATAGCCCGCCGCCTCGCCGATGGTGAAGAGGTCGGTCAGGCAGGGCAGCGTCCCCTTGGCGTAGAACTCGCTGAGGGCCGCAAAGTAGCGCTTGATGCGCTTTTCCGGATCGCCACCACCTTGCAGCTGGGGAATCACCTTCTCCTGCATCCACGCACCGACCACTTCCATGGCCGCCAGGCCCATATCCACCTTGCCATTGGGGAAGTAGTGGTAGAGGCTGGACTTGCCCAGCCCGGTGGCCGCCGACAGGCTGGACAGGCTGGCGCCCTCGTAGCCGGAGCGGCGGAATTCGGCGAGCAGGCGTTGCGCAACTTCTTCGCGGGTGAGACTGGGTGCGGGCATGAGCTGGGTTTCCGGATCCGTAGCAGCTTAGCCACGGATGCATGAAGGTTGGAATCGGGTCGATTATAAGACTGCTGGCTCCCCAGGCGCTGCGTCCACCGGCCAAAAATAGTTACACGACGCTGTTGACAAGCCTCTGGAACAGGCTTTATTGTACCGATCGTTCGGTACACAATCAAATGATTGCCGGATATCACGCCCCGCCGGGGGCCTGTCCATTTCCCGAGAAGATCCCATGTCCACCCCCATCCGTTTCTATAGCTTTCCCCTGTCCGGCCACGCGCATCGCGTCAAGCTGATGCTATCCCTGCTGGCCTTGCCGCACGAGGTCATCGATGTCGACCTGCCGGGCGGCCAGCACAAGCAGCCGCCCTTCCTGGCGCTCAATCCGCGCGGCCAGGTGCCGGTCATCGTTGATGGCGACGTGGTGCTCTACGACTCCACCGCCATCCTGGTCTACCTGGCGCGTCGCTATGGTGGCGACTCATGGCTGCCCACCGATGCGGTGGGCGCGGCGCGGGTCCAGCAATTCCTGTCGCTGGCCTCGGGCGAGATCTTCGAAGGCCCCAATCGCGTGCGGCTGGTCAAGCTCTTCAAGCGCGAGCTCGACTACGCACTGGCGCGGGACAAGACCCTCGCCCTGCTGACCCTGCTGGAGGCCCATCTGGATGGACGCAGCTTCCTGGCCGCAGACCACGCCACCATCGCCGACATCGCCTGCTACAGCTATATTGCCCATGTGCAGGAAGGTGGCGTCGCGCTGGCGCCCTACGCCCATGTGCGCAGCTGGCTGGCGCGCGTGGAAGCGCTGCCCGGCTTCGTCGCCATGCCGACGTCACCGCACGCGCTGGCAGCCTGATCCCATCCCACCCAGGAGCGTTCCATGTCCCCGCATCCTTCCAGCATCGACAGTACTTTCCACGCCGGCGAGCGGTATGCGCAAGAGCGCGCCGGCATGCGCGAAAAGATGGCTGAACTGGGCCCGCGCGTGATCCGCGACTACATGCCGGAGCAGCATCGCAGCTTCTTCGCGCAACTGCCCTTCCTGCTGGTGGGCTCGGTGGATGCGCGGGGACAGCCCTGGGCCTCCATCGTGACGGGGGCACCGGGCTTCGTGCAGGCGCCCGACGAACGCCGACTCACCCTCAGCGGCATGCGCATGGCCGCCGGCGATCCGCTGCGCGGCAACCTGCACGACGGCGCGCCACTGGGCCTGCTGGGGATAGAACCGCACACGCGTCGGCGCAATCGCGCCAATGGCGTGCTGCGGGCATGGTCGGAACAGGACATGGACATCGCCATCACCCAGAGCTTCGGCAACTGTCCCAAGTACATACAAGCACGCCAGCCCGAATTGCTGGAGGCAGAGCAACTGCCTGCCACCGTCATCAGCGACAGCACTACGCTGACACCAGCCATGCAAGCACTGGTGCGCGCTGCCGATACCTTCTTCATCGCCACCGCCGCGGCGGGCAGCGAGCGCCCCCACGGGGTGGATGTCTCGCATCGCGGTGGCAAGCCGGGCTTTGTCCGGGTCGACGGCGATGCCAGCCTCTGCGTGCCGGACTTCGTGGGCAATTCCTTCTTCAATACCATCGGCAACCTGCTGGTCAATGCGCAGGCCGGCCTGCTGTTCGCCGACTTCGCCAGCGGCGCCCTGCTCTATCTGGCCGTGCATGCCGAGGTGATCTGGGATGGCCCCGAGGTCAAGGCCTTTGCCGGGGCGCAACGGCTGCTGCGCCTGCAGGTGCAATCCGCGCGCCTGCTGGAACACGCCCTGCCGCTGCGCTGGAGCGAGGCCGTGCCCTCACCCTTCCTCGACGCCATGGGGAGCTGGCGCTAGCAGCCGGGTCACATGAAAAAAGGGCGCTGCAGATGCAGCGCCCTTTTCTTTGCAGAGATCGATGACCGCGGATGGCGATCAGACTTCGCTCACATCCAGCGCAGCCTCGGTCTGCTCGACGACTTCTTCCTTGGTCACGCCGGTGGCCAGTTCGATCAGCTTCAGGCCACCCGGGGTCACGTCGATGACGCCCAGGTCGGTGATGATGCGGTTGACCACGCCCACGCCGGTCAGCGGCAGGTTGCAGTCCTTCAGGATCTTCTTCGAGGTGCTGCCATCCTTGGCCTTGGCCACGTGCTCCATCAGCACCACGACACGGCCTACGCCGGCCACCAGGTCCATCGCGCCGCCCATGCCCTTGACCATCTTGCCGGGGATCATCCAGTTGGCCAGGTCACCCTTGGCCGAGACCTGCATCGCACCCAGGATGGCGATGTTGATCTTGCCGCCACGGATCATGCCGAAAGAGTCCGACGAGCTGAAGAAGGACGAACCGGCAATGGTCGTCACGGTCTGCTTGCCGGCGTTGATCAGGTCAGCGTCGACCTTGTCTTCGGTGGGGAAGGGGCCGATGCCCAGCAGGCCGTTCTCCGACTGCAGCCACACTTCGATATCGCTGGGGACGTGGTTGGCCACCAGCGTGGGCAAGCCGATACCCAGGTTCACGTAGAAGCCGTCCTGCAGTTCCTTGGCTGCGCGGGCAGCCATTTCATCTCTGGTCCATGCCATTGTCGTGTCTCCTCTTATGCGCGCACGGTGCGTTGTTCGATGCGCTTCTCGGGCGTGGCGTTGACCACGATGCGATGCACGAAGATGCCGGGGGTGTGGATCTGGTCAGGATCGAGCTGGCCCACTTCCACCAGTTCTTCCACCTCGACCACGGTGACCTTGCCGGCCATCGCCACGTTGGGGTTGAAGTTGCGCGCGGTCTTGTTGAAGATCAGGTTGCCGGCCTTGTCGGCCTTCTGCGCCTTCACCAGCGACACGTCGGCCACCAGCGAGCGTTCCATGACGTAGCGCTGGCCGTCGAATTCGCGCACTTCCTTGCCTTCGGCCACCAGCGTGCCTACGCCGGTCTTGGTGAAGAAGGCCGGAATGCCAGCGCCACCGGCGCGCAGCTTCTCGGCCAGCGTGCCTTGCGGGGTGAATTCCAGCGCCAGTTCACCGGCCAGGTACTGGCGCTCGAACTCCTTGTTCTCGCCCACGTAGGACGCGATCATCTTCTTGATCTGGCGGGTGGACAGCAACTGGCCCAGGCCGAAACCATCGACGCCGGCGTTGTTGGAAATGGCGGTCAGGTTCTGCACGCCCGAGTCACGCAGGGCGGCGATCAACGCCTCGGGGATGCCACACAGGCCAAAGCCACCAACCGCAATGGTCTGGCCGTCCTTGACGATGTCTTTCAACGCGGTGGCCGCGTCCGGGTACACTTTATTCACGAGTCTCCTTTCGGCTCTTGTCTTGCGAGCATGATGGCAAGCATAAAACGGGGATCGGCATTGGCGCTTCTCTTTCCCGCCGCACACAGGCGACGGCCTGGCGCCAATCAGCGCCAAATATCATAGGTCAGGTGAAATAAGCCATACAATACGGTAAAAATACCTGGCGCAATGCAGCATAACACCGCCCATCGGGTGCCGCGCCGGGTTCGAGGGACCAGCCGATTTTTGCAGCACACCCATGACCCAGCCACTGCCCATCGACTTCGAACAGGTTTTCATGCACGCGCCCATCGGCATGTGCGTCTCACACCACCGCATCATCCAGCAGGGCAACCTGGCCATGGCGGCCATGTTCGGCTACGACGTGCAAGACCTGCGGCAGTTGTCCTTCCAGGAAATCTACCCCACCGCCGACGAGTTCGAACGTACCGGCCTGCGCCTGGTGCCGCTGCTCAACGAAAAGGGTTTCTACTCCGACGAGCGCATCATGAAGCGCTCCAGCGATGAGATGTTCTGGTGCCACGTCACCGGCCATGCGCTGGTGCAGGGCGATCCGCATGCGGCCGGCATCTGGACCTTCGAGGATGTCAGCGCCAAGCGTCCCATCGCCCCCGGCCTGACCCCGCGCGAGCGCGAAATCGCCGCCCTGCTGGTGGAAGGCAAGACCAGCAAGCTCATCGCCCGCCAGGTGGAACTGAGCCCGCGCACGGTGGAAATGCACCGCGCCCGCCTGATGCGCAAGTTCGCCGCCGCCACCTCCTCGGAGCTGGTCCACAAGCTGCTCAGCATCACGCCCTGAACCCGAACGCGCCCGCTCAGAAGGGCTGGCCGGCGAAGCGCTGGGCCAGGAAGTCCAGCATGCTCCGCAGCGTCGCCGGCATGTGCTTGCGCGAGGCATAGACCCCATACATGCCCAGCTGCAGCGGCTCGTAGTCGGGCAGCAAGGCCACCAGTTGGCCGGTAGCCACCAGCGGCGCCACCGTATAGGCCGGCATGTGGCCGATGCCCACCCCGGCCAGCACCGCCTGCAGCAGCACCGTGACCTCGTTGGCGCTGATGCTGCCGCCCACCGCCACCGATTGGCCGCGTCCACCCTTTCTCCTCGCATCGAACTGCCACAGGCTGCGCCCCACATACGAGTGGGTCAGGCAATTGTGCAGGGCCAGCTCCTCCACCTTGCGCGGCGTGCCGTGGCGCGCCAGGTAATCGGGTGAGGCACAGATGATGGAGCGGCACACGCCCAGCTTGCGCGCGATCAGGTTGGCGTCGAGCCGGTTGGTCATGCGGATGGCCAGGTCGATGCGCTCTTCCACCAGGTTCACGGTGCGGTCCAGCGCCATCAGGTCCACCGCCACCTCGGGATAGCGACGACCGTAGTCGACCACTGCCTGGATCAGTTGCGTCTGGGCAAACGAGGTACTGGCGGTGATGCGCAGGAGGCCACGCGGGGTTTCATCGGGCGCTTCCAGCGCATGGCGCATGTCCTCCGAAAACTCCAGCATCTGCCGACAACGCGGCAGGATCTCGTTGCCCGCTGGCGTGAGCGAGAGGCGCCGCGTGGTCCGGTGCAGCAGGCGCGCCCCCACCCAGTCTTCCAGCTCGGCCACATAGCGCGAGACTACCGGCCGCGACAGATCCAGCTGCTCGGCCGCCGCCGACAGGCTGCCGCCATCGACCACCTTCACGAACACCTGCATGGCCATGAGCCTGTCCATCCGCGCTACCCCCTGCGATATCCATTTGAACGATTTCAGAAACAAACTGTGATGGATTATGCTGTTTTTCAAAAACAAAAGCGATCCTATGATGGCGACTCCTGATACCCGAATCCACCGTTACCGGAGCCCGACATGTCCCACCCTTCCCGCCTGCTGCGCCACACCCTGGCCCTGGCCGTCACCGGCCTGCTGGCCCTTGGCAGCACCGCCGCCCACGCCGCCGAGGCGCTCAAGCTCGACGTCTACAATCCCGGCAAGAGCGCCATCTTCCCGGTCAGCTCGGTGCTGGTCAGCGGTGAGCGCGATGCCATCCTGGTGGACGCCCAGTTCGGCCAGCGCGAAGCCCGGGAGGTGGTGGAAAAGATCCGCGCCAGCGGCAAAACCCTGACCACCATCTACATCAGCCACGGCGACCCGGACTACTACTTCGGCCTGGAAACCCTGCACGCCGCCTATCCCAAGGCCAGGATCGTGGCCAGCGCACCGACCGTGCAACACATCCGCGAGACCGCCCAAGGCAAGCTGGCCTATTGGGGCCCCAAGCTGGGTGACAATGCCCCGCACGCCACCCTCACGCCTGAGGTACTGAAAGGCCACAGCCTCACGCTGGAAGGCCGCAAGCTGGACATCATCGGCCTGGACGGCGCGCAACCGGATCGCAGCTTCGTGTGGATCCCCTCGCTCAAGGCCGTGGTCGGCGGCGTGGTCGTGGCCGGCAACATCCATGTGTGGGTGGCCGATACGCAAAGCCTGAAGGCACGCCAGGACTGGCTGGCCACGCTGGCACGCATCGAGAAGCTCAAACCGGCCATCGTGGTCCCGGGCCACTACGCCGCCGGTGCGCCGCAGGATATCGCCTCGGTACGCTTCACCCGCGACTACCTCAAGGCCTTCGATGAAGAAGCGGCCAAGGCCGCCGACTCCGCCGCCCTGGTCGCCGCCATGCAGCAACGCTATCCCGACCTGGGCGACACCGGCTCGCTGGAGCTGTCCGCCAAGGTCATCAAGGGTGACATGAAGTGGCCCTGAGCCCTTGCCCGCCCGCCAACCTGATCCATCCAAGCTGTTGAAGCTGTTCAATCTCCCGAAAGGAAACATCATGAAAATCGCACTCATCGGCGCCTCCGGCAATGTCGGCAGCCGCATCCTGGAAGAAGCACTGCGCCGCGGCCACAACATCGTCGCCATCGCCCGTGACGCCGCCAAGATCCCGGTGCGCACCGGCGTGACCGCCGTCGCCGCCGACGTCAAGAACGCCGACGCCCTGGCCAGCGCCATCAAGGGCGCCGACGTGGTGGTCTCCAGCGGCCGCTTCACCACCTTCACCGCCGCCGACCTGCTGCCGGCCGTGAAAGCCGCCGGCGTCAAGCGCCTGGCCGTCGTGGGTGGTGCCGGCAGCCTGGAAATCGCACCGGGCAAGGCTCTGATCGACACCCCCGAATTCCCGGCCGAATACAAGCCGGAAGCCTCGGGCGGCCGCGACTTCCTCAATGCCCTGCGCGCCGAAGCGGCGCTGGACTGGACCTTCCTGTCGCCTTCGGCCCTGTTCACCGCCGGTGAGCGCACCGGCCAGTTCCGCCTGGGCGGCGACCAGTTGCTGGTCGGTGCCGATGGCAAGAGCTGGATCTCCTACGAGGACTATGCCGTGGCCCTGCTGGATGAACTGGAACAAGCCAAGCACGTGCGCGCACGTTTCACGGTAGGCTACTAAGTCGTACCCACGCAACGGGCCTGACGGTGCAGAACACCGCAGGCCCGATGCCGATTCAATCAAGAGGAATGCCATCATGACCCGCCCCCAGACTGCACCCGACACCGTGCTGCACTACATCCACGACCCGCTGTGCGGCTGGTGCTACGGCGCCGCCCCGCTGGTGGCCGCCGCCCGCCGCGTGCTGCCGGTGCAAGCCCATGGTGGCGGCATGATGGCCGGCCGCAACCGCCGCCGCGTCGACGCACAATTGCGCGACTACGTGATGCCGCACGACCAGCGCATCGCGCAGATGACCGGACAGGTGTTTGGCGAGAATTACTTCAATGGATTGCTGACCGACACCGACGCCGTGTTCGACTCGGCCCCGCCGATTGCCGCCGTGCTGGCGGTGCAAGCGCTCAAGGACGAAGAGGCCGGACTGGACATGCTGGCGGCCATCCAGCGCGCGCACTACCAGCAGGGTCGCCGCATTTCGGAAGTGGCGACACTGACCGAACTGGCCCAGGCGCTGGGCGTCGATGCCACGGCATTTGCCCAGACCCTGCAACGGATGCAGGAAGAAGAACTGGCCGACCACATCGAAGCCAGCCGCGAGCTGCTGAACTACGTCGGTGGTCGCGGCTTCCCCACCTTCGTGCTGCAACGGGGCGACACGCTGGAGGTACTGGACACCGGCCGCTGGCTGGGACAGCCCGAGCAGTGGGCGCAGTACCTGCGTGATGAAGCCGGTGACCAGCCGCCGGCGACGGAGAGCGCAGCGGCCCAGTGCGACCTGCAGAGCGGGCGCTGCGACTAGACAGGCCTACTCAGACCGGCAGGCCCAGCGCACGCAGTTGCGCCCGGGTCTGCGCTGCATCGACGTGATGGATGCCCTGCCAACCGAGGGCGTGGCAAGCGTCGATATTCTTTTGCACGTCATCGATGAAGACCAGCTGCTGCGGCTGCAGATCGGGCAGGTAGCGACCATAGCGTTCCAGCGCGATCTGGTAGATGCGCGCATCGGGCTTGATGCAACGCTCGGTCCCCGACACCACGATGTCGCCGAACAATTGCAGGAAGTCGTGGTTGTCACGCGCATAGGGGAAAGTCTCGGCGGACCAGTTGGTCAGGCCGAACACCGGCACCTGTTGCGCATGCAGGTCACGCAGCAGCTCCACTCCCTCATGCAGGGGACCGCGCAGCATCTCGTGCCAGCGCTCATAGAAGGCGCGGATCAGCGCCTCGTGCTGCGGATGCTGCTGCACCAGCTGCGCGGTGCCCTCGGCCAGGGTGCGGCCACCATCCTGTTGCACGTTCCAGTCGGGCGAGCAGATGCGTTCGAGGAAATGCCGGCGCTCCTCTTCGTCGGCGATCAGTTCGCGATACAGGTGCTGGGGATTCCAGTCGAAGAGTACGCCGCCGAAGTCGAAGACCACGGCGCGGATGCCGCTGGGTGCTGAAAACGTCATTGTTCAGATCCTTTGAAAATCAATCATGGAAGGCTTCCTGCCGGGGACATCGGACGCAGGTACCAGGCTGGCTTGCACAGCTCCTTGTGCCTGGCCATCAGGACATCCATTTTGATCGAAAACTGCCGGGGCGGCAGATGCCATGCGGAAACAAAATTAGCCAGGGCCAGCAGACACAATTTTCTTTACTTTGATTTACAATCTGGACGACATGAGGGGCGAGCCTGGGGGGGTCGCCGCACAGAACAACGACAAGCGCCATATAGAGCCATGAAAACAAGAATGTCCATCTCTGTACTTGCCTGCCCGCACCACCAGCCACCGGCATTTTCCTTGCCATTGCGTTCCTGACCCGATCCTGAAAGCCCTGCCGTGCGTCGCAACGCACTGCCATGCACGCACGCACGCACGCAGGACAAGGCTGCCATCACCGGCGCAGACCAGGCAAGGTTGAGACAAGCACTGCGCTGGTATCGCTCATTGGCAGAAACAGATTTCTCACCCACCACGCAAAGCACCATGACAAATCAAAAGCTTCGCCAGTTGTTCGCCATCACCTCAATGGGTCTTGCCGCCATCCTGATGACCGGATGCGTCAGCGTCAACAAACAGGCCCTCTCTACCAGCAATGTCGACACCCTCAAGGATCAGCGGGTGGCCCGGCTTGCGCGTGACAAGAAGCCCGACTTTGCTGCCATGACTGCCGGGCGGGCCACCTTTGCCATCATCGGCGCCCTCGTCATGATTTCGGAGGGCAACGCACTGGTCGCCTCCAACGCGATCGACGATCCCGCCAACGATATCGCCGCAGGGATGATCGACACGCTCTCCAGGCGCTATGGCGCACAAGGCAGCGCCACGGATACTCCCATCAAGGCGGACGATACGACTACGCCGGCAGGAACCCCGGCAGCGCGCTATATCGTCGACGTCCAGACGATCAACTGGGGTTTCGCCTACTTCCCCACCGACTGGACACACTACCGTGTCCTCTATAGCGTGAAGGCCAGGTTGTACGACGCGCAGACCAAGACGGTACTTGCCGAAGGTTTCTGCAGGCGCGCGCCGGAGAAGACCGACACCAGTCCGACCTATGACGAAATGCTCGCCAACCAGGCGGCGGTGATCAAGAAGGCCTTGCTGCAATGGCGCGATGAATGCACCGCCGAACTGCTCAAGGACATGTTCCCTTCGGCCGTGACCGCAACGACCAATGCGGCTGCCCCGACTGCCGCGGTTGCCGTGAAGTCCGGTAGCTGATACGGGAAGGAACGACTGCCCGGTAGGCAAGAAGGTCCACAGCCAGCCAATCCCCGGAGGTTCTGCGTCAATGGGGATTGGCTCCCCACAATGCCTTGCACGCATTGATCTTGGGAGCCGCGATCGAGAACCACGGTTGCGAAGCCATCGTCTCCGGGTGAGATTGTTGCGCCTCAAGTTGCGCTGCCGTGGCGGAGCTTGTGATGGCCTCGGTGACGCAGGAACAGACTTTCTTCACCGTGTCGAAATCGCGAAGACCATGGTTGTACTGGGTTTTCATGCAACCGATGGTGTAGTCGTTATCCCTGCGCATAAAGGCTTGTGCCGCCTTCGCATAGATCTCCGCCATGCGCTGCCGGACAGGCTTGTCAAATGCATCCCGGCGTCCTTCCTTGTCGACCAGGCGCGTGTACAGATCCCCGCAGGAGGCGTTCCACTCGGCCTCGCTTCGCTTCGATGCAGCAGCACGGAGTTGCTGGTCCTGCTCACGCAGGGCCTGCTCCTTCTTCGTCCGATCGGCTGCGGGCAAGACCATCCATGCCAGGGTCGCACCGTGCAGCACCTCGAAATAATCTCCCTCCCAGAAGAACTCGATGAACTTGAACGTGCGCCCTTTCTCGAGATAGTGTGCTTCGCAAGACTGCGCCTGCGTCAAGATCATCTGCCTGAGCTGTAGCACTTGCGTGGCCATCCGGATATCGTCGTCAGGTGTGGCCGCAGTGGCGGTCCGGGGTGCCAGGGACATCGCCATGGCAAGCAAGAGGAGGAATGCCGCCACATGTCGTTGAAGAACCATCATTGTCGTCCTTGGTATCGTTGCCCAGTTGCCCAGTTGCCCGTCAGGTTGCACACTGCATCGCAGTGGTGACAAGACTGTACACGGTTTGCGTCATTGCCCGGGCGTGTGCCATTCCATCCTGATCCTGATGTTGAGCGACTGTTCGAGGCGCTCCCTCCAGGCAACGAAGGCCGACGTCGGTCCGGACGCCAGGTCCCGCATGTAGACGGTCAGGATCGGTATCTCGGGAGAGCCGGACTCGTAGTGCAGGATCCCGGCAGCCTTGATGACACCCGGGCAGGCGAACACGATGGCAGCCTTTTCAGGGCAATTGTGCGCGCGGCAGGCGGAGGCGAATCTAAGATTTTCACCGATCACCTCGATGTCGTCGGGAGGACCACCCAGGCCGTCGGCGACCTGCTCGCGCAGTTTCCCCGGATAGAAGAAATCAACCCGCTGCGCACCCAGGAAGCGTCGCAGCGACGCCGCGAGATCCCGGTCCCACGCCAGCTGGTTGGTATTGCGGTAGCTGCAGAAATCCCCTCCCCATGCCGGGCCACCGAGTGTGGCAAGGGCAATGATCAGGGCCGTGACGCGCTTGCCCATTCCTAGCGGCTCCCGATGACTGGTGCCAGATTCGTGCTCTGCACGACGCTTTGATTGACCAGATACAGGCTGCAAGACTGGGGAGATCTCTCCCGGCAACTCTTCAGGGCCCGCTCGATGAAATCGGCCCCGCCGGAAACGCTCACCCAGACATGCGCTGGCGAACGCGCGACGGCGCGTGGCATGTGCAGCTTCAGGAAGGCGGCATAGGCGTCTTGCTCTGCCGGGCTCAGGCCCGCAGGCGGTTGCCCATCCACGATCTCGGTGACCGGCAACTCCCCTTCGTCGGTGGCCACGAACAGGCGCCTGGTCGGCAGGCCGACCTTCTGCAATAACGCTTCGGTCGGCGGCCACCAGATCGGGATCCCGGCAACGCTGCCGCCGAGCTGATGGGCGTCCTTGCCAAAGGGGCCGAAGGCCACCAGCCGGACATCGGCCCGGTGTGACTTCGTGTAGGCCTCGAACATGCGGCGGGCCAGCTCAGGATCAAAGAGACTGTCGTTGGCGCCGTAGAACCAGACACTCGGAATGGTGGTGGTCTTGCCGTAGCTCTCGAAGGCCTGCACCAGGGCATCCTGCCAGCGGCAACTCGTACCCTCTTCGTTCAGGCCGCCGGCAAAATTGACCAGCGCTTTCACATGGGCGGGATTGCGGGCGCCGAAGGCCATCGTGCTGAGGCCGCCATGGGACTGGCCGATGACGACGATCCTGTCATGATCGGCCCACGGCTGTTGCTGGACGAAGTTGACGGCGGCCTGGATATCATCGGCCTCATACTTGCCGTCATATTCGAGATTGCAGCCGGGGACGCTGTAGACCCCGCCGGAATGCGAAAAGCCCTGGCGCATTGGCAGGACGACGGCATAGCCTCGCTCTAGGAATTCGCGCGCCACCACCGGCGAACGGTCACGCGGCTGCCAGGCTGGATTGCCGCGCGCCTTGCCATGATTGATGATCACCACGGGAAAAGGGCCATTGCCGCTGGGCTTGAAGATCGTGGTCTCCAGCTGCAGGGTGTCGCCCAGGTTGGGGATCATGATGACCTGCTCGTGCATGGCCTTGCCCCAGATCGCTTCTTGCGCCTGCGCGCGGCCACTCCATAATGCGGTCCCCGTGATGACCACCACTGCAAGCCAGCACGAGATGATCCCCGGCAGCTTGCATGTCTTGCGGATCGCTTGTCTCATGTCCTATCGGATCTCATTGTCGATGGCCTCTGCCTGCGCTCTTTTTTCCGGTCTGGAACTGTCGCGCTCCCCATGCCGGCAAATGTTCGCATGCATTCCTGACAGATGGCTGATGACATCGAGATTGACGTACCTAACGAGGACGATACAGCCGCGCATCGGCGAGCTCATAGGTGCTCAACGGCCCCTTTCTGATCATGCCCGCATCGAACTGTTCCAGCGGCTTCAGATAGGCAAATACCGTGATCGTTTCGCCCGGGTCACCCGTGGCAAGAGCTACGGATATCTGCAGACGTCGATATCCATCGGACTCATGGATGCGTTCGAGCGCATCCATGGCAGCGAGCGCCGTGTCGCTGACCGAAAAGACCTGGCCATGTACCTGCATGCCCTCGCCGGGGTGGGCGATCATCCATGGGGACATGCGATCCCCGATCAGGTAAAGCGGATACCGATCGACGGTCACGAATTCTCCCGGGCGCCTGCTACCCCGGTTCGTAGCGAAATTGGGAAAGCCTTCCTTCAGGGTGCCAAATACAAAGACCAGATGATCGTTGGGCATTCGCGCTTCCTCTCTTCTCTTGGCTGAAACCGGCCGGCTACGCGCCAGGCCTCTCCTCTTGCCGACGCTCCACCGGATTGATCAGCGAACTCAAGACATGGTCTCGCCACTCCCCGTCGATCATCAGGTAGGAAGCGGCCCGACCTTCCTGCTCAAATCCCAGACGCTGCAGCAAGGCATGACTACGCCTGTTCTCGGGCCGATAGTTCGCCATGATGCGATGCAGCCCTAGCCTGGAGAAAACAAAATCGATCGCGCAGCGCAGGCCTTCATGCATCAGGCCCTTTCCTTCAGACGCATGGTCGAGTGAAAACCCGAGGTGACATGCCTGGAATGGTCCGCGCATGATATGGGTAAATCCGCACTCGCCGATGATGGTTTTAGTCGCCCTGTCGCGCAGGATCAGGTGCAATGACTGCTGCGCTTCCATCTTGCATGTCATGTCGTGGATGCGCTTTTCCATCGCGATTGCAGTAAAGAAGTCGTCCGTCTTCGTCGGCTCCCATGGCTTCAGATGGACTCTGTTGCGTACGTAGTAGTCAAGCAGTTCCCCGGCCTCGCTGCGCAAGGGAGGACTCAAGATCAGGCGACTCGTCGACAACAGGATCATGGCGTTCTCTTCATCGGATACCTTGGATGGCACAGGACAGCTAGCCTACAAGCCCCGCAAGAAATCAAACAACTCCGGCACATCCGCATATCCCACATTGAAGCGGAAGCTGGTCTTCTCCGGCGCCGACAGATGGAAGAAATCCCCCGGCGCCAGCCAGATCCCCTTCTGCCTTGCGCGGTCGGCGATCTCGCGTGCCGACAGTGCGCAATCCTCGATGGTGGCCCAGGTGAACATGCCGCCGCGTGCCGCCGTAAAAGGCGTCAGTCCCGCTTCGGTCAGCTTGGCATTGAGTGTGGCCTGGGCGTTGAGCAGGGTGGCATTGAGGGTCTGCACATGGCGCCGGTGATGGCCTTCGGTCAGGACGTTGTGTACCAGCCGCTCGTTGATTTCGGAATTGGTGAGCGTGAGCACCATCTTGGTATGCACGATCTGGCGCGCCAGTTCGCGCTGGCAGGCAATGTAGCCCACGCGCAGCGAAGGGGCGATGGTCTTGGAATAGCTGCCCACGTAGATCACCCTCTGCAAGCCATCCAGCGCGGCCAGCATGGGGTCGGTGGCCTGGCCCAGCTCGCGGAAGATGTCGTCTTCCACCACCCAGAAGCCATGGCGCTCGGCGGCCTGCAGCACGCGCATGGCGCAGGCCGGCGTATAGGAGGTGCCGGTGGGATTCTGCAGCACACTGGTAGTGAAGAACATCCTGGGCCGGTGCGTGCGTGCCAGCGCGTCCAGCATGTCGGTATCGACACCGCCCGGGGTGCGCGGCACGCCGATCACATTCAGGCCGGCCAGGCGCAGCATGGCGATCAGGTTGCAGTAACCGGGATCGTCGATCATGACGGTGTCGCCGGGCTGGGTCATGGTGCGGATCACCAGGTCCAGCGCCTGGGTGGCGCCGTGCGTGGTGAGCACCTGGTCGATGCCCAGCTCCAGCGACCAGTGACCGAGGAATTGCGTGATCAGCTGGCGCAGCGGTGCGTAACCGTAGGGGTGACCATAGCCGACCTGCTGCGCGCCGGGTGAGCGGATGATGCGGCGTTCGGCCTGGTGCAGGCCTTCGTCGTTGAGCCACTTGCCGGGCAGCCAGCCGCAGCCGGCCTTGATGGGCACGCGCTCGTCGGCGAACATTTCCGAGAGCAGCCAGGCCGAGTCGATCACCGGCTCGTGCGGTACGAACACGGCGCGCGCACCGCCCTGCCCGGCGCGCGCGGCCACGAAGAAACCGGCCCCGCGGCGCGCCAGCAGCATGCCGCGTGCGACCAGTTGCTCGTAGGCTTCCACCACGGTGGAGGCGCCGATGGCGTGGCTCTGCGCGAAATGACGCACCGAGGGCAGCCGTTCACCCGAGCGCAGTTCGCCCGATTCGATCAGGCGTGCCAGGCCGTCGGCCACCTGTTCCACCAGCCGGGCGGCGGTATTGCGTTGCAGATCCAGTTGCAGCGGGGCGCGCTGGAGCTTGGCCATGCTCTTCCTTTCGGGGTGGGACATTGTCCTGTGTCTTGCACTGCATTGCCGGGCGAGACATAGGTGTATCGTTCATGCGGGTACTGTATTGCTCGCTTCAGCCGCAAGCCAGTCGTTGCACCTTTCCTTGAAAAGCCTATGCAATCAGGGCTTGTTGCCAACCGAGCCATGCGACCCCGAGCGACCATGGCGCTTATTGCAAGCAACACAGTTTAGCCACTGAAGCAATACAGTTTCAGATCAAAATCAAAAGTGTAGCTAACAATACTGCCAGTGTCTGGCAATAATCAAGCACTCTCATTGCCTCCACGGTTTTCTCCACCCATTCTTCGATGGTGCGCCCCATGTCCAGTCCAGATCATTCCTCCGCTTCCAGCCTGTCCGCCTACTGGATGCCCTTCACCGCCAACCGCAACTTCAAGGCCGCGCCGCGCATGCTGGTCTCGGCCGAGGGCATGTACTACCGCGACGATGCCGGCCATCCCATCCTGGACGGCACCGCCGGCCTGTGGTGCGTACCGCTGGGTCACGCCCATCCCAAGATCGTGTCGGCCGTACAGAAGTCGGTGGCCACGCTGGACTATGCGCCGTCCTTCCAGCTGGGCCATCCCAGCGCCTTCGAACTGGCCGAGCGTCTCAAGGCCTATACCGGCAACCGCTTCTCCAACGTGTTCTACACCGGCTCCGGTTCGGAATCGGTGGATACCGCCATCAAGATCGCCCTGGCCTATCACCGTGCCACCGGCAACGCCACCCGCACCCGCATGATCGGGCGCGAGCGCGGCTATCACGGCGTCGGCTTTGGTGGCATGTCGGTGGGTGGCATCGGCGGCAACCGCAAGACCTTCAGCACCGCGCTGCTGCAAGGCGTGGACCACCTGCCGCACACCCACAACCTGGAAAAGAATGCCTTCACCAAGGGCGAGCCCGAATACGGCGCCCACCTGGCCGATGAACTGGAACGCATCGTCGCCCTGCACGATGCCTCCAACATCGCCGCCGTCATCGTCGAGCCGGTGGCCGGCTCCACCGGTGTGCTGGTGCCGCCCAAGGGTTACCTGAAGCGCCTGCGCGAGCTGTGCACCAAGCATGGCATCCTGCTGATCTTCGATGAAGTCATCACCGGTTTCGGCCGCCTGGGGACGCCCTTCGCCTCCGACTACTTCGATGTCGAACCGGACATCGTCACCACCGCCAAGGGCCTCACCAATGGCGTGGTGCCCATGGGCGCGGTGTTCGTCAAGCAGCACATCCACGACGCCTTCATGAACGGCCCGGATGGTATCGAGCTGTTCCACGGCTATACCTATTCGGGTCACCCGCTGGCCTGCGCCGCCGGCCTGGCTTCGCTGGAGGTGTTCCAGACCGAAGGGGTGCTGGAGAACGCACAGGCGGTCTCGGACTACTTCCAGGATGCGGCCCATGCACTGCGCGGCCTGCCGCACGTGATCGACGTGCGCACCATCGGCCTGATCGCCGGCATCGAGCTGTCGTCCATCCCGGGTCGCGTCGGCGCCCGCGCCTATGACGCCTTCGTACGCGCCTTCAACGATGGCATCCTGATCCGTGTGACCGGCGACATCATCGCCCTGTCGCCGCCGCTGGTGATCAACAAGCAGCAGATCGACGAGCTGTTCGGCAAGCTGGCGGCCATCCTCAAGACCCTGGCCTGATCCCTCACTACAACGCAAGAAAGATTCATGGAAAAGATTGCACACTACATCGGCGGCCAGCGCGTCGATACCAAGAGCGGGCGCTATGCCGATGTCTTCAACCCGGCGCTGGGCGTGCCGGTAGCGCAGGTGGCGCTGGGCACCACCGAGGAAGTCGATGCGGCAGTGAAGGCTGGCGTGGCGGCCTTCGCCAGCTGGTCCAACACGCCGCCGCTGACGCGCGCACGCGTGCTGTTCCGCTTCCTGCACCTGATCCAGCAGCGGGCCGATGACTTCGCCCGCATCATCGTGCGCGAGCATGGCAAGACCTTCTCGGATGCCCAGGGCGAAGTGGCGCGCGGCATCGAGATCGTCGAGTTCGCTGCCGGTATCCCGCAGATGCTCAAGGGCGAATACACCGACCAGATCGCCCGTGGCATCGATGCCTGGTCGATGCGCCAGCCGCTGGGCGTGGTGGCCGGCATCACGCCGTTCAACTTCCCGGCGATGGTGCCGATGTGGATGTTCCCCATCGCCATCGCCTGTGGCAACTGCTTCGTGCTGAAGCCTTCCGAGCGCGATCCGTCGGCTGCACTCCTGATCGCCGAGCTGCTGCAGGAAGCCGGACTGCCCGATGGCGTCTTCAACGTCGTGCAGGGTGACAAGGTCACCGTCGATGCGCTGCTGGATCATCCCCAGGTCAAGGCCATCAGCTTCGTCGGCTCGACTCCGATTGCCGAATACATCTATGCCCGTGGTTCGGCCAAGGGCAAGCGCGTGCAAGCCCTGGGCGGCGCCAAGAACCACATGGTGGTGATGCCCGACGCCGACATGCAGCTGGCCGTCGATGCCCTGATGGGTGCGGCCTTCGGCTCGGCTGGCGAGCGCTGCATGGCGATCTCGGTGGCGGTGGCCGTGGGCAGTGCCGGCGATGCGCTGGTGGCGGCGCTGGCCGACCGCGCCCGCAGCCTGAAGATCAACGAAGGCATGGCCGCTGATGCCGAGATGGGCCCGGTGGTGACGGCCGCCGCCAAGGAGCGCATCGAGGGACTGATCGGCCGTGGTGTGGAAGAAGGTGCCACGCTGGTGGTCGATGGCCGTGGCTACCAGGTGCCGGGTTTCGAGAAGGGCTTCTTCGTCGGCGGTACCCTGCTCGACCACGTCACCCCGGAGATGACGGTCTACAAGGAAGAGATCTTCGGCCCGGTGCTGTGCGTGCTGCGCTGCCCGGATATCGCCAGCGCGGTCGAACTGATCAATGCCCATGAGTATGGCAACGGCGTGGCCGTCTATACCCGTGACGGCGGCGTGGCGCGCGAGTTCGTGCGCCAGATCGAAGTGGGCATGGTGGGGGTGAACGTGCCGCTGCCGGTGCCGATGGCGTTCAGCAGCTTCGGTGGCTGGAAGCGCAGCCTGTTCGGCGACCACCACATGTATGGACCGGAGGGTGTGCGTTTCTATACGCGGGCCAAGGCGGTGATGCAGCGCTGGCCCAATACGGCAAGCGCGGGAGCAGAGTTCGCCTTCCCGCAGATGAAATAGGCAAGTGAGAAAAACGGCATGAAGATTTCATGCCGTTTTTCTTTGGCGAGAGGCTTGGATGGAGCGCGCCACGCTGGTATTGTTGGTGCAGTCAACGTCAGGCGATGGTGCACAATGACGATGTTTTCCCCACCCGGCAGGAATCGCCATCCGGGACCGCACCAAAAGTAATATTCTTAGAAAAACCAAGCCGTCGTGGCAGACCGGTGGAGACACACCGGCAACACGGGAGCACGGCAGACAAGTCTGGAGACAAGGTCACTCAAGTGGCAGGAGGAGCCCCCATGATGGCTCACGCCATGCAGCGCAAAGTCGCCCTGCACATGCGTTTCATCGCATCATCCCTGCTGCCTTGCGCGGTTTATGCAAGGTGGCACGCAGCTATTGGCCACGTTCTTTCCGCCCGTCCGCGGCGGCGGTTTCTACACGTCACTGCAATGCATCGTTCTCTATCGATTTCTAAGTTTTATGGAATGACGGGCACGGAACTTGCGTTGACGTACTGCAAAGCAGTCCCGATCATTTCCATGGATGTCATCTGTCACACCTTACCTTGAGGGAGAAGTAAGCATGATCAGCCGTCGCGATTTCCTGAAGCTGTCCGCCCTGGCCGCCCCCGGCGCATTGACCTACCAGGATGTGTTTGCCCAAGCCGAGAGCATTGCCTTCGGCTGTCCGGTACCGATGTCGGGTCCCTTCGCCGCCAACGGCAAGTTCGCCGACATGGGCATGAAGCTGGTGCTGCAGAAGTACGGCAAGGTGCTGGGCAAGAGCACCAGCTACGTCACCCTCGATACCGAAGGCAAGCCGGCCACCGCCGTGCGCAAGATGCAGGAGACCATCGAGAAGGGCACGCGCTTCTTCGCCGGCGGCATCCTCTCGGGTGAGGCGCTGGCCATGGGCAAGGAAGCCGAGAAGGCCGGCAGCATCTTCATCACCACCGCCGGCGCCGACGAGATCACCGGCAGCGATTGCAACCGCGCCACCTTCCGCTGGTCGGTGCCGACCTTCGGTGCCATCGAACAGACCGTGCGCCCGCTGCTGGAGAAGCTGCCCAATGCCAAGCGCTGGTACACCATCACGCCGCAATACGTGTTCGGCGAAGGCCTGCTGTCGGCGGCCAAGAACATCTTCAAGGAAAAGGGCATCGAGCATGTGGGCAACAGCTATCACTCGCTGACCGAGAAGGAATTCTCGGGCTATCTCACCAATGCCATGGCGGCCAAGCCGGACGTGCTGCTGCTGCTCAACTTCGGTTCGCAATCCTCGGACACGCTGCGCCAGGCGGTCAGCTTCGGCATGAAGAACAACTGCACCATCCTCATGGCCTGGGCCTCGGGGCTGGAACAGTTCGAGACCCTGGGCGCCGATATCTGCGACGGCGTCTACTTCGGTGCGCAGTACTGGCATGCCATCGATTCGCCCTTCAACAAGGAATTCGTCAAGCTGGTCAACGACACCCTCAAGATCGATCCCAACTACAGCCTGGCCGGTTCCTACATCTGTACCAAGATCATCCTGGATGCCATCATCAAGGCCAACAGCACCGATCCCAAGGCCGTGATCGCGGCCATGGAAGGCATGAAGTACGAGGGCCTGACCGGCACCGAGGAAATCCGCAAGGGCGATCACCAGGTCATCAAGAACTACTACCTGCTCAAGGGCAAGGCGAAAGCGAAGATGGCCAACAAGAATGACTATGCCGATATCGTTTCCTCCGGCAAGTCCTTCCTGCCGCTGGAGAAGACGCAGTGCAAGCTGTGATGAACTTGTCCTGACACTCAGCGAACCAGAACCCGTTCGGACTGAGTAGACCCGCAGGGTCGTATCGAAGGCGCCGTGACCATGCCCACCGGGAGTCAGGCCTTCGATACGCCGCTGGCGCGGCTACTCAGGACGAACGGACAAAGAGAAATGCATCGTCGTCACGAGGTTCCATGAACATCTATCTGCTGCAGATCGCCAATGGCGTGGGCATCGGCATGCTCTACTTCCTGCTGGCGGTGGGCTTGTCGATCGTCTTCGGCCTGCTGCGCTTCGTCAATTTCGCGCACGGCGCCTTCTTCCTGCTGGGCGCCTACCTGTGCTTCCAGGTCACCGACATGGGCATCAATTTCTGGTGGTCGCTGCTGGTGGCACCGCTGTTGGTGGGCCTGTTCGCCTGGGTGGTGGAGCGCTTCGTGCTGCGCCATGTGTATGCGCTGCCGCATCACTTCCATATCCTCTTCACGGTGGGCATGGCCCTGGTGCTGCAGGAAGCGGTGATCTCCATCTGGGGACCGCTGGGCAACAACGTCTCGCCGCCCGACCTGCTGCAGGGTGTGGTGATGGCGGGCGGCTTCGTCTATCCCAAGTATCGCCTCTTCGTCATCGGCGTGACGGCGGTCATGGCGGTGCTGCTGTGGTGGGTGCTGGAAGGCACGCGCCTGGGTTCCATCGTGCGCGCCGGCAGTGAATCGACCGAGATGGTGTCGCTGCTGGGCCTGAACATCAACCGCATCTTCAGCCTGGTCTTCGCCCTGGGGGCGGCCACCGCCGGACTGGCCGGTGCGCTGGCCGCGCCCATCCGCGGCGCCGATCCCTTCATGGGCGTGGAAGCGCTGGGCATCGCCTTCGTGGTGGTGGTGGTCGGCGGCCTGGGCAGCTTCTGGGGCGCGCTGATCGGCGGCATCCTGGTGGGCATCGTGCAAAGCGTGATGAGCACGGTCTGGTCCGAGGGCGCACACCTGATGATCTACGTGGCGATGGCGGCGGTGATGCTGTTGCGTCCGAATGGCTTGCTCGGTCGCCCCGGCGCGGCCTGAGGCTTTCTGCACTGGAGAATCGATGAAACAGATCGCGCATTTCCGCTATACCTTGCTGGCGGCGGCGGTGGTCCTGCTGCTGCCGCTGGTACTGACTTCCGGCACGCTGGCAACAGAAGTGCTGGTGTTCGCGCTGGCCGCGCTGGGTTGCAATCTGCTGCTGGGCTATACCGGGCTGATGTCCTTCGGCCAGGGCATCTTCTTCGGCGTGGGCAGCTATACCGCCGGCGTGGTGCTGCTGCAGCTGAAGCTGGCCCTGCTGCCTTCGCTGGCACTGGCCGCGCTGGGCGGCGCGCTGGTGGCGCTGCTGGTGGGCTGGTTCTCGATCCGCCAGCGCGGCACCTACTTCGTGATGCTGACGCTGGCCTTCGCCCAGATGTTTTACTTCCTGGCCTATACGATGAAGGATGTCACCGGCGGTGACAACGGCTTGCTGGACATTCCGCGTCCGCCGCTGTCGCTGTTCGGCCTGACGCTGTTGCCGACCACGTCCTCGTGGCAGTACTACTCGGTGGTGGCCATCCTGTTCGTGCTGGTGTTCTGGCTCTTGCAGCGGGTGGTCGATTCGGTACTGGGCAAGACGCTGCTGGCGGTACGCGAGAACGAGGCGCGCGCCTCGGCGCTGGGCTATGACGTGCGGCTGCTGAAGCTGGCGGCCTTTGTCATCTCGGGCGCAGTGACCGGCCTGGCCGGCGGCCTGCACGCGATGATGACCGGCGTGGCGCCATTGTCCAATATCGAATACCACACCAGCGAAGCCATCCTGGTCATGACCGTCATCGGTGGCACCGGCAACCTGTTCGCCTCGGTGCTGGGCGCCAGCTTCTATGTGCTGATGGGCAACTGGCTATCGACGCTGTGGCCGCGCTGGCTGATGCTGCTGGGCCTGCTGCTGATCGCAGTGAGCCTGTACATGCAGAAGGGCCTGTTCGGACTGGCGGCCAGGATCATCGCTGTCCTGCGCGGCAACCGCAGCAGGCAGGCCGATGCACAACACGTCACCCAGGAGAAGCACTCATGAGCCGCCCCATCCTGCAAGCGGTGAACGTGACCAAGCGTTACGGCAAGTTCACCGCCGTCAACGACATCACGCTCGATATCCTGCCCGGCACCGTGCATTCGGTGATCGGCCCCAATGGTGCGGGCAAGACCACGCTGTTCCATACCCTGACCGGGACCACGCCCATCACCACCGGCAGCATCCTGGTCGAGGGCGAGGAAGTGGCGCACCTGCCCGGTTACCGGCGCGTGCAGAAGGGGCTGGCGCGTTCCTTCCAAGTGACCAGTCTCTTTCCCAACCTGAGCGTCTGGGAGAACCTGCGCCTGGCCGCGCAGGGACGCTCGCCGCTGGCTGCGCTGAACCCGTGGAAGCGCGCCGAGCAATTCGCCGCGGCCTGTGCGCTAGCCGACCAGCTCATCGCGCGCCTGTCGCTGCAGGCGGTGGCGCAGCGTGCCTGCGCGGAACTCTCGCACGGCCAGCAGCGCCGTCTGGAAGTGGGCATGGCCATGGCCGGCCGGCCCAAGGTGATCTTCCTGGACGAGCCGACCTCGGGCATGGGCATCGATGACATCGCCGACATGAAGCGGCTCATCCATGGCCTGCGCGAGGATTACACCGTGGTCCTGATCGAACACAACATGGATATTGTGATGGATATCTCGGATCGCATCACCGTCATGCAGCTGGGCCAGATCCTGGCGCAGGGCAAGCCCGGCGAGATCCGCAATGACGAACGCGTGCGCCGTGCCTATCTCGGCAGCATGATCACCGGAGGTCGCGCATGATGCTGCAAGTGGAAGAGGTTCACGGCTACTATGGCAAGAGCCACATCCTGCAGGGCGTGTCGCTGCAGGTCGATGCCGGCGAGGTGGTGACCCTGCTGGGTCGCAATGGCGCAGGCAAGACCACCACCTTGAAGAGCATCGTCGGTGTGGTGCCGCCGGCACAGGGCTGGGTGCTGTTCGAGGGTCAGCCCATCAGCGGCCTGCCCTCCTACCAGATCGCCGCGCGCGGCGTGTGCCTGGTGCCGGAGCATCGCGGCATCTTCAAGCTGCTCACGGTGGAAGAGAACCTGACCATGGCCGCGCGCAAGCAGTCGGCCTGGGGGCTGGACGAGATCTACCGCATCTTCCCGCGCCTGAAGGAGCGGCGCAGGAATGGCGGCGGCCAGCTCTCCGGTGGCGAGCAGCAGATGCTGGCCATCGCGCGCGCCCTGATGACGCATCCGCGCGTGCTGATGCTGGACGAACCGGTGGAAGGCCTGGCGCCGGTGATCGTCGACGAGATCGTGGCGCAGATCAGGCTGATCAAGGCCACCGGGATGTCCATCATCCTGGTGGAGCAAAACCTGGAAGTCTGCACGCAACTGGCCGACCGGCATTACATCGTCGAGCAGGGACGCATCGTCTACAGCGGCAGCAATGCCGACTTCCTGGCCGATGATGGCGTGAAGGACCGCTATCTGGGCGTCAATCTGGCGGCATGACAAGGCCGTAACGTTACAACCAACGAAGGATTCGATGATGGACATGCATACCAAGACTTCCACCCTGCGCATCGATGGCGCACGCCTGTGGGATTCGCTGATGGAACTGGCCAGGATCGGTGGCACCGCCAAGGGCGGCGTATGTCGCCTGGCCCTGACCGACCTCGACAAAGAGGGCCGTGACCTGGTCACCGCCTGGGCCCGCGCCGAAGGCATGAGCGTGGTGGTGGACCAGATCGGCAACATCTTCATGCGCCGCGCCGGGCGCAACAATGCGCTGCCTCCAGTGATGACGGGGTCGCACATCGACACCCAGCCCACCGGCGGCAAGTTCGACGGCAACTACGGCGTGCTCTCCGGCATCGAGGTGATCCGCACCCTGAACCAGCACAACATCCAGACCGAGGCCCCCATCGAGGTGGCGGTGTGGACCAATGAAGAAGGTTCGCGCTTCGTGCCGGTGATGATGGGCTCGGGGGTCTTCTGCGGCGCCTTCACGCTGGAGCATGCCTACAACGCTACCGACATCGACGGCAAGAAGGTACGCGACGAGCTGGAGCGCATCGGCTACATCGGCGAGCAGGTCTGTGGCGACCATCCCATCGGCGCCTACTACGAGGCGCATATCGAGCAAGGCCCGGTGCTGGAAAACGCCGACACCGTCATCGGTGTGGTGCCGGCAGTGCTGGGCCTGTCCTGGTACGACTGCACGGTGACCGGTTTCGAATCGCACGCCGGCCCGACACCGATGGAAATCCGCAAGGATGCACTGCAGGTCTCCACCCACATCATGCAGGAGGTGGTGGCCATCGCCAACCGCTATCCGCCTTACGGACGCGGCACGGTGGGCCAGGTCCAGGTGATGCCCAACAGCCGCAATGTGATCCCCGGCCAGGTCAAGTTCTCCATCGACCTGCGCAACGTCAGCGACGAATCGCTCAACCGCATGCATGAGGAGCTGCTGGCCTACCTCGAAGCGACCCGCCAGAAGACCGGGCTGTCCATCGAACTGGAGCGCGTGTCCTACTTCCCGCCCTGCCCCTTCCATCCGGACTGTGTGGACAATGTGCGCGCCGCCTCCTCGGCGCTGGGCTACAAGACCATGGACGTGGTCTCCGGCGCCGGCCATGACGCCATCTACGCGGCGCGCCTGGCTCCGGCCGGGATGATCTTCGTGCCCTGCAAGGATGGCGTGTCGCACAACGAGATCGAGGATGCCCGTCCCGATCACCTCGAAGCCGGTTGCAATGTGCTGCTGCAGGCCATGCTGGCCAGCGCCGGCGTGGTCAACGGCTGAGGCGGGAGGAGATCGATGAAGCCCCGTATCGTCATTGCCCGCATGAATCACGAGACCAATACCTTCTCGCCGATTCCCACACCCCTGGACGCCTTCGCCCCGCAATGGGATGAGGCCGCCTACCGCGACCAGAAGGGTGCGCGCACCGCCATGGGCGCCTTCCTGGAGATCGCCGAAGGCCTCGGTGCCGACATCGTCACGCCGCTGGCGGCCTGGGCCAATCCCAGCGCGGCGGTGGCGGCCGATGCCTATACGCTGATGTGCGACGGCATCGTGGCCGCCATCGAAAAGGGCTGCGACGCCATCATGCTGGACCTGCACGGCGCCATGGTGGCCGAGAACGCCGACGATGGCGAAGGTACGCTGCTGGAACGCATCCGCCGTATCGCTCCCGATACGCCCATGGCGGTGGCGCTGGACCTGCATGGCAACGTCACGCAGAAGATGGTGGAGCACGCCGACATCATCGTCAGCTTCAAGACCTATCCGCATATCGACATGTTCGAGACCGGCGAACACGCCGGCCGCCTGCTGGTGGCCCTGCTGGAGAAACGCTCGCAACCGGCGCTGGCCTGGCGCCAGGTGCCGTTGCTGTCGGCTACGCTGACCAGCAATACCTCGGCCTCGGCCATGCAGCGCGCCGTGGAAGCGGCCAAGGCGGCCGAAGAGGAGACCGGCGTGCTGGCGGTGTCGGTGCTGGCCGGCTTCCCGCTGTCGGACTTCCATGATGCAGGCATGTCGGTGGTGGTGGTCAGCGAGAATGACCCCGCCCTGGCCGATGCCGTGGCCGAACGCATCGCCCGCCAGATCTGGGACGAGCGCGACGATTTCGTCTACGACAGCCTGCCCCTGGCGCAGTCGCTGGCCCAGGCAAAATTGCGCAGCCTGGGGCCTGGTGCCGGGCCGGTGCTGTTGCTGGATCACAGCGACAACGTCATGTCGGGTGGCACCTGCAACACCATGGATGTACTGGAGGCGGCGCTGGAAGCGGGCCTGGACGGTATCGCCGTCGGTCCCGTGAGCGACCCGGAGGCAGTCGCGCATCTGGTGGCCGCCGGTGTCGGCGCCACCGTCACCCTGGCCGTGGGCAACAAGGTGCCATTGACGGCGCAGGGCATCACCAAGATACCGCCGCTGTTCTCGGGCAAGGTGCTGGCCATCACCGATGGCCGCTTCAGCGTGACCGGGCCGATCTATACCGGTTCGACCATCCAGATGGGACGCAGCGTGCTGCTCGATATCGGGCGCGCACGCATCGTGGTCACCGAGGAGCGGGTCGAGCCCTATGACCTGGGCGTGTTCACCAGCCTGGGGTTGGACCCAGCGCAACAATCCTTCCTGATCCTGAAGTCGCGCATGTATTGCCGGCCGGTGTTCGTCCCCATCAGTCGCGGGCTGGTGGAATGCGACTCCGACAGCGGCGGTCCGACCAGCGCCAACCTGAAGCTGTTCCCCATCAAGAAGGTGCGCCGTCCCGTCTATCCGCTGGATGCGGGCATGGACTGGTAAGCGTGGACAGCGGCGCGCCGCAGGGCGCACGGGCGCGTGCCTGGCTGGTGCTGCTGGGCCTGGTCTGGGGCTTGAACTGGCCGGCGGTGAAAGTGGCGCTATCGGGCGTGTCGCCCTGGGGATTGCGCACCATCGGCCTGGGCGCGGCGGCCTGCACCGTGTTCGCACTGGGCTGGGTGCGCGGCGACCGCATGGCCGTGCACGCCGGGCGCGACCGCTGGCATATCGCGGTGGCCGGCCTGCTCAACGTGGCGGCCTTCAACATTCTCCTGACCTTTGCGCAGCTCAATGCGGCCACCTCGCGCGTGGCCATCCTGACCTATTCCATGCCGCTCTGGGCCACCCTGCTGGCCTGCCTGGTGCTACGCGAGCGGCTCGACCGCCTGCGCGCGGGTGGCTTGCTGCTGGGGGCCTGCGGGCTGGGCTGGCTGCTGCTGCCGCTGGTCGGCCATGGCCTCTCGCGTGGCGTATGGCTGGCCCTGGCGGCGGCCATCACCTGGGCCGCCGGCACCGTCTACAGCAAGTGGGCGCGCATCGCCGCGCCACCGATGGCCGTGGCCGCGTGGCAACTGCTGATCGGCGCCGTGGTGGCGCTCACCGGCCTGCTGTCGTTCGAGGGCCTGCCGCACTGGCCGTCACTGGCTGCGGTGCACCATGCGGTCTGGCTGGCCCTGGGCTATCACGTCGTCTTCGGCATGGCCACCGGCTACATCCTGTGGTTCAACATCATCCGCCAGCTGCCCGCCGGTGTGGCTTCCCTGGGGACGCTGCTGGTACCGGTAGTGGGTGTGAGCGGTGCCATGCTGCTGCTGGGCGAGCGGCCTGGCCTGTCTGACCTGGGCGGCTTCGCGCTCATCTTTTGCGCTGCACTATGCGTGCTGCTGCCCGCCCGGCGGCCAGCGGGACTTCCCGCCTCCTGACATTCCCGCCGGAATACAACAGCACTGCCATCCCGGCCTGCCGGGGAGGACGGCAATCTCCTTTTGCTGTGTTAGGCTAGTTACGCTTCAAGCGACATTTCCGATGGCATTGTTCCGATAGCGAACGGCATCCGCAACCGACCAGACCAACAAGCCGGGTGCCGCCACGACAAGGGAGACGAGATGAAGAACCTCAAGATAGGCGTGCGCCTGGCGATCGGTTTCATTTCCTTGCTGATGCTCATGGCCGTGATGGTCGGGCTGGCGGTGTGGCGGCTGGAGAGCATCGGCGACGCCACCGATGCGATGGTGCAGGTCGCCCTGCAGAAAGAACGCGATGCCGTGCAATGGCATGCCACCATCAAGGAAAACGGCGTGCGCACCTTCGCCGTGATGAAGAGCGATGACCCGGCCTTCCAGCAATCCTTCCAGAAGCAGATCGACACCCAGTCCGCCCAGATCAGCCAGTTGCAGAAACGGGTCGAGGGCGCCATCGCCGATCCCGAGGAGAAGCGTCTCTTCGACGAGGTCGGCAAGCTGCGCGTCACCTATCGCGATACGCGCCAAAAGATCTTCGATATGAAGGCCACCGGCCAGATCGACAAGGCGCGCGAGATGACCGATACCGTGCTGGTGAAGATGATGGATGACTATGCCAACGGCGTGTTGCGCTATGCCGAATTCCAGAAAAACCTGATCAACAGCGCCGCCGCCGACATCGACCGCAACTATCGTTCCGGACGCAGCATGCTGATCGCCCTGGGCGCCATCGAGATGCTGCTGGGCGCGATGCTGGCCTGGCTGCTCACGCGCAGCATCACCGGTCCGCTGAACCATGCATTGAACATCGCCGAAAACGTCGCCGCGGGGGACCTCACCTCGCATATCGACAGCGACGCCCGCGACGAGACCGGCAAGCTGCTCCACGCGCTCAAGGCCATGAATGGCAACCTGCTCGATATCGTCGGGCGGGTGCGTGAGGGCAGCGATGCCATCAACACCTCTTCGCGCGAAATCGCCAGCGGCAACCTGGACCTGTCGGCACGCACCGAGCAGCAGGCCGGCTCGCTGGAAGAAACCGCCTCGGCCATGGAACAGCTGACCTCGACGGTGCGCCAGAATGCCGACAACGCCCGCCAGGCCAATGCGCTGGCGGCCTCGGCGTCCGAAGTGGCCAGCCAGGGCGGCGAAGTGGTCGGTCAGGTGGTGCAGACGATGGGCGCCATCCACGCCTCGTCACAGAAGATCGCCGACATCATCGGCGTGATCGACGGCATCGCCTTCCAGACCAATATCCTGGCCCTGAACGCGGCGGTGGAAGCGGCCCGCGCCGGCGAGCAGGGGCGCGGCTTTGCCGTGGTGGCGTCCGAAGTGCGCTCGCTGGCTCAGCGCTCGGCGGCAGCCGCCCGGGAGATCAAGCAACTCATCGATGACTCGGTGGAGAAGGTCGGCGATGGTAGCCGGCTGGTGGCACGCGCCGGCGATACCATGCAGGAAGTGGTGCACAGCGTGGCGCGGGTGACCGAGATCGTGCGCGAGATCACCACGGCCAGCCAGGAACAGAGCGATGGCATCGAGCAGGTCAACCAGGCCATCACCGAGATCGACGAAGCCACCCAGCAGAATGCCGCACTGGTGGAACAGGCAGCAGCCGCGGCCCGTACCATGCAGGACCAGGCGCTGGCGCTGACGGAGGCCGTCAGCGTGTTCCGCCTGGCCTCATCCGACAGTGCGACGACCGGGGATCAGCGCGGGATGTCGCCTTCGACGGTGGTGCGGTAGAGCGTGCGACGCAGGTGGGACGGCGTGATGGCCGCGTAGTGCTGGGTGCTGCGGTTGTCCCAGAACACCATGTCATGCGGCTGCCACCGGTGGGTGTAGACGTTGTCGGGACGGGTAATGTGCTGGTGCAGCTCTTTGAGGAGCGCATCGCTTTCATCGCGCGGAATGCCCACGATGTGCGAGGTGAAGCCTTCGCTGACGAAGAGGATCTTGCGACCACTCTCGGGGTGGGTGATCACCACCGGATGTTCCACCGGGGGCACCTCGTCGATCTGCTTTTGCGTCAGCGCCGGTCGCCACGGCGCCAGCTTGCGCAGGCGGTCGTTGCGATAGACGTAGGAGTGCACGGCGCGCTTGTCGGCCAACAGCGTCTTGAGCGCAGCGGGCAGGGTATCCCAGGCGCTGGCGGTGTTGGCATAGAGCGTGTCGCCCAGCTCGGCCGGCAGTTCCTGCGAATGCAACAATGCGCCCATGCTGGGCCGGGGCAGGTAGGACAGGTCGGAATGCCAGTCGGCACCGGCATCGACCAGGCCGATGGGCTTGCCATCCTCGATCACGTTGGACACCACCAGCAGTTCCGGGTAGCCGGCCAGGTGGAAGCGGTTCTGCACATGCACCTGCAGCGGACCGAAACGGCGGCTGAAGGCAATGTGTTGCTCGGGCGTGATGCGTTGGTCGCGGAAGACCACCACGCCATGCGCGACGAAGGCGCTGCGGATGCGCGCCAGTTCGGCCTCGGAGACGCCCTGGTTCAGATCCAGGCCGATGATCTCGGCGCCCAGCGGTCCATCGAAGGGACGAATCTCGACTTGCTGCTGCGCACGCGGTGCGCTTTCCAATGTGGCAACTGACATGCCCGTTCCTCCATGTTCGGCGATGACTGCGGGTGGTGGCCTCGATGCTCAACTGATCAGGCAGCCCCGGCAGTGAAAACAGGTATTACAACGCCTGCCGGACGACGGGACAAGGAACAAGAACGCATATCGATATGCGCGCAGCGTTGCAGGCACCGGCCACGGTGGCCCGCAGCGCTACAATAGCGCCGATGAAACAGGCCACTCCCGACTCCCCCGCCGACGCCACCCCGTCCGCGACCGATGCCAGCCAGCACAGCGCCCGCGCGCTGCCGCCGCGCCCGGCGGTGGCCGCGCTGTCACCCGAGGAAGCGGCGGCGCGCAGGCAGGACAAGGAACAGCGCGATGCCCGGATCCGTGGCGTGGACTCCATTGCCGCGATGCGCGACGCCATCCGCCAGGCCAGCGCCGGCCTGCCGGTGCTCACCGCCATCCCGCGCCTGGGGCCGATGAAGACGGCGGCATTTCGCCAGCGGGCCGCCGCCGGCCTGCCCTTCATCATGACCGGCATGGCCACGCGCTGGCCGCTGTCGGCACTGACGGTGGCCACGCTGCGTGCGCATTTCGGCACCCTGGCGGTACGCGCACGCGTGGGCGACTACATCAACACCGCCTTCGCCCCGGACCGGGCCATGCAGGACATGCGCCTGCTGGATTACCTGGACCTGGTGGAGCGCGAACCCGGTGAGTTGCCACCCTACCTCGGCAACCTGGAGTTACGTGAACTCAATGCGCTGTGCCACTGGCCCAACTTCTTCGACAAGATGGGCCCGCCGCGCTTCTGGATCGGCCCGGCCGGCACGGTGACGCCGCTGCATTGCGACTATGACGACAATGTCTTCACGCAGATCTGGGGCAGCAAGCGCATCTGGGTGGCACCGCCCCATCACGATCAGTATCTGTACCCGAAGGAGGCCAATGCCATCCTGTTCGGCTCGCCCTTCGACCCGGATCACCCCGATCTGGAGCGCTTTCCACTGGCACGCCAGGCCGCGCTGGTGGACTGCGTGATGCAACCGGGCGAGATGCTCTACCTGCCCGCCGGCTGGTACCACCAGGTCAGCTCGCTGAGTTTCTCGCTGTCGTGCAATCGCTGGGCGCGTGGCCGGCCGCTGGTGCTGGCTGGCTCCTAACGGCGACTGCGTAGCGAAGCGCGCTGCAGCCGCGCCACCGCGCGCACCAGTTCATCAGCTGACATCGAGGCAAATCCCAGGCGCAAGCCGTTGATGGATTCTCCCTGCGGCGAGAACTGGCTGCCGCTGCGCACGAACAAGCCTTCGCTGATGGCGTTGCGGGCCAGGGCATCGACGTCGATGTCATCGGTGAAGGTCACCCACAGCGCCAGTCCACCCTCGGGCAGCCGAGTGGAGATGCGGTCGCCGAAGCTGCGTTGCAGGCAATCCAGCAGCACCGCTTGGCGCTGGCGATAGTGCTTGCTGCTGCGCCGGACATGGCGCCGCAGTTCGCCATCGGCAATGAGTTCGGCCAGCATCTTCTGCAGGATGGCATCACCGTGGGTGGCCAGCAGATGCTGGTTGCTCTCCAGGGTGGCGATCAGGTTCTCGGGACCGACCACGAAGCCGCAGCGAAAGCTCGACCCCAGCAGCTTGGAGAGCGAACCCACATAGATCACATGACGCTGCCACGGATCGCTGGCCAGCGGCGCGTAAGGGCGCCCGCTGAAGTGATACTCGTGGTCATAGTCTTCCTCGATGATGGAGAAGCCATGCCGGGCCGCCAGGGCCAGCAGCTTTTCACGGCGATCGGCAGGCAGACTCACCGTGCTGGGAAACTGGTGATGCGGCGTGAGGTAGATGAAGCGGATGGGGCGGTGCCGGCACAGGGCCTCGAGCTGATCCACCCGGCAGCCATGGGCATCGATATCCACCACCTCCACACGCGCACCCAGCGCCTGGAAGATGGCCCAGGCCGGCGGATAGCTGAGCCGCTCCACCACCACCGTATCGCCCGGTCGGATCAGCGCGGCGGCTGCCAGGTGCAAGGCCATCTGCGTGCCCTGGGTCAGGCAGATGTTGGCGGGCGACACCGCCAGCGCGCGCGTGGCGCCCAGCATCCCGGCCAGGGCCATACGCAACTGGCTGGCCGACTCCAGGTTGCCATAGCGCACGCGACCATTGCGCAAGCCCTCGCGCAGAGCGCGGCGATAGTGACGGTGCAGCATGGCCTGCGGCAGCAGGCGGTGGTCTGGCGAGCCATTGTCGAAGTACATCATGCGCCGGTCGCGCAGCGCCCCCTGCGGCGGCAACTCGTCGA
This sequence comes from Herbaspirillum sp. NPDC087042, assembly GCF_044745245.1. NCBI lineage: Bacteria > Pseudomonadati > Pseudomonadota > Betaproteobacteria > Burkholderiales > Oxalobacteraceae > Herbaspirillum > Herbaspirillum sp. NPDC087042. The sequence goes on along the minus strand of NZ_JBIUZW010000002.1, from coordinate 54,103 downwards.
AATACGCGGGCAGCGACAAGGTCTGCAAGGCTGGCGCAAACAGACGCTCTTCCGGTGCTTCGGCGGCATGCACGGCGCCACGGTCAAAGGCGCTGCTGACGAAGGTGCCGCTGCGCTCGCGGCTGACCAGCCAGCCTTTGATGGCGGCCTCTTCATAGGCCACGATGACGGTCTTGCGGTTCACGCCCAGCATGGTGGCCATGTCGCGGGTTCCCGGCAGTGCCGCGCCGGGCAGCAGGCGACCGTCGCCGATGGCGCGCGCCAGGCCGGCCACGATATCGCGATAGGAGACGCTTGCGCCGGTATTGCCGAGGTCGAGCAGCAGGCGCCAGTTTCTGATCTGGACCATGTGAAATTATCAAAACTGGAGGTGTTGGAGGGTCCTATTCTAGCCGCACAATCCATCCATCAACGATTGGTCGTTGCGGCACATGGACAAGGGAGAACAGCATGCAGGAGCACTACAGGATAGCGATCGCCAATGACGCGCACGGTTTCACCAGCGGTGACGGACTCTTGCTCGACGCCGCGCTGGAACAGGGCATCTCGCTGCCCTTCTCCTGTCGGCGTGGCGAGTGCGGATGCTGCCGCGTGCGGGTGCTGGAGGGCCAGCATCGGCGTGATCCCTACCAGGCCCTGGGCACACCCTATCCGCTGGGCGAGGACGAGATGCTGCTGTGCCAGAGCCATGCCTGCAGCGACATGCGCATCGAGGTTCCGGGCTGGCCGCTGCCGGCGCAGGCCTTGCGCTTCGAGGCCGAGGTGCTGGAGAAGCGCCCCCTGAACGCCAGCGTGACCTGCCTGGTGCTGCGCCCTTTGGGCGAGCAGCAACCGCCGGTGCGACCGGGGCAGTACCTGCGCTTCTATCTCGATGATGGCAGCAGCCGCTGCTTCTCGGTGGCCAACCTGCCCGCGCTGGAAGAGGGGCGGCTGGAATTCCATATCCGGCAGGTACGCGATGGTCATTTCTCCCAACGCATGCTCAGCCGCCTGCAGACCGGCGACCGGCTGGCGCTGGAAGGCGGCTTCGGTGCCTGCACCTGGCAGGCTGCATCCGTGGCCGGGGCCAGTGAGCTGGTGCTGCTGGCCACCGGCACCGGTTATGCCGGCATCAAGCCCATCCTGCTGGCGGCGCTGGCCGATGCCCACGCCACGCCGGAGCTACGCGTGACGATCTACTGGGGCAATGCCGAAGCGGGTGATTTCTACGATGCCGCCTTCCTCGATGCACTGGCCGCGCGTGAGCCGCGCCTACGCTGGGTTGCGGCCAACGGCGCCCTGGGGGAACAGGTGCAGGCGCTGGCCGCTGCCGGTGGCCACCACTGGCCCGCCACGCAACTGGTCGCCTGCGGCAATCCGGCCATGATCGCCGCGCTGCATGAGGCCTGCGCACGCTGGGGCGTGTCGTCGCAACAGCTGGTGACGGAGGCCTTCGTTCCGTCCGGTGCCAGCGTGGCACCGATGGCGCTGGGCAGCCTGGACCCGGTGTTCGAACGGGTGGGGCCGCGCTATGCGCTGGAAGGCATGCTCACCGCGCGCGCCCAATCCATCCGCGCCGTGGCGCAGATTGCCGGCAAGCTCAGGGTCGGCATGTCGACTGCCGAGGCGGTGGAGATGGCCGACCGCCACCTGCACGACATGGGGGCGTCGCACACCTGGCACCCGACCTACATCCGCTTCGGCGATGACACGGTGCGCACGCCGCGCCAGGGCGTGCAGCGCGATCGCACCCTGCGCGAGAGCGACATCGTGGTGGTCGATATCGGCCCGGTCTGGGATGGTTGCGAGGGTGACTTCGGCGACACCTTCGTCTTCGGCAGCGAAGCCTTGCACCATGCCTGCGCCCAGGCCGCGCGCGACGTCTTCGATGCCACCCGGGCGGCATGGGAAACCGGCTTGAGCGGTCGCCAGCTATACGACTTTGCCCAGGCCGAGGCCCGGCGCGCAGGCTGGCTGCTGGAGCGCAACCTGGCCGGGCATCGCGTCTCCGACTTCCCGCATGCGCTGTTCGGCCCGGCCAAGCTGGCCGAGATGGAGATCATCCCTAGCCAGGCGCTGTGGGTGCTGGAGATCCAGCTGCGTCATCCGAGCTATCCGGTGGGGGCGTTCTATGAGGACCTGCTGATCGGCCTGCCGGGGCAGTAGTCCGACACGCGTTGTCATCGCGAAGGACGAAAAAAAACCGCATCCGAGGATGCGGTTTTTTCTTGTCGCTGCGGCGATCAACCCACCAGCTTCTTGCGCAGCAATTCGGTCAGCTGCGCCGGGTTGGCCTTGCCGCGCGTGGCCTTCATGGCCTGGCCGATCAGGGCGTTGATGGCCTGCTCCTTGCCGGCGCGGAATTCGGCGACCGACTTCTCATTGGCGGCCAGCACCTGGTCGACGATGGCTTCCAGCGCGCCGCTGTCGGAGATCTGCTTCAGGCCCTTGGCTTCGATGATGTCATCGGCCAGGCTATCCTTGTCGGACGGGGCTTCCCACATGCCGGCGAAGACTTCCTTGGCGATCTTGTTGGAGATGGTGCCGTCGGCGATGCGCTTCAACAGCAGCGCCAGTTGCACTGCCTTGACGGGGGCATCGGCGATGTCGGTGTCGGCACGGTTGAGCGTGGAGGCCACGTCACCCATCAACCAGTTGGCGGCCGGCTTGGCTTGATCTTTACCGGCAGCAGCCACCACTTCCTCGAAATAGGACGCCATGCCCTTGGACTGGGTCAGCACCATGGCATCGTATTCCGGCAGGGCGTACTCGGCCACGAAGCGCTCGCGCATGGCGCCAGGCAGTTCGGGCAGGGTGGCCTTGACGCGGTCGATCCACTCCTGCGAAATCGCCAGCGGCGGCAGGTCGGGGTCGGGGAAGTAGCGGTAATCCTGCGCGTCTTCCTTGCTGCGCATGGAGCGGGTTTCCTTCTTGTCCGGATCGTAGAGGCGGGTTTCCTGGACCACGGTGCCACCGTCTTCGATCAGCTCGATCTGGCGACGCACTTCGTAGTTGATGGCCTCTTCCAGGAAGCGGAAGGAGTTCAGGTTCTTGATCTCGCAACGGGTGCCGAATTTTTCCTGGCCGACCGGTCGCACGGAGACGTTGGCGTCGCAGCGGAAGGAGCCTTCCTGCATGTTGCCGTCGCAGATGCCCATCCACACCACCAGCGAGTGCAGGGCCTTGGCGTAGCCGACGGCTTCGGCGGCGCTGCGCATCTCGGGTTCGGTGACGATTTCCAGCAGCGGCGTGCCGGCGCGGTTCAGGTCGATGCCGGTCATGCCCTGATAGTCTTCGTGCAGCGACTTGCCGGCGTCTTCTTCGAGGTGGGCGCGGGTCAGGTTGATGGTCTTGATCTCGGTCTTGCCTTCCTTCTCGACGGCAAACGACATGGTGCCGCCTTGCACCACGGGGATCTCGAACTGGCTGATCTGGTAGCCCTTGGGCAGGTCAGGATAGAAGTAGTTCTTGCGCGCGAACACCGAGCGCGGCGCGATGGTGGCGCCGATGGCCAGGCCGAACTGGATGGCGCGTTCGACCGCGCCCTTGTTCAGTACCGGCAGCACGCCCGGCAAGGCCAGGTCCACCGGGCTGGCCTGGGTGTTGGGCTCGGCGCCGAAGCGGGTCGAGCTGCCGCTGAAGATCTTGGATTGGGTCGAAAGCTGCGTGTGCGTTTCGAGGCCGATGACGACTTCCCACTGCATGATGTTGTCCTTGCGAATGCTGTTGTTGGTGACGAGGGCCAGGCGATCAGGCCGGTTCGCGCAGGTGCCAGTCGGTGGCCTGCTGGAACTGGTGCGCCACGTTCAGGAGGCGCGCTTCGTCGAAATAATTGCCGATGATCTGCAGGCCGACCGGACGCTTGCCGTTCTTCTCGCCCTGGCCGAAGCCGCAGGGAATCGACATGCCGGGCAGACCGGCCAGGCTGGTGGAGAGCGTGAAGATGTCGGCCAGGTAGTTGGCCACCGGGTCGTTGGTCTTGTCACCGAGATCCCAGGCGACGGTCGGCGAGACCGGGCCCATGATGACGTCGCACTGGCGGTCGGGGCCGGCCAGGGCATTCTGGAAGTCCTGGGCGATCAGGCGGCGGATCTTCTGGGCCTGCAGGTAGTAGGCGTCGTAGTAGCCATGCGAGAGCACGTAGGAACCGACCAGGATGCGGCGCTTGACCTCTTCGCCAAAGCCTTCGGCGCGCGACTTCTTGTACATGTCGGCCAGGTCCTTGTAGTCGGCGGCGCGGTGGCCGTAGCGCACGCCATCGAAGCGCGACAGGTTCGACGAAGCCTCGGCCGGGGCGATCACGTAATACACCGGGATGGACAGCTCGGTCTTGGGCAGGGAGATATCGACCAGCTTGGCGCCGAGCTTCTCGAATTCGGCCAGCGCGCCGCGCACGGCCGCTTCCACGTCGGCGGCCAGGCCGGCGCCGAAGAATTCCTTGGGTACGCCGATGCGCAGGCCTTGCAGGCTCTCGCCCAGCGAGCGGGTGAAATCTTCCTTGGGGCGCTGCAGGCTGGTGGAGTCACGCTCGTCGAAGCCGGTCATGGCGTTCAACAGCAGGCCGCAGTCTTCAGCGGTCTTGGCGATCGGGCCGCCCTGGTCCAGCGAGGAGGCGAAGGCGATCATGCCGAAGCGCGACACGCTGCCGTAGGTAGGCTTGATGCCGGTCACGCCACACAGCGAGGCCGGCTGGCGGATCGAGCCGCCGGTGTCGGTGGCGGTGGCCGCCGGCGCCAGGCGCGCCGCCACGGCGGCGGCCGAGCCACCCGAGGAGCCGCCAGGGACGGCTTTCCTGTCCCAGGGATTCAGGGTGGGACCGTAATAGGAGTTCTCGTTGCCCGAGCCCATGGCGAACTCGTCACAGTTGAGCTTGCCCAGCGTGACCGTGCCGGCGGCATTGAACTGTTCGACCACGGTCGCGTCGAAGGGGCTCACGTAGTCTTGCAGCATGCGTGAACCGGCCGTGGTACGCCAGTTGCGGGTGACGAAGATATCCTTGTGGGCGATCGGCACACCGGTCAGGGGACCAGCGTCATTGCCCGCCAGGCGTGCATCGGCGGCCCTGGCCTGCGCCAGCGTGAATTCGCGGTCCACGTGCAGGAAGGCGTTCAGGTCGCTGCCCTCGATGCGATCGAGGAACAGGGTGGCCAGTTCGGCGGCCGAAATTTTGCGCGCTTGCAGTTGCGCGGACAGTTCTTTGAGGGTGAGCTTGTGCATGGAATTGGTTGGGCTGCGATCTTGCGGGTCGACACTGCCGCTTTGCGGCGCCGGTCGGGCTTGGTCAGGGGCCTGGGCTTATTCGATCACCTTGGGCACCAGGTACAGGCCGTCCTGGGTGGCCGGGGCCGGTTGCTGGTAATCCTCGCGACGATTGGACTCGGTCACCGCGTCTTCGCGCAGGCGCAGCGCCAGCGCCGGCTCGATGGCGGCGATCGGGTGCGACAGCGGTTCCACGCCGGTGGTGTCGATGGCACGCATCTGCTCCACCAGGGCGAAGATGCCATTGAGCTTCTCCAGCGTTTCGCCGGCCTGGGCGTCGGTGAGCTCCAGGCGGGACAGGTTGGCGATGCGTTTGACGTCGGAAAGGGCAAGTGACATGGTCGAATGGCGCGCCGGGCGCGCTGGGCAATAGTGAAACAGGTTGAATTGGGACGACCCCACGCCGGTAACGCCGGGCGATGTTTTTTCGGGGCCTCGCGACCGTCGGCAAGCTGACATGCCTGACAGGTTGGCCGGCTCATGGCGCCTGCCGGGTAAAAAACGGCAAACCCGCGCCAGATGGCGGCTGGCAGGTTCCGGAATGCTGATATTTTTGGCAAACCGGCTTGCTGGTTTCTCTGGAATTATAAGGTAGAATGTCGGATTAATGCCTTGCTGGCGCCGGTTTTTCGCGTCGCCGCGGTCATGAACGGACACCCCCCCTATCAAAAAGCTAGGCGCCCCATGGCGGGCGCATCAGGACAACTCATGTTTGGATTTCTCCGCAGTTACTTTTCCAACGATCTGGCGATCGACCTCGGCACCGCGAACACGCTGATCTACGCGCGCGGCCATGGCATCGTGCTGGACGAGCCGTCGGTGGTGGCAATTCGCCAGCAAGGCGGCCCCAATGGCAAGAAGACCATCCAGGCAGTGGGCAAGGAAGCAAAGCAGATGCTGGGCAAGGTGCCTGGCAACATCGAGGCGATCCGCCCGATGAAGGACGGCGTGATCGCCGATTTCACCGTCACCGAGCAGATGCTGAAGCAGTTCATCCGCATGGTGCACGACTCCAAGCTGTTCCGCCCCTCCCCGCGCATCATCATCTGCGTGCCCTGCGGCTCGACCCAGGTGGAACGTCGCGCCATCCGTGAATCGGCGCTGGGCGCCGGTGCCTCCCAGGTCTACCTGATCGAGGAACCCATGGCAGCCGCCATCGGCTCGGGCCTGCCGGTCTCGGACGCCACCGGCTCGATGGTGGTGGACATCGGCGGCGGCACCACCGAAGTGGGCATCATCTCGCTGGGCGGCATGGTCTACAAGGGTTCGGTGCGCGTGGGCGGTGACAAGTTCGACGAAGCCATCGTCAACTACATCCGCCGCAACTACGGCATGCTGATCGGCGAACAGACCGCCGAAGCGATCAAGAAGGAAATCGGCTCGGCCTTCCCGGGTTCGGAAGTCAAGGAAATGGAAGTCAAGGGCCGCAACCTGTCCGAAGGCATCCCGCGTTCCTTCACCATCTCCAGCAATGAAATCCTGGAAGCCCTGACCGATCCGCTCAACAACATCGTCTCGGCCGTGAAGAACGCGCTGGAACAGACCCCGCCGGAACTGGGCGCCGACATTGCCGAAAAGGGCATGATGCTCACCGGCGGTGGCGCTCTGCTGCGCGACCTGGACCGCCTGCTGATGGAAGAAACCGGCCTGCCGGTGATCGTGGCCGAAGACCCGCTGACCTGCGTGGTGCGCGGCTCGGGCATGGCGCTGGACCGCATGGACAAGCTGGGCTCGATCTTCTCGTCAGAATAAGTCGAACCCGCACATGGCCGGCCTTGCGCCGGCTTTTGCACATTAGACGCAGCAGAGACGCACTTGTTACAACCGGTGGCCACGTACCACCGGAGGACGGGGAACCGATACGTTCACACTATGACGCAGTTCACGCCGACTCACCCTTCGCTGCGCAGCTTGCCTGCGCCGGGGGGCAGGGGCCGGCCGGAGCTGGGTCTGCTGGACGTACCGGATCCCCTTTTTGTTATCGTTTTCGACGCAGGAAGTGAGTTATCCGCCTGCAGCGCGCCGCCCCACGCGGCCCTGCTGACGGCCTGACGCCATGGAAATCCCACCACTCTTCAAGCAGGGCGCCTCGGCCCGGGTGCGCGTGATGATCTTTGCGCTGCTGTCGGTCGTGATGCTGGTGGTTGACGCCCGCATGCACGTCCTGGGCACCATCCGCCAGGCGCTGGGCACCGCCCTCTACCCCTTCCAGACAGTCGCCATGGTCCCGCGCGACGCCGCCACCAGCCTGGCCGATTCGGTCACCTCGCTGAGCGCGCTGCAAAAGGAAAACCGCGACCTGCGCCAGCAGCAGATCGTCAATGCCCAGCTGATGCAGCAGGAGCGCCTGCTGGCGGCCGAGAACGCCCAGCTGCGCAAGCTGCTGGACATGCAGCAGAAGGTGCCGGTCAAGTCCATCGTGGGCGAGATCCTCTACGATGCGCGCGACCCCTTCACCCGCAAGATCATCCTCAACCGTGGCTCGCAACAAGGCGTCACTGCGGGTCAGCCGGTGATTGACGATGTGGGTATCGTGGGCCAGGTGACTCGCGTCTTCCCGTTCACCTCGGAAGTCACGCTCCTGACCGACAAGGACCAGGCCATTCCCGTGCAGGTGCTGCGCAACGGCTTGCGCAGCGTGGCCTATGGCCGCGGCCAGACCGGCGCGCTGGACCTGCGCTTCATGCCGGCCAATGCCGACATCCAGAAGGGTGACATGCTGGTGACCTCGGGCATCGACGGCGTCTATCCGCCCGGCCTGTCGGTGGCCAGCGTGGTGCTGGTGGAGACGCGTTCGGCGGATTCCTTCGCCCGCATCGTCTGCCGCCCGCTGGCCGGTATCGACCGCCATCGCCAGCTGCTGATCCTGCTGGTGGAACAGAACCTGCCACCGCGCCCGGAACCGGACGTGATCGACGAGAAGTCGGCCAAGCTGTTCAAGCGCCGCCTGCGCGACAGCACCCGCGACACCAGCGCCGATGACGCCAACGCCACGCCCAAGGACAAACCCGCCGATGAGCGCAAGGGCGCGGCCAACGTGACGCCGGCGGCCCCGACTGCCGCCCCGGCTGCCCCGGCCGCCGCCAAGGAAAAAGCCCGATGAACGATCCGCACTACATCCTCCTGCCGGCCAATCCGCTGTTCATTGCGTTCAGCCTGATCGTGGCCTTCCTGCTGAACCTGATGCCCTGGGGCCAGATGGTCGGCGTGCCCGACTTCGTGGCGCTGGCGCTGGTGTTCTGGAACATCCACCAGCCGCGCAAGGTCGGCATCAGCGTGGCCTTCATGATGGGCCTGCTGATGGACGTCAACGAAGCCACGCTCTTGGGCGAGAACGCCCTGGCCTATACCCTGCTGTCCTACTTCGCCATCATGATCCACCGCCGCGTGCTGTGGTTCCCGCTGCGCACCCAGGCGCTGCACGTGCTGCCGCTGATGCTGCTGGCGCAGGCGGTGCAACTGGTGGTGCAGCTGATGGTGACGGGCAAGTCGCCGGACTGGTTCTACTTCAGCGAGAGCGTGGTCTCGGCCCTGCTGTGGCCGGTGGTCAGCCTGCTGTTGCTGGCACCGCAGCGCCGCGCCATCGACCGCGACGAGAACCGCCCCATCTGAGGGCCGGGACAGAAGCAGCATGACCGAATTCAAGAATACCGCGCATGAGCTGAGGCTGTTCCGGCTGCGCCTGTTGGCCGTGAGCGTGCTGGTGCTGGTCTGCTTCGGACTGCTGCTGGCGCGCTTCCTGTGGCTGCAGGTGGTGCGTCACGACGCCTATGCTGCCCAGGCCGAGGAAAACCGCATCTCGGTGGTCCCCATCGTGCCCAACCGCGGCCTGATCATGGACCGCAACGGCGTGGTGCTGGCGCGCAACTACTCTGCCTATACGCTGGAAATCACGCCCTCCAAGATCAAGACCAACATCGATGACCTGATCGATGAGCTGGGTACCCTGGTGGAGATCCAGCCGCGCGACCGCCGCCGCTTCCGCCGCCTGCAGGAAGAATCCAAGAACTTCGAAAGCGTGCCCATCCGCACCCGCCTGACCGACGAGGAAGTGGCCAAGTTCACCGCCCAGCGCTACCGCTTCCCGGGCGTGGAAGTGCAGGCGCGCCTGTTCCGCCAGTACCCCTATGGCAAGACGGCGGCCCACGTGATCGGCTACATCGGCCGCATCAGCCAGCGCGATGCCGAGCGCATCGCCGATTCGGATGACGAGGCCAACTACAACGGCACCGACTACATCGGCAAGGAAGGCCTGGAAAAGAGCTACGAAAGCCAGTTGCACGGCACCACCGGCTACGAGGAAGTGGAAATCTCGGCCAGCGGCCGCGCCGTGCGCTCGCTCTCGCGCACCCCGGCCACACCCGGCAAGAACCTGATCCTGTCCATCGACATCGAGTTGCAGAAGGTGGTGGAAGAAGCCTTCGGCGACCAGAAGGGCGCGCTGGTGGCGATCAACCCGGCCACCGGCGACATCCTGGCCTATGTGTCGCAGCCGTCCTACGATCCCAACCTGTTCGTCGAAGGCATCGACCAGCAGAGCTGGGATGAGTTGAACAAGTCGCCCGACCGGCCGCTGCTGAACCGGCCGCTGACGGGCCTGTACTCGCCCGGCTCGACCTACAAGCCCTTCATGGCGCTGGCTGCGCTGGAACTGGGCAAGCGTCGTCCGCAGGACGCCATCCGCGATCCGGGCTTCTTCGTGCTGGGCAACCACCGTTTCCGCGATGACAAGGAAGGTGGCCACGGCGTGGTGGACATGTACCGCTCCATCGCCATCTCCTGCGACACCTACTACTACATGCTGGCCAATGACATGGGGGTCAACGCCATCCATGACTTCATGAAGCCCTTCGGTTTCGGCCAGATCACCGGCATCGACCTGGAGCACGAGAAGCGCGGCATCCTGCCCTCCACCGAATGGAAGCGCAATGCCTTCCGCAAACCCGAGCAGAAGCGCTGGATCGCCGGCGATACCGTCTCGCTGGGCATCGGCCAGGGTTACAACAGCTTCACCCCGCTGCAACTGGCGCAGGCCATGTCGGTGCTGGCCAACAATGGCGTGGTGATGAAGCCCCACCTGGTCAAGATCGTCGAGGATGGTGTCTCCCACGAACGCACCGAGACCGTGCCCAAGGAAAGCTACCGTATCCCGCTGAAGCAGGAAAACGTCGATTTCATCAAGCGCGCCATGATCGGCGTGGTCAAGGAAGGCACCGGCGCGGCCGCCTTCCGGGGCGCGCCCTATGACTCGGGCGGCAAGACCGGTACGGCCCAGGTGGTCAACATCGCCAAGAACCAGAAGTATGATTCGCGCAAGCTCTCGCGCAACTTCCACGACAACGGCCTTTATATCGGCTTCGCCCCGGCGGATTCGCCGCGCATCGCCATTGCGGCGGTGGTCGAGAACGGTGGCTGGGGTGCCGGCGTGGCCGCGCCGCTGGTGCGCAAGGCCATGGACTACTTCATGCTGGGCAAGCGTCCCAACGAGCCGATCAAGTCGGTCGCGCCGACCGAGGGCGTGAACGCCGATACGCCGGTGGAAGGCCCCACCTCCGAGGAGGGCGGCAGCACCACGCCGACGGTCCAGCCGGACGTGCAGGAATGAGCCCGCACCGCATTTGAATGCTTGCCTGCCCGGCCCAGGCCCGGGGCAGGCAAGACCTGACATCGCAACAAGCACTACGCACGAGGAGCCGGCATGAGCCTGCAACGTCCGCCCCTGTGGCAAATCATCAAGCCGCACCTGACGGTGTTCGACGGCGCGCTGTCGCTGATCGTCTTCCTGATCCTGTCGGTGGGCATCGTGACGCTCTATTCGGCCGGCATGAATTTCCCGGGCCGGGTGGAAGACCAGCTGCGCAATATCCTGGTGGCCTTCATCGTCATGTGGATCGCCGCCAACGTCTCGCCCCAGCTACTGCTGCGCATGGCGGTGCCGGTCTATACCGTGGGGGTGACGCTGTTGATTGCGGTGGCCCTGTTCGGCATCATCAAGAAGGGCTCTCGTCGCTGGCTCAACATCGGCATGGTGGTGCAGCCCTCCGAGATCATGAAGATCGCCATGCCGCTGATGCTGGCCTGGTACTTCCAGAAGCGCGAGGGCATGCTGCGCTGGGATGCCTTCGTGGTGGCGGCCATCCTGCTGCTGATCCCGGGCTTTTTGATCATCCGCCAACCTGACCTGGGTACGGGCCTCCTGGTGCTGGCGGCCGGCTTCTACGTGATCTTCTTCGCCGGCCTGCCCTGGAAGATCCTGGTGGGCCTGGTCATCGCCGGTGCGGCCAGCCTGCCGGTGGTGTGGTCCTTCATGCACGATTACCAGCGCCAGCGCATCATGATGCTGATCGACCCGACCTCCGACCCGCTGGGCAAGGGCTTCCACATCATCCAGTCGACCATCGCCATCGGCTCCGGAGGCGTGACCGGCAAGGGCTGGCTGATGGGGACACAAACCCACCTGGAATTCATCCCGGAACGCACCACCGACTTCATCTTCTCGGTCTATTCCGAGGAATTCGGGCTGATCGGCAACATCGTGCTGCTGGTGCTGTACCTGCTGCTGATCGGACGCGGCATGATCATCACGGCCAATGCACCCACGCTCTTCACCCGCCTCCTGGGTGGCGCCATCACGATGATTTTCTTCACCTATGCCTTCGTCAACATGGGCATGGTCAGCGGCATCATCCCGGTGGTGGGCGTACCGCTGCCCTTCATGAGCTATGGCGGCACCGCCCTGGTGACGCTGGGCCTGGGCACCGGCATCCTGATGAGCATCCAGCGCCACCGCAAGCTGGTGCAAAGCTGAACCCGGGCCGGGGCGCACCCGGCCTGTGGACAATATTCGTTGCCCGGATGGCAATTCAGCCCGGGCCCGTGAACTTGCGCCACTGACGAGTTGTCAGCCAGGGTGCGTTGCACTCTGGTATCGTTGCGAACATTCCGGCCGGACAGGCGTGATCAGGCCCGGCACATCGACTTGTTGACCAAGGACAGGCCCATGGGAACACCATCACTCGACACACAAGGCGGGGCCATGCCCCAGCCAGCCTTGCCCACCCTGCCCGCGGCCCTGCGCTGGGGCAGCTTGCTGCTGCCGCTGTGGCTGGCGGCCTGCGGCACGGCCCCCACCACCACCCAGACCGCCCAGGCGCCCACACCGGTCAAGGCGGGCAGCGCGCGCCCGTCCAACGTGCCGGCGCTGCCGCCGGCTGGTTCCGGACGGGGCGGCTACTACAAGGACGACGGCCCGGGTGACCATATCCCCGATGGTCTGCTCGACGTCGCCGATGCCGAGCCGCAGGTGGAGCCCGTCTCCAGGGCGGCCAGCAAGCCCTACGCCGTGTTCGGCAAGACCTATGTACCGCTGACCGACAACCAGCCCTTCATCCAGCGCGGCATCGGTAGCTGGTACGGCAAGAAATTCCATGGCCAGAAGACGTCCTCGGGCGAACTCTACGACATGTACAAGATGACGGCGGCCCACCCGACGTTGCCCATTCCGTCGTACGCGCGGGTGACCAACCTGAAGACCGGCAAGCAGGTGATCGTGCGCATCAATGACCGTGGTCCCTTCCATTCCAGCCGCATCATCGACCTGTCCTACACGGCAGCGCTGAAGCTGGGTTACCTGGGCAATGGCAGCAGCGAGCTGGAAGTCGAGCGCATCCTGCCCGAGGAAGCCCAGCGCATGGCCGATGCGCGCCGCAACGGCACCACGCTGGCCGCGGCCGATCCGATCAACCGCGCCGCCGACAGCGGTGCGGGCGTCGCCACAGGTGCGGTGGAAATCAACTCGGTCAGTGCGCAAAGCCTGCCGCCGCAGCCCACCGTGGCGGCGGTGCAGCCGATCAATGCGGCCACCTCCAGCGCGGCCGGCGGCGCTGGCCTGGCCGGTGGCGGTGGCATCATCAATGCGATCGCCAGCGGTTCGGCACCCTCCCCGGCCATGCCTCAGGCAGTGCCGCTGACGGCCGGCTACTACCTGCAGTTCGGCGCCTATTCGCAGGAAACCAATGCCCTGCAGGCACGCGACAAGCTGCTGCCCAGCCTCTCGGGGATCGTCGACAGCATGCAGGCGGTCCAGGTCAATGGCTTGTATCGCCTCTATGCGGGCCCCTACCCGACCCGTCCGGCGGCCCAGAATGCCGCCACGCTGGTGCGCCAGCGCAGCGCCGGCACGCCCTTCATCGTCGAGCGTTGAGTCCCGACAGCTTTAGAAAAACGCGGATGCGAAGCACACCCGTTCGGACTGAGTAGCGGCTAAGCCGCGTATCGAAGGCGCACCATCAGCACGTCTTCGATACGGCCCTGCGGGCCTACTCAGCCCGAACGGTAGCATTTGGTTTCACTGCTCGCTGACGTCGTCATCCAGTTGCGCGCCCTGCCTGATCTGCAGGGCGCGTTCATACAACGCGTTCTTCTTCTGGCCGGTGATCTGCGCGGCCAGCGCAGCGGCCTGCTTGACCGGCAGCTCCGCCAGCAGGATGCGCAACACGCGCTCGGCGTCGGCATCCTCGCCATCGACTGGCTGCGCTCCTTCCAGCAAGACCACGAATTCGCCGCGCTGGCGATTGGCATCCTGCTCCAGCCAGGCCGGGGCCTCGCCCAACGGGCAACGGTGGATATCCTCGAAGAGCTTGGTCAGTTCGCGCGCCAGCACGATCTGGCGCTGCGGGCCGAACACCTGCAGCATCGACTGCACGGTCTCGACGATGCGATGCGGGGCCTCGTAGAACACCAGGGCTGCCTCCAGTGCGACCAGCTCCTGCAGCGCGGTCTCGCGCTGGCGGGTCTTGGCCGGCAGGAAGCCGACGAACTGGAAGCGCGCATCGGTCAGGCCCGAGGCCGACAAGGCCGTCACCACCGCCGACGCACCCGGCAGCGGGATCACCTGCAAGCCGGCCGCGCGCACCGCATCGACCACCCGCGCCCCGGGGTCGGAAATGGCCGGCGTACCGGCATCCGACACCAACGCCACCCGCTGACCAGCGCGCAGGCGTTCGATGATCTTGTCGGCGGCTTCGCGCTCGTTGTGCTCGTGGGCGGCCAGCAACGGTTTGGACAGGCCATACCGCTGTAACAACTGGCTGGTATTACGGGTATCCTCACAAGCCACGGCATCGGCGATGGCCAGCACATGCAGGCCGCGCAGACTGATGTCGCAGACGTTTCCGATGGGCGTGGCCAGCACATATAATGCCGACACCGGATAGTTTTGCTGGGCGGCATCATGCAGGACGGAGGCGGCGACGCTGGAATTCTGATTCATTTGGGGGGGCGGGATGTTCACTGGATTGAAAAAAATGACCACGCTGGCGGCCCTGCTGGGTCCGCTGGTCCTGCCTTGCCTGGCGACGACGCCAGCCGTGGCAGCCGACAGTGTACCCTTGCTGGCGCAAGCGGCCACACCCGCGCTGTCAGCACCGCCTTCTGCCAGCCCCACCGATGAGGCGCCCGCGCCCGACACCGGCGCCGACATGCAGGCGCCACCGGCGGCCGCGCCGATACGCATGGCCTTGCTGCTGCCCAATCGCAGCGGGGCCTTCGGCGCCGCTGCCGATGCCGTGCGCACGGGCTTCCTGACCGCCTATTCGCGCCAGAAGGACAACATCCAGCTGGCCATCGTCGAGACCGGCGACTCGGCCCAGGACATGCAACGCGCCTATGACGACGCCTCGGCCAAGTACGACATCCTGATCGGCCCGCTCTCGCGCAGCGCCGTCACCTCGGTGGCGCAAAGCGGCCGCGTCACCAAGCCCACCATCGCCCTGGCCCAGCCCGACCTGGCCGGCGAAGCCGAGACGCCGCTGCCGCCGCTGATGCTGGCGGCCGGCCTGTCCATCGATGAAGAGGCGCGCCAGGTCGCCAACTGGGTGGAAAAGGAAAAGGCGCCCGGCAAGATCTTCGCCATTTCGACCAACGTAGCCTGGCAGAAGCGCGCTGCCCGCGCCTTCCAGCTGCGCGCCCGGCAACTGGGCCTGCAGGTCGAGACGCTGGAGTTGAGCACGCCCTCCAACGCCCTCTCCGCCCCGGGCCTGGCGCAACTGGCCAAGCGTGTGGAACAGGAAAAGCCGGCCCTGATCTTCGCCGCACTGGATGCCGGCCAGACCGTGCAGCTGCGCAGCGCCGTGGGCAATGACTTGCCGCTGTATGGCACCTCGCAGATCAATCCCTTCACCCTCAATCGCGGCAATCCCAACGACAAGCTGCCTGAACTGGATGGCGTGCGCCTCATCGACATCCCCTGGCAATTGCAGGCCGACAACGTGGCCGTGGCGCGCTATCCGCGTCCGGCCACCACTGACGGCGAGCGTCCCAATCCCGACCTGGCGCGCCTGTATGCGCTGGGCATCGATGCCTATCGCGTCGCCTACGGCATCGCCCAGCAGCACCCCAGCTTCGACATGGACGGCGTCACCGGTCGTCTCAGCGTCAACATGGTCAATGGCGGCACCACCTATTTCCAGCGCCAGGAAACCCAGGCCATCTACCAGGATGGCTGGCCGATGCCCATCGCCGACCAGTACTGAAGCCGGGTGAGGGCAGCGACGATGGGATGGTCCGACCTGCTGCGACGCACGGCCCGCCAGCACACCGGTGACGCCGCAGAGGATGCGGCCCTGGCGCATCTGCGCAAGCAAGGCCTGCAACTGGTGGAACGCAATTTCCGCTGCCGGGGCGGCGAGATCGACTTGGTCATGCGCGATGGCGCCACCGTGGTCTTCGTCGAAGTGCGCGCCCGCGCCAGCGACTCGCATGGCGGCGCGGCGGCCAGCGTCACGCCGGCCAAGCAGCGGCGCCTGATCCTGGCGGCCCAGACCTGGCTGCAAGCCCAGCCCGACACGCCGCCCTGTCGCTTCGACGTGGTGGCCCTGGACGGCGGCCGGATGCAGTGGCTGCGCAACGCCATCGAAGCCTGAGACGGCCGCATCCGGGCGCTTTTTGCGGCAACACCGGGCCACTGGCGGTATCATGTGCGACCGGTCATCCAGAAACTTTTCTTTACGAATTGCACGGGCTTGCCCCTGTTCAACTCAACTATAATCGCAGGCACTATGACAAATCCCCGCATCCTCGCCCATTTCCAGGAAAGCGCCGAGCTGAAGATCAAGGCCGCCAGCGTACTGGCGCAACCGATCGAGCAAGCCATTGAACTTATGTTCAATGCGCTGTCGAATGGCAACAAGATCCTTGCCTGTGGCAATGGCGGATCGGCCGCCGACAGCCAGCACTTCGCGGCCGAACTGGTCGGTCGCTTCGAGCGCGAGCGCCTGCCGCTGCCGGCCCTGGCATTGACCACCGATACCTCCATCCTCACCGCAGTCGGCAACGACTACAGCTACCAGGAGATCTTCTCGAAGCAGGTGCAGGCCTTCGGCCAGGCGGGCGATGTGCTGCTGGCCTTCTCCACCTCGGGCAATTCGGGCAACATCCTGGCGGCCATCGAAGTGGCCCACGAACGCGACATGCGCGTGGTGGCACTGACCGGCAAGGGTGGTGGCAAGATCGGCAAGGTCTTGAATGACGCCGATGTGCATATCTGCGTGCCGCATGACCGTACCGCGCGCATCCAGGAAGTGCATCTGGTGACCCTGCACTGCATTTGCGACGGCATCGACGTCGCGCTTTTTGGAGATGATGCGAATGAGTGATACTCGATCGTTGTTGACACGGATGCGCCGCCCCCTGGCGGCCGTGGCCCTGGGCGGCATGGTTGCCCTGAGCCTGCAGGGCTGTTTCGCGGTGTTCGCCGGCGGTGCGCTGGCCACCACCTTCGCAGCCACCGACCGCCGTACCCTGGGCGCGCAAACGGAAGACAAATCGATCGTGGTCAAGGGCGAAGCCAGCATCCCCGATGTGGTGGCCGCCGGCTCCCACGTCAACGTGACGGCCTTCAACCGCAAGGTCCTGCTGTCCGGCGAAGTGCCTGACGAAGCCTCCAAGGCCGCCGCCGAACGCGAAGCCAAGGCCATCCAGAACGTCGACACGGTGTACAACGAACTGGCGGTGATGCCGGCGTCGAGCTTCTCCTCGCGCTCCAGCGACGCCCTCATCACCAGCAAGGTCCTGGCCAGCCTGGTGGATGACAAGACGCTCTATTCCAGCGCCTTCAAGATCACCACCGAGCGCGGCATCGTCTACATGCTGGGCCGGGTCACGCAGCGCGAAGGCCAGCGTGCGGCACAGATCACCAGCGGCATCTCGGGCGTGAACAAGGTCGTGACCCTGTTCGAATACATCACCGAGGAAGAACTGAAGGAATACCAGCGCAAGCCGGCCAGCGAGAACAAGGCGACCAGCTGAATGCAGGGTTCGCCCTGGCAAGCCTGATGCAAGTCAAACCGCCGGCCTGTCCGGCGGTTTTCACATCCGGCCAGGCCCCGCAGGAATCGGCCGGGAGGTCTATAATGGCCGGATCAGCCCGGGGCATCGCCCCCCAATCGGAGTTTCCCATGCAAGCACAGGCAAGCGCTCCCAGGAGCAGCCTCATGATCAAGCTGGCCGCCGTCGTGGTGGTGGCCGCCGTGGCCGCCTTCACCTATTTCAAGGTCAATGCCGGCAACGCCGCGCCCGACGTCACCTTCACCAAGCTCGATGGCCAGCGCGTGGCCCTCAAGGATTTGCGCGGCAAGGTGGTGATGGTCAATTTCTGGGCCACCAGCTGCACCACCTGCGTGGGTGAAATGCCGCAGATGATCGAGACCTACAACAAGTTCAAGGACCGTGGCCTGGACTTCGTGGCCGTGGCCATGAGCTATGACCCGCCCAACTACGTGCTGAACTACACCGAAACCCGCAAGCTGCCCTTCCAGGTCGCCCTGGACCCGCAGGACACGCTGGCCAAGGCCTTCGGCGACGTCAAGCTGACCCCGACCACCTTCGTCATCGGCAAGGATGGCAACATCATCAAGCGCTATGTCGGTGAGCCGCAATTCGCCGAATTGCACCAGTTGCTGGAAAAGGCCCTGGCTGCGGCGTGAGCCGACACCAGAAAACTTCCCTTCTGACATCAAAAGCCGGCGCCATGCCGGCTTTTTTTCGTCTGGCGCACACGGATGCCGACTTTCCTGTTTGCCAACTACGAGGAACATCCCTCGTCTCCCCACAGTCCAACTGTTTCAACTTGATGTGACGACAAGTTCACCGGCACCGTGCCGGGAACAGACAACAGGAGGCTGCAATGAGACTACGGACCATTTTCCTGATCGTGCTGCTGGCGCTGGTCGCCCTCTTCGCCACGGTGAACTGGACGGCCTTCACGGCACCGACCACGCTGTCGCTGATCTACACCGATTTCCAGGCCCCGCTGGGCATGGTCATGCTGGGCGTGGTGGTGATGCTGACGGCCTTCTTCCTGCTCTACATCCTGGCCTTGCAAACCAGCGTGATGCTGGAAAGCCGGCGCCTGACCAAGCAGCTCGACGCCCAGCGCGAGCTGGCCGACCAGGCTGAACACTCCCGCTTCAACGACTTGCGCGCCTATCTCAAGATCGAACTGGAGCACCTGCAGCGCCGCCAGATCGAGCAGCAAACCCTGCTGGCGCAGCGCCTGGACAACTTGCAGCGCGATCTCCACCTGCGGGTGGAGCAGACCGAAAATGCCGTGGCGGCCCAGGTCGGCGAACTCGATGACCGCCTGCAGCGGCAAGGGGCGCGCAGCATCACCGAACCGCTCTGACGCGCGATCTGCGCCAATGAAAAAGGCCGCATCCACGAAGATGCGGCCTTTAGACCGACGTTGACGACAGTCAGGACATCAGACCATCAGACACCGTAACGCGTGCGATACGCCGCCACCGCATCCTTGTGCTGGGTCAGGCGGGCATCCCCGCCGTTGGAGATGTACTCGAACAGGTCGTTGAGGTTGCCGATCGAGATGACCGGCATGTCGTATTCGCGCGCCACTTCCTGCACCGCCGACAGTTCGGAGAGTGCGCCATCCTTGCCCGAGCGCTCCATGCGGTCCAGCGCGATCAGCACCGCGCAGGGCGTGGCACCGGCGGCGCGGATCATGTCCACCGATTCACGCACCGAGGTACCGGCCGAGATCACGTCGTCGATGATGACCACCTTGCCCTGCAGCTTGGCGCCGACGATGGTGCCGCCTTCGCCGTGGTCCTTGGCTTCCTTGCGGTTGAAGGCGAAAGGCACGTTGCGGCCCATACCGGCCAGCGCCACGGCGGTGGCGGAGGCCAGGGTGATGCCCTTGTAGGCGGGGCCGAACAGCATGTCGTATTCGACGCCTGAATCCTGCAGCGTCTGGGCATAGAAGCGGGCCACCTGGGCCAGCGTCGCGCCTTCGTTGAACAGGCCAGCGTTGAAGAAGTAAGGCGAGGTACGGCCCGCCTTGGTGATGAATTCGCCAAAGCGCAGCACGCCGGCCGATACCGCGAATTCAATGAATTCCTGTCTCAAGTTGCTCACAATGCATTTCCCGGGAAGAGTCAAAACGGAAGGCGCCGGCGGCAAGCGCTTGCCCGCGGGCAAGGTACAAGCGGCGGCAACGCCTTCATCTGGCCGACATTTTAAATGATTCGCCCTATCGGTTATGCTACCGGCCTTATCCAGCTGCAAGCAAACAGGACCGCACATGCCAAAAATCGTCTCCGCCAACCTCAACGGAATCCGCTCGGCCGCCAAGAAAGGCTTCTTCGACTGGCTGCAGAAGGAAGCGCCGGATTTCGTCTGCGTGCAGGAACTGAAGGCCCAGGCCGCCGACATGACCGAGGATTTCCTGGCCCCGGCCGGCTACGTCGGTCACTTCCACTACGCCCAGAAGAAGGGCTATTCCGGCGTGGGCGTCTATAGCCGCCGGCAGCCGGATTCGGTGCGCATCGGCTTCGGCAATAGCGAATTCGATGACGAAGGCCGCTACGTCGAATGCGATTACGGCGACCTGACCGTGATCTCCCTGTACGCGCCCTCGGGTTCCTCCAGCGACGAGCGCCAGCAAGCCAAGTTCCGCTTCATGGAAGTGTTCTTGCCGCACCTGATGGAGCTGGAAAAGAGTGGCCGCGAAGTCGTCATCTGCGGCGACTGGAACATCGCCCACAAGGAAATCGACCTGAAGAACTGGAAGAGCAACCAGAAGAACTCCGGCTTCCTGCCCGAAGAGCGCGCGTGGATGACGCAGATCTTCGACCAGCTGGGACTGGTGGACGTGTACCGCCGCCTGCATCCCGAGACCACCGGCGAAGCCTATACCTGGTGGAGCAATCGCGGCCAGGCCTGGGCCAACAACGTCGGGTGGCGCATCGACTACCACGTCGCCACCCCCGGCATCGCCGCCAAGGCCGCCAGTGCGGCGATCTACAAGGAGCAGCGTTTTTCGGATCATGCGCCGCTGACGGTGGTGTACGGCGACTGAACAAACGCTAAAAAATCTCCCTCCCACCGTTCGGGCTGAGTAGCGGCGCAGCCGCGTATCGAAGACGCAGCGGCCGTTGCGACGGCGAGTCTTCGATACGGCCCTGACGGGCCTACTCAGTCCGAACGGGAGATAGGTAGCGAACCATCCGTCAAAACACAAAGCCCCCGCACTTCACAGTGCGAGGGCTTTTTAACGTCTGCCGACAGCAAAAATCAGGCGTCCGGTGCCGCTGCCTTCTTCGGCGTGGCCTTGCGCAGTGCCGGCTTCTTGGCCGCTGCTGGCTTGGCTGCCGCCTTGGTCTTGGTGGTCTTGGTGGCCGTAGTCTTGGCCGCCGTCTTCTTGGCAGCTGGCTTGGCAACCGCTTCATCAGCACCATCACCGGCTTCGGCTGCCGCCGCCTTGCCCTTGGCGGGCGCCTTGGCCTTGCGTTCCTCGAACTCGAAGCTGATCTTGCCATCCTTGCCGCGTACCAGGAAGGCCTTGAAAGGCCGGCGGGTACGCTGCGAGATGAAGCCCGGCAGCAGGTCGGTCTTGCCCTCGTTCAAGAGCTTGGCCATCTGCTCGGGCAGGATCTCCTGCTGCAGGATGATGCGGCTGCTGCGGAAGTCGCAGGCCTTGGGCTTGGCCACGGTCTTTTCGCAGACATAGGCCAGGCCCATCTCGTAGACACCGCTGCTGCACTTGGGGCAGGCGCCCAGCGGCGTCTGCTCGCTGAAGTCCACCGGCTCGCCACCCTCGCCATCGGCCTGGTCCTGGCCGAAGTCGAATTCCAGCTTGAAGTTCTTGATCTCTTCGTCGCGCGAAATCTTCAGGATGGCCGCGAACGGACGGCCCATCTTGGAGCGGAATCCCTGCAGCGGGCCGATGGTACGGTTCAGCAGCAGTTCTTCCACTTCGGCGATCTCGAACTGGCGGCCACCCGGCACCTTGCTCATCGAGAATTCGCACTTGGTGCAGGCGAAGCGACGATAGTTTTCCTTCACCACGCCACCGCAATTGGGGCAGGGCGTATGCAGGGTCGCATAGTCGCCGGGGATGGTGTCGTTGTCGTATTCCTTGGCACGCTTGACGATGATCTGGGTCATCTGCGCGATCTCGCGCATGAACTCGTCGCGGCTGATCTTGCCGCGTTCCATCTGGGCCAGCTTGTGTTCCCACTCGCCGGTCAGCTCCGGTTCGGTCAATTCATCCACGCCCAGGCCATGCAGCAGCGTCATCAGCTGGAAGGCCTTGGCGGTGGGCATCATCTCGCGGCCTTCGCGCAGCAGGTACTTTTCGTTGAGCAGGCCTTCGATGATGGCCGCGCGCGTGGCTGGCGTGCCCAGGCCCTTGCCGGCCATGGCTTCGCGCAGCTCGTCGGAATCCACCAGCTTGCCGGCGCCTTCCATGGCCGACAGCAGCGTGGCTTCGGTGTAGCGGGCCGGCGGCTTGGTGACCAGGCCGTTGGCGGTGACCTTGTCGGTCTTGACCTTCTCGCCTGGAGCCACGGCCACCAGGTTGCCGCCGCCTTCCTTGTCCTTGTCGTCTTCCTCGACCTGCTTGCCGTAGATGGCCAGCCAGCCGGGGTTGATCATGACCTTGCCTTCGCTCTTGAACTGATGGCCCGACACTTCCGTGAAGCGGGTGGTCACCTGGAACTCGGCCGGCGGGAAGAACACCGCCATGAAACGGCGCGTCACCAGGTCATAGAGCTTCTGTTCCGGCTCCGACAGGTTCTTGGGCACCTGGGTGGTCGGGATGATGGCGAAGTGGTCGCTGATCTTGGTGTTGTCGAAGATGCGCTTGTTGGGCTTGACCCAGCCTTGCTTCAAGATCTGCTTGGAGAACTGGTGGTAGTTGTTGTTCTCCGCCAGCGCCTCCATGGTGTCCTTGACCGTAGCGATGTAGTCCTCGGGCAGGTGACGCGAGTCGGTACGCGGATAGGTCAGCACCTTGTGCTTTTCATACAGCGCCTGGGCCAGGCCCAGGGTGTTCTTGGCCGAGAAGCCGAAGCGCGAGTTGGCCTCGCGCTGCAGGCTGGTCAGGTCGAACAGGCCCGGCGACATCTGCGTGGTCGGCTTGGATTCCTCGGTGACATTGCCCTGCTTGTCGCGGCAGGCGGCCACGATGGAATCGGCGGCGGCACGGCTCCACAGGCGCTCGGGGCGCTTCTCGGGGTCGTTCTCGTCCTTCTTGTGACCCTTGTCCAGCCAGCGGCCCTTGTAGATGCCGGCAGCGCAGACGAACTCGGCATGCACTTCCCAGTAGTCGCGCGAGACGAACTTCTTGATCTTCTCTTCACGCTCCACCACGATGGACAGGGTCGGCGTCTGCACGCGCCCCACGGTGGTGAGGTAGAAGCCGCCTTCCTTCGAATTGAAGGCGGTCATGGCGCGGGTGCCGTTGATGCCGATCAGCCAGTCGGCCTCGCTGCGGCAGCGGGCGGCATTGGCCAGGGGCATCATCTCGTCATCCTCGCGCAGATGGGCGAAGCCCTCGCGGATGGCACCCGGCGTCATCGACTGCAGCCAGAGGCGCTTCACCGGCTGCTTGGCCTTGGTGTACTGGGCGATGAGGCGGAAGATCAGTTCTCCTTCGCGGCCCGCGTCACATGCGTTGATGAGGGTGGTCACATCCTTGCGCTTGATCAGCTTGGAGAGCACCTTCAGGCGCGACTCGGTCTTGGCGATCGGGTTCAGGGCAAAGTGCGGGGGGATCATCGGCAGGTGGGTGAAGCTCCACTTGCCGCGCTTGACGTCGTATTCCTCAGGGACTGCAATTTCCAGCAGGTGACCGACGGCCGATGACAGGATGTACTCGTCGGATTCGAAATACTCATCGTGCTTGGTGAAGCCGCCGAGCGTCTTCGCGATGTCATTCGCGACAGAGGGCTTCTCGGCAATGATGAGGGTCTTGCTCATAAGTAGTGGTCTCGATTGTGAGAGGTCGATTGCTGGCGCATTCCAGGACAGCGTCCTTGCCCATCTGGGGCCGGGATGTCCCGAAACAACACCATGTCACCCCAGGCGCGGCGGCGGCAACTGCCTGCCGGCGTTTCATTGCCTGTGGACAACGGAATTTTTATATAGTAGCCAATATCGGGCCAATGCGGGGGAATGATAAGCGTGATGCAAATGAAACGGCAAGCACAAGGGCTTGCCGTCTTGGTGTTTCTGCCGCCTGGGCGGTGAATTCATGTGGATTGGACCGCTCCCGACCATGGCCAGGCCCCTCAACCTGGCAGGTCGGCGCCAACGCCCGGCTGCCTCAGTGCAACAGGCGCGGTTCGGCGTCTTCGTCGTCGAGGAACAATTCCTCGAACATCAGGCCATCCGGCTCCTTGCCCTGGCTCCACAGGACCATCAGCACGATGACCTTGAGCTTCTCCAGCCCGACAGGGGCTTCACCGGCGGCCAGCGCGCGCTCGACGACGATCTCGCGCTGGATGGGGTCGAGCATCTTGGCCGACTCCAGGAACTGGATGAAGCCGATGGCTTCCACGCCCAGCACATCGCTCTCCTGGCGCGCGTAGATACGGGTACCGAAGGAGAAGGCGGTCTGGCGGGGGTAATTGTCGGCGAATTCGTGATTGGCGACTTCCAGATCCGTCAGCCATCCGAGTGCCTGGGAGATTTCATCTTCTTCGAAACCGATCGCCGACAGCTTCTTGACCAGGGCCTCCGGTTCGGGGCAGGCATCGGGGCGATAGTAGGTTTCGTACAGGTAAACGAGGACATCAAACATGGGCGTACTCTATCGCGAAGGTTATCAATGTACAAGTCAGCCAAGTCCAGTATGGCAGGATTTGCCGGGCCGCGGGAATTAATTTCTTCACGCCAGACGCCGATATTGCGCACCCGGCAACAGCTCGATACGGCCCTCCAGTTCCAGTGTGAGCAATAAGCCTGCCAGGGCCGCCACATCAAGCTCGCAGCGGCTGGCCAGGGTATCGGCATCGACCGGATCATGGCCCATTGCCTGCAGGACAAGAGCACTTGCCGGATCGACATCGACAGCGGTGGCAGCAGCGGGCCTGGTTGCCATCGGGACAGCTTGCCTGCCTGCAAACTCATCGAGGATGTCCTGCGTGGTATCGACCAGCTTGGCGCCCTGGCGGATCAACTGGTGGCAGCCCTTGGCCAGCGGCGAATGGATGGAGCCGGGTATGGCAAACACATCGCGCCCCTGCTCGGCGGCCATGCGGGCGGTGATCAGCGACCCCGACTGCGCCGCCGCCTCCACCACCAGCACCGCCCGCGACAGGCCCGAGATCAGCCGGTTGCGCCGCGGGAAGTTGGCCGCCAGCGGCGGCGTCCCCAGCGGATACTCGCTGACGATGCAGCCCTGCTCGGCGATGCGTTGCGCCAGGGCGCGGTGGCGCAGCGGGTAGTCGATATCGATGCCGGTACCGATCACGGCCACGGTCGAACCGGCGCCACGCAAGCCGCCTTCATGGGCGGCCGCGTCGATGCCCAGCGCCAGGCCGGAGACGATGGTCAGCCCGGCCCGGCTGAGCTCTTCCGAAAAACGTGCCGCATGCGCCACACCCTGCGCGGTAGCGTTGCGGCTGCCGACCACGGCCAGCGCCTCACCGCACAACCAGGCCGCATTGCCGCGCAGATACAGCAAGGGCGGCGGGTCGGGAATCTGCAACAGTGCAGGAGGATAGTGCGCATCGGCCAGCGTGACGATGGACTGCCCCGGCACCTGCAGCCAGGCCAGCGTGGCCGCGATGCGCGCCTGCTGACGCGGCACCAGCGGCTTGCGCAGGGCTGCTGCGATGGCCGGCCCCACCACGGCGGCCAGCTCCTGGTGACTGGCTCGCCAGATCCGCCCTGGCAAACCGAACACCGCCAGCAGGCGGCGCACGCTGGCCGGCCCTACGCCCTCGGCCAGGGACAGCCAGGCGGCGGAGCTGGCCGGGTCATCATCATCAGGTTCAACTGGCGGGCGGTAGTCCATGTTCTCGTGCAGCGCTCACCGGCTGTCGGCGCGGCTTTCCGGGAGACGCGAGCAACGCTGTGATACACTTTTTCATCTTGATCGGGAAAAACGGGCGGTGGTCACGCGACAATCCCGTCGACCAGGAGGCTGATTCTGCCCCGGTCGCGCTTGAAGCACCGCAACCTGGCCGCATTTAACAGGCAATCCCGAAACGAATTTCCCGGCAGCTCGACAAATGACGAGCTCCGAACCACCCTGCTCCACAGAACACGATTTCCGAGAATTCCACGTATGGCCCAGCTCAACATCCTCCGTTACCCCGATCCACGCCTGCACAAGGTCGCCCAGCCCGTCACCGTCTTCGACGAGCGCATCAGGACACTGGTGGCCGACATGGCCGAGACCATGTACGCCGCGCCCGGCGTGGGCCTGGCCGCCACCCAGGTGGATGTGCATGAGCAGGTGGTGGTGATCGACGTGTCGGATGAGGGCAAGAGCCTGCAGGTCTTCATCAACCCCGAGATCCTCTGGGCCAGCGAGGAAAAGCGCGTCTACGACGAAGGCTGCCTGTCGGTGCCCGGTATCTACGACGGAGTGGAACGCCCGGCCCGCGTGAAGGTGCGCGCCTTCGACGCCGACGGCAAGGCCTTCGAGCTCGAGGCCGACGATCTGCTGGCGGTCTGCATCCAGCACGAGATGGATCACCTCAAGGGCAAGGTCTTCGTTGAATACCTGTCGCCGTTGAAGCGCAACCGCATCAAGACCAAGTTGCAGAAGGAAGAGCGCGAGCTCAAGAAGAAGGCGGGCTGAGCCAGCTTTACATTCCTGCCTGGCATGCCTCTCACGCATGCGAAAACGCCGGCCCGGGTTTCCCCGGCCGGCGTTTTTTCATGGGCGCTGCATACTCAGATCGCCACGAACCGATACACCCCATCCTCCCCCACCACCCGCTTCACCACACCGTCATACCAGAGCTTGTGCAGGTGCGCGACGGCTTCGCCCAGGGCGAAGGAAAGCTGGTGCGTGTCCAGCGGGCGCTTGAACATCACCGGCAGGATATCCACGCCCGATTGCGGCGTGGCGCAGGCTTCCAGCACTTCGGCCAGGCGCAGGCGGTGATGGTCGTTCAACTGCTCGATACGCGTATGCAGGCCACGGAAAGGCTTGCCGTGCGACGGCAGTACCAGGGCGTCGGCCGGCAGGTGGCCGTATTTCTGCAGGGAATCCAGGTACTGCTGCACCGGGTTGCTCTCCGGCTCGATGGCAAACACCGAGACATTGGTGGAGATGCGCGGCAACACCATATCGCCCGAGATCAGCACATTGGCCTGCCGGCAATACAGCGACACATGCTCGGGTGAATGGCCGAAGCCGGTGATGATCTCCCAGTCACGCCCGCCAATGCGCACCGCGTGACCATCCTGCAAGCGCCAGTACGCGCGCGGCACACGTGGCACCAGGTCCTGGTAATAGGTGTTGCGGCCCTGCAGGGTCGCAATGGTCTCGGGATCGACCAGGCCATGACGCTGGAAATGCGGTGTCGCCGCCGTCCCCTCGGCGCCCGGCAAGGCGGCTGACATCACGCGTGCGAAGGCGTAGTCACCGGTACTCATCAGCAGCGGTACCTGCCAGCGCTGGCACAGCCAGTCGGCCAGCCCGACATGGTCGGGGTGGCAGTGCGTGACCAGCACGCGCACGATGGGTAGGCCCTGCAATTCCTCGGCGAAGAGGATTTCCCAGGCCTGGCGGGTTTCGTCGGTGGCGATGCCGCAATCGACCACGGTCCAGCCGCGCTGCCGGCCCTGCGGCGTCTCGACTTCATCTTCCAGCAGCCACAGGTTGATATGGTTCAGCGCAAACGGCAGCCCCATGCGCAGCCAGCGCACGCCGGGTGCGACTTCCATGGTGCGACCGGTGTCGGGCAGGGTGTCGCCGAAGACGTAATCGAGCTGGGATTCAAGTGCATTCATCTGGGTAATCAGTGAGCCTGGCCAAGGAAACGAAGGGAGATGCACGCTGTCGCCGGCATTGCTCCAGCGACAACGAAAAACGAACAGTCTAGCGCATGCTGCATTTTCCGCTGGACGGGAAGGCACAATATACTTTACGTTAACGTAAAGTACCAGCCCGACCATCCTGACACGTCCATGCCCACCTACACCATCACCGAACTGGCTGAGGAATTCGCGATCACGCCCCGCGCGATCCGTTTCTATGAAGACCACGGCATCCTGAACCCCAAGCGCGAAGGCGTGGGCGGGCGGCATCGCGTGTATCCGGCGCGCGAGCGCACGCGCCTGAAACTGACCCTGCGCGGCAAGCGCCTGGGCTTCACGCTCTCGGAGATCAAGGACCTGATCGACATGTACGAATCGCCCAAGGATACGCAACCGCAGCTGCAGCGCTTCCTGGGCCTGTTGCAGACCCACCGCGAAAAACTGGAGCAGCAGCGCGAAGACCTGGAACTGACCCTGTCCGAAATCGCCGCCCACGAAGAAGAGTGCCGGCAACTGCTCGTCGAGGGCAAACCGAAGGCGGCAGGCACCAAGGCACGACGCAAGAGCGTAGCGGCATAACGCTCAGGAACAGGCGCTTGCTTGACGCTAACGTCAAGCAACTCCAACGTATCAAAAAACCAGAACAAGCAAGCATTCGAGACATCACCCAACGAGGAGACAACGATGATCCACCTGCCAGGACTGAGCTTCGACCACGGAGAAGATATCGCCGCACTGCGCGAAGCAGTGGCTGCCTTTGCGCAAGCCGAGATCGCCCCGCGCGCGGCCGAGATCGATCGCAGCGACCAGTTCCCCATGGACCTGTGGAAGAAGATGGGCGAGCTGGGCGTGCTGGGCATCACCGCCAGCGAGCAATACGGTGGCGCCGGCCTGGGCTACCTGGCCCACATCGTGGCGATGGAAGAAATCTCGCGCGCCTCGGCCTCGGTGGGCCTGTCCTATGGCGCGCACTCCAACCTGTGCGTGAACCAGATCAAGCGCAACGGCAACGAGGCGCAGAAGCAGAAGTACCTGCCCAGGCTGATCTCGGGCGAGCATGTCGGCGCCCTGGCCATGTCCGAACCCAATGCCGGTTCCGACGTGGTGAGCATGAAGCTGCGCGCCGACAAGAAGGGCGACCGCTATGTGCTCAACGGCAGCAAGATGTGGATCACCAACGGGCCGGACGCCAATGTGCTGGTGGTCTATGCCAAGACCGACCTGGAGGCCGGCGCGCGCGGCATGACCGCCTTCCTGGTGGAGAAGGGCTACAAGGGTTTCTCGGTGGCGCAGAAGCTGGACAAGCTCGGCATGCGCGGCTCGCACACGGGCGAGCTGGTGTTCCAGGATTGCGAAGTCCCCGAGGAGAATGTACTGGGCGGCATCGGCCGTGGCGTCAATGTGCTCATGTCGGGACTGGACTTCGAACGCACCGTGCTCTCCGGCGGTCCGCTGGGCATCATGCAGGCCTGCATGGATGTGGTGCTGCCCTACGTGCACGACCGCAAGCAATTCGGCCAGGCCATCGGCGAGTTCCAGCTGATGCAGGGCAAGCTGGCCGACATGTATTCGACCATGATGGCTTGCAAGGCCTACGTCTACGCCGTGGGCCAGGCCTGTGACCGCGCCGACTCGCCCGAGAAGGTGCGCGCGCTGCGCAAGGACGCCGCCGGCGCCATCCTGTACTCGGCCGAGAAGGCCACCTGGATGGCCGGCGAGGCGATCCAGACGCTGGGCGGCAATGGCTACATCAATGAATATCCGGTCGGCCGCCTGTGGCGCGACGCCAAGCTCTACGAGATCGGCGCCGGCACCAGCGAGATCCGCCGCATGCTGATCGGCCGCGAACTGTTCGCCGATACGCTCTGAACACGCCCTCCCTTTTTCAACAATACGACTTCCCATCATGAGCACACCCATCGAGTTCTACTTCGACTTCAGCTCGCCCTACGGCTACTTCGCCGCCGTCGAGATCGACCAGCTGGCCGCACGCCATGGCCGCAGCGTGAACTGGCATCCCATCCTGCTGGGGCCGATCTTCAAGGCACTGGGGACCAATTCGCTGGTCAACATCCCGGTCAAGGGTGATTACTCCAGACACGACATGGTGCGCACCGCGCGCTTCCACAACATTTTCTATCAACCGCCCAGCAACTTCCCCATCGGCAGCCAGGTCGCCGCACGCGCCGCGCTATGGGTGCAGTCCACCCAGCCGGCCAAGGCAGTGGATCTGATCAAGACCCTCTACAGCGCCTACTTCACCGAGGACATCGACATCAGCGTGGTCGAGCACGTGCTGCGCATCGCCGCCGATCTCGGCATCGATCGTGATGCCCTGCAGGCCGCGCTGGAGTCGCAGGAACTCAAGGACCAGCTGCGCCAGGCCACCGAGGCGGCGGGCAAGGCCGGCGTGTTCGGCTCGCCCTTCATGATCGTGGACGGCGAATCCTTCTGGGGCTTCGACCGCTTTGCCCAGCTGGACGCATTTCTCAAGAACGGAAAGATCTGATGAGCAACAAGAAAGACAAGGCTGGCCCCTGCCCCTGTGGCCAGCCCAGCTTCGACAAATGCTGTGGCCGCTTCATCAGCGGCGCACAGGTGCCGGCCACGGCGGACCTGCTGATGCGCTCGCGCTACAGCGCCTATGCGCTGCGCGACGAAGCCTATCTGCGCGCCACCTGGTTCCCCGAGACACTGCCGGAGGAAGAACTCACCAGCGAGACCGACGTCAAGTGGATCGGCCTAGAGATCAAGAAGCACCAGCACGCGGCCGGCAGTGATACCGCCACGGTCGAATTCGTGGCGCGCTTCAAGGTCGGGGGCAAGGCCCACCGCATGCAAGAGATCAGCAACTTCGTGCGCCAGCCGGATGGCGAGGGACAGATGCGCTGGTACTACGTGGACGGCAGCTTCCCCGAAGGCTGAGGTTTTCTGCACCACGGCGCCACAACAAGAAACTAAAACAGAGAGACGAGAGACCACCATGCCGCAGATTGAAAGCAAGCTCAACCCGCGCAGTGACGAGTTCCAGCACAACCGCGAAGCCATGCAGCGCATCGTCGATGACCTGCGCGAGAAGGTCGCTGCCATCGCCGAAGGCGGTGGCCAGGCCGCGCGCGAGAAGCACCTGGCGCGCGGCAAGCTGCTGCCGCGTGACCGCGTGCAGATGCTGCTGGATCCCGGCACGCCCTTCCTGGAGTTCTCGCAGTTGGCCGCCTACGGCATGTACCGCGAGAAGGACCGCGACGGCAACATGAAGGATGCCGCGCCCTCGGGCGGCATCATCACCGGCATCGGTCGCGTGGCCGGGCTGGAGTGCGTGATCGTCTGCAACGATGCCACCGTCAAGGGCGGCACCTATTACCCGATGACGGCCAAGAAGCACCTGCGCGCACAAGAGATCGCCGAGTTCAATCACCTGCCCTGCATCTACCTGGTCGACAGTGGCGGCGCCAACCTGCCCAACCAGGATGAGGTCTTCCCCGATCGCGATCACTTCGGCCGCATCTTCTTCAACCAGGCCAACATGTCGGCCAAGGGGATCGCGCAGATCGCCGTGGTGATGGGTTCCTGCACGGCAGGCGGCGCCTACGTACCGGCCATGAGCGATGAGTCCATCATCGTCAAGGAACAGGCCACCATCTTCCTGGCCGGCCCGCCGCTGGTGAAGGCCGCCACCGGCGAAGTGGTGACGGCCGAGGAACTGGGCGGTGGCGACGTCCATACGCGCCTGTCGGGCGTGGCCGATCACCTGGCCCAGGACGACACCCATGCACTGGCGATTGCCCGCAACATCGTCGGCCATCTCAACCGCAGCAAGCCGCCGCAGCTGGCGCTGCGCGAGAGCGTGGAGCCGAAGTACCCGACCCACGAACTGTATGGCGTCATCCCTACCGACACCCGCAAACCCTTCGACGTGCGCGAAGTGATTGCCCGCATCGTCGATGGCAGCGACTTCGACGAATTCAAGGCGCGCTACGGCACCACCCTGGTGTGCGGCTTTGCGCACCTGCACGGCATGCCGGTGGGCATCGTGGCCAACAACGGCATCCTGTTCTCGGAGGCGGCCGAGAAGGGCACGCACTTCATCGAGCTGTGCTGCCAGCGCAAGATCCCGCTGATCTTCCTGCAGAACATCACCGGCTTCATGGTCGGCAAGAAATATGAAAACGAGGGCATCGCCCGCCATGGTGCCAAGATGGTCACCGCCGTCTCCACGGCCAAGGTCCCCAAGCTGACCGTGATCATCGGTGGCAGCTTCGGCGCCGGCAACTATGGCATGTGCGGCCGCGCGTTCTCGCCGCGCTTCCTGTGGATGTGGCCCAATGCGCGCATCTCGGTGATGGGCGGCGAGCAGGCCGCCAGCGTGCTGGCCACTGTCAAGCGCGATGGCATCGAGGCCCGCGGCGGCAGCTGGAGCGCCGACGAGGAAACCGCCTTCAAGGAGCCCATCCGCGCCCAGTACGAAGCCCAGGGCCATCCCTACTACGCCTCGGCACGCCTGTGGGATGACGGCGTGATCGACCCCGCCGATACCCGCCAGGTGCTGGCACTGGGACTGTCGGCGGCCCTGAACGCCCCCATTGAAGAGACCAAGTTCGGCGTGTTCCGCATCTGAACCACGCCACGGAGGAGACACCATGTTCAGCAAGATCCTGATCGCCAATCGCGGCGAAATCGCCTGCCGCGTGGCGGCCACCGCACGTCGCCTGGGCATTGCCACGGTGGCCGTGTATTCCGATGCCGATGCGCGCGCCAAGCATGTCGCGGCCTGCGATGAAAACGTGCATCTGGGCTCGGCACCGGCCAAGGAAAGTTACCTGTGCGGCGACAAGATCATCGCCGCCGCCCTGGCCACCGGCGCACAAGCCATCCATCCCGGCTATGGCTTCCTCTCGGAGAACGCCGAGTTCGCCCAGGCCTGCGCCGATGCCGGCCTGGTCTTCATCGGCCCGCCGGCCTCGGCCATTCGCGCCATGGGCTCCAAGTCGGCCGCCAAGGCACTGATGGAAACGGCGGCCGTGCCGCTGGTACCGGGCTATCACGGCGAACGCCAGGAGAGCGACTTCCTGCGCGGCGAAGCCGACCGCATCGGCTATCCGGTGCTGCTCAAGGCCAGTGCCGGTGGCGGTGGCAAGGGCATGCGCGTAGTCGAGCGCTCGGAAGATTTCGTGGCGGCCCTGGCCTCCTGCAAGCGCGAGGCCATCTCCAGTTTTGGTGACGACCGCGTGCTGGTGGAAAAATACCTGACCCGCCCGCGCCATATCGAGATCCAGGTCTTCGCCGATGCCCACGGCCATTACGTCTACCTGTTCGAACGCGATTGC
The DNA here is from genome assembly GCF_044745245.1 of Herbaspirillum sp. NPDC087042. NCBI lineage: Bacteria > Pseudomonadati > Pseudomonadota > Betaproteobacteria > Burkholderiales > Oxalobacteraceae > Herbaspirillum > Herbaspirillum sp. NPDC087042. The sequence goes on along the minus strand of NZ_JBIUZW010000002.1, from coordinate 21,245 downwards.
TCGGTGCAGCGTCGTCACCAGAAAGTGCTGGAAGAAGCCCCGGCTCCCGGCCTGAGCGCTGAACGCCGCGCCGCCATGGGTGAAGCGGCGGTGGCCGCCGCGCGCGCGGTCGGCTACGTGGGTGCGGGTACGGTGGAATTCATCGCCGACTACAGTCATGGCGAGGGTGGCAGTTTCTATTTCATGGAAATGAATACGCGCCTGCAGGTCGAGCATCCGGTCACCGAGATGATCACCGGCCTGGATCTGGTGGAATGGCAATTGCGCGTGGCCGCCGGCCAGACCCTGCCACTGCAGCAGAATGCCTTGCGCATCCACGGCCACGCCATCGAGGCGCGCATCTATGCGGAGAACCCGGAGAAGGGCTTCCTGCCCTCCATCGGCACGCTGGCGCGCATGCGCAGTGCGACGGCGGTGGAGTTCCAGCTGGGCCAGGGACACGCAGGCCAGCCGGCGCAGGTGCGCATCGATTCGGGCGTGCGTGAGGGCGATGCCATCTCGCCCTTCTATGATCCGATGATCGCCAAGCTCATCGTCTGGGGCGCCGACCGCGATGCCGCCCTGCGCAACATGGCGCGTGCGCTGGCGCAGTACCAGGTGGTCGGCCTGGCCACCAACATCGGCTTCCTGCAACGGCTGGTGGCCGGCAGTGCCTTCTCCGGCGCCGACCTCGATACCGGCCTGATCGAACGCCATCGCGATACCCTCTTCCCGCCAGCGTCCGCTCCCGCCATCGATACACTGGCCCTGGCAACGGCGGCGCTGCTGCAGGAAGAACTGCAGGCCTCCCCGGCCTCCCCGACCTCCCGCTGCGCCGATCCCTGGGCCAGCACCAGCGGCTGGCGACTCAACATGCGGCTGCTGCGCACGCTCACGCTGGAGAACGAGGCCGGGCCGACCACGCTGCAGATCGACTATGCCGGCGATGGCCGCCACTGGACCCTGCATATCGATGGCCAGGCCCATGCCCTGCAGATCGATGCCGCCCATGACAATCGCCTGCAGATCAATCTCGATGGCCGCAACCTGCAAGCCGATGTGGTGCGCGAGGGCGAGTGGCTGCATGTGTTCGGCCAGCAGGGACAACGCAGCCTGCGCCATGTCGACCCGATGGCCCATGCCGGCCACAGCGAAGCCGAGGGTGGCCGCCTGACCGCGCCCATGCCCGGCAAGATCGTCGCGCTGCTGGTGCAGAAGGGCGCCAGCGTGGCACAAGGTGCGCCACTGCTGATCATGGAGGCGATGAAGATGGAACACACCATCGCCGCCCCCGCGGCCGGCACCGTCGAGGACCTGCTCTACGCGGTCGGCGACCAGGTCGCCGAGGGCGCGCAGTTGCTGGAATTCAAGGCCGCCTGAGCCGGAGCGATGAACGCCCCCGCGCTCAGGATCGCCCCGTCCATCCATGTGCTGGAACGGGGCTGGCTCTCCTCCAACAACGTGCTGCTGTTCGGCCGCGACGAAGTGGCGATGATCGACAGCGGCTACGTCGCCCATGCCGAGCAGACGCAGACGCTGGTGCGCCACGTGCTGGCACAGCGCGGTCGCACGCGCTTGGACCTGCTGGTCAACACCCACCTGCATTCCGACCATTGCGGTGGCAATGCCGCGCTGCAGGCCGAGCACGATTGCCGCATCGCCATCCCCGCCGCCGAAGCAGAGAAAGTGCGCCGCTGGGATGAAGCCGCGCTGAGCTATCGCGCCACCGGCCAGCGTTGCCCGCGCTTTTCCCATACGCAGACCCTGCGTAGCGGCGAGGTCATGCGCCTGGGTGACCTGGACTGGCAGGTACTGGCCGCGCCCGGCCATGATCCGCATTCGCTGCTGTTCTACTGCGCGCAGGAAGGCGTGCTGATCTCCGCCGATGCGCTGTGGCGCAATGGCTTTGGCATCATCTTCCCCGAGCTCGATGGCGAATCCGGTTTCGAGGAAGCCCGCGCCACGCTGGAGCTGATCCGCACGCTGGACGTGCGCATCGTCATCCCCGGCCATGGCGCGCCTTTCCATGAGGTCGAGGATGCACTGGCGAAGGCCTTTTCGCGACTTGATTACCTGCAGGCCGACCCGCTGCGCAACGCCCACAATGGCATCAAGGTCCTGGTGAAGTTCCTGCTGCTGGATCGGGGCCGCATCCCGCTGGTGGAGTTGCCGGCGATGATGCGCGAGATCCCCTTGCTGCGCATCACCAATGAGCGCTTCATGCAGATGGACGAAGATGCCCTGGCACGCTGGTGCGTGACGCAACTGGAGAAGGCCGGCGCGGCGCGCAGCGATGGCGTCTTCCTGCTGGATAGCTGAGCCCCGGCCAGTGCCGTCCTGGTGCCTGAAGCACGACAGGCATGCTGTTATCATTTCCTGCTTGAGCCACTGTCCCGCCTGACCCACGATGAACGATACCGCCCCCACCCTGCCCTCTTCCGCCCAACGCGTGGCCGACCTGCTCTCCAGCATGGGCCACGACCAGCCGGTGGTGATGCTGCCCTCGACCGGCCGCACCTCGGCCGAGGCTGCCGCCGCTGTCGGTTGCAGTGTGGCCGAGATCGCCAAGTCCATCATCTTCCGCCGCCTGGCCGACGATGCGCCGGTGCTGGTGATCGCCAGCGGCGGCAACCGCGTCGATGAATCCAAGGTGACGGCACTGGTCGGCCCGCTGGGCAAGGCCGACGCCAAGTTCGTGCGCGAGAAGACCGGCTATGCCATCGGTGGCGTCTGCCCGGTGGGCCATGTGGTCGAGCCGGTGATGCTGATCGACCGCGACCTGTTCAACTTCGACAGCGTCTGGGCCGCCGCCGGCCACCCGCATGCGCTGTTCAGCCTGACCGCCACGCAACTGGAACAGATGACCGGCGGTACGGTGGCCGACGTGCGCCAGGACAGCGTCCCGGCAGCCGGCTGATCGTATTTGCCGCCATCACAATCAAGCAACAATCAACAACCCTACCATCCCAGCAAACGGAGACTAGCCAGATGAGCCTGCCCAGGAAAGTGAAGATCGTCGAAGTCGGCCCGCGAGACGGCCTGCAGAACGAAAAGCAAACCATCCCCGCCGAGGTCAAGATCGAGCTGGTCAACCGTCTGTCGGCGGCGGGCTTCCCCAATGTCGAGGCGGCCTCCTTCGTCTCGCCCAAGTGGGTGCCGCAGATGGCGACCTCCACCGAGGTCATGCATGGCATCACGCGCAAACCCGGCGTGGTCTACTCGGCGCTGGTGCCCAACATGAAGGGCTTCGAAGCCGCACTGGAGGCGGGCGTGGATGAGGTGGTGATCTTTGGCGCGGCCTCCGAGGCCTTCTCGCAGAAGAACATCAACTGCTCCATCGCCGAATCCATCGCCCGCTTCGCCGACGTGGCCCGCGCCGCCAAGGCGCATCACAAGCGCCTGCGCGCGGCCGTCAGCTGTGCCTTCGGTTGCCCCTACCAGGGCGAGGTGCCGCTGGATGCCGTGGCCGACGTGGTGCGACGCTTCCGCGAACTGGGCTGCGACGAGATCGACATCGCCGACACCATCGGCGTGGCCACCCCCGACAAGGTCAGGCCGGTGATGGAAACGGCGATCCGCGAATTCCATATCGAGGGCCTCTCCGGCCACTTCCACGATACCTATGGCCAGGCCCTGGCCAACATCTACGCCAGCCTGCAGACCGGCATCAGCATCTACCACGCCTCGGTGGCGGGCCTGGGCGGCTGCCCCTATGCCAAGGGCGCCACCGGCAACGTGGCCACCGAAGACGTGCTCTACATGATGCGCGGGCTGGGGATCGAGACCGGCGTGGATCTCGATGCGGTGGTGGAGGCCGGCCAGTTCATCTCCGAACAGCTGGGCCGCAAGTCGGTCAGCCGGGCCGGCAACGCGATCGCGGCCAAGCGCGCCGGCTGATTCCCGCCAAACAGGAAAATATCAGGATGCGCAAACGAACAACGCCGGGCAATGCCCGGCGTTGTGTCTTGTGGCGCCTGGATCTGCCGATGGGCACATCCGGGGCCGGTCGGTGTCCGACTCAGTGCTGGCGGAAGCGGCGCAGGCCGCGTACGTGCAGCTTGTCGGATTCGACGAGTGCCTTTTTCAGGGCGCGCTTGTGCAATACCGCGCCCACGATCAGGACGACAGCAGCAACGGCGATGATGATGATATTGACCAGATTGAAGCTTTGCATGACTCCCCCCTTGCAACAGCAGATGAAACAATGGAACGATGGAACGGTTGGAACGCGGGCCTGGCCCTTCCGGCCGGAACCGGATCCGCAGCTGGCCCCCGGTGGCGCACTGCGTGGCCTGCATGACACCAGGCTTATGGGAAAAATAGCACGATGTCTTGATTTGGACAGTAAATCATATAAATAATTTCCGGAATTTCCCATCCAAGCAACAAAAAGCACGACCGTAATATTTTGTCCTATAATCGCCAGACCACGGCGACTTCACGCCTTGACATAACGACAACCGACGAGAGACGACCATGCCCCACACCCCGGCTTACCCCAAAGCATTGCAAGATCTGCGCCTGCCTATCATCTGTTCGCCGATGTTCATCGCCAGCGGACCCGCCCTGGTGGCTGCCCAGTGCAAGGCCGGGCTGGTCGGATCGTTTCCTGCGCTCAACGCCCGCCCGGCCGAGCAGCTCGACGTCTGGCTCACGCAATTGCAGGCCGAGCTGGCCGAGTGGCAGCAGCTGCACCCCGAACGCAAGGTCGGGCCGATCGCGGTCAACCAGATCGTGCACCAGTCCAACGACCGCCTGGCGCAGGACGTGGCGGTATGCGTGAAGCACCAGGTGCCCATCATCATCTCCAGCCTGCGCGCGCCGCCCAAGGAGATGCTGGACGCCGTGCACAGCTACGGCGGCATCGTGCTGCACGACGTGATCTCGATCCGCCATGCCGAGAAGGCGCTGGAAGCCGGCGTCGACGGCCTCATCCTGGTGGCCGCCGGCGCGGGTGGGCATGCCGGCCCGCTGTCACCCTTCGCACTGGTGGGTGAAGTGCGCAAGATGTTCAAGGGACCGCTGGCGCTCTCCGGGGCGATTGCCACCGGCGACGCCGTGCTGGCCGCACAGGCCATGGGCGCCGACTTCGCCTACATGGGTTCGCGCTGGCTGGCCACGCGCGAGTCCAACGTCGAGGAGGCGTATCGCCAGGCCATCGTGGAGTCGAACGCGGCCGATGTGGTCTACACCAACCTCTTCACCGGCGTGCATGGCAACTACCTGAAGAAATCCATCGTCAACGCCGGCCTCGATCCGGACAACCTGCCCGAAGCCGACAAGACCAAGATGAACTTCGGCTCCGGCGGTGGCAGCAAGGCCAAGGCCTGGCGCGATATCTGGGGCGCCGGCCAGGGTGTGGGCCTGATGGAAGACGTCCCCACGGTGGCCGAGATGACGGACCGGTTGGAAGCCGAGTACCGCGCCGCGCGCGCGCGCCTGGCCCTGTAACACCAGCCCGGTCTCGGCCCTGCCCGACAGGCCGGAATGAAAGAGGCGGATCTTTACAAGATCCGCCTTTCTTTTTTTGTGCAGCGATGCACCAGCATGAGGGAACGTGCCCCGCCAGGAGGCATCCAAATCTGCACGTCATCCCGGCCCGCTAGGGGCCATACGGCGCCTGCAGCGCTCCTTGTGCGAATTGTCCGTCGGACAATTTCCTATTTTTCAGCGTGATTTGTAACGGGCGGCACTTCTGTGGCCGGGTTCGGTCGTACCTGTTCGCTTCGAGCCTTCGCAGGCGCAACGGTGGTGCGATCGCCACGTTGATGCAGCTACCCGCCCTGCGACAAAGAAGAGCCATGACATTTGATGCGAGGACCCCACCATGACCAGTTTTCTCCGCACCCGGAAAGATCGCCATCCCAAGCATGAGAAGCCACGCCTGCCGCACGAGCAGGACCAGAACCCGGACCGCCAGGAGGCCGCCCGCAGCGGCCATGCCCCCGACCGCAAGCCTATCCACCAGGCCTATGACGATCTCCGCCAGGGCCAGGTCGATACCGACCTGCGCGGCACCGGCGGGATCGACGAGATCAACAAGGGCAGCGGCGCGCGCGCGGCCGGGGCGCCTCGCAAGGCCAGGGACGGCGCCTGATCGCCTGGCTGGGCGGATGGACTGGGTCAGGCTCAGTGGCGCGACTGAGCGATCCAGTCCGATATCAATGTAAATAATTCACGCGGCTTTTCCATCGGCGTCATGTGACCGCAGTCACGGACGATCTCCAGGCGCGCCTGGGTGATCTGCTGCGCCATCTCCTCGGACTCTTCCACGCTGCGCAGCTTGTCCTGGTCGCTGGCCACGATGAGCACCGGGCAACGTAACTGCTGCAGGTCTTCGGCATTGCTGTCCCGCAAGGTCTGGAGCTGGCGCAGGAACACTTCCTTGCCATTGGACAGCGCCATTGCCTGCAATCGATCCAGCAGCACGCGGTCGGTACTGAGCGCCGGATGCAGCGACGAGGCCAGGGCGCGCGAGGTCAGGCCCTTGAAGGGCGTGCGCTGCGCCAGTTCGATCTGGGCGCGCGTACCCAGCGATTCGCGCTCGGTCTGCGGGCGCGAAGAAGTATTGAGCAGGGCCAGCGCCTGCACCCGCTCGGGCGCCTTCAGCGCCACCGCCTGGGCCACGAAGCCCCCCATCGAAAAACCTAACAAGAAGAAACGTTCCGGCGCCTGCCGCAGCACGGCATCGGCCATGGCCTGGATGCCGATGTCCTGGCCGATGTCGCCAAAGCTCAGCTCGCCAAGGGTGGCGAGATCGTCGCGCATGTCGTCCCACAGATGTTCGTTGAGCATGAAGCCCGGCAGCAGGACCAGGTTACGCATGATGGTGTTCTCCCTTGCAGCGTTGTACGGAAATGATGACAGTCTGGCAGGCCGTTATTGCAGCCACTGCGCGCGCCGGCTGGAAGCGGCCATTGCCAGGCACAGCACGCCCAGCAAGGCCAGTGCCGCCTGCAGGCCCCAGCCGTGGGCCAGGAAGCCGAACACCGGCGGACCGATCAGGCTGCCGCTATAGCCCAGCGTCGCCACCGCCGCCAGCGCGGTCGAGCCATGTCGGCCGGCGGCGCTGAAGACGAAGGGAAACACCGCCGCCACCCCGATACCGGCGATGGCGAAGCCGAGGATGGCCGGCGCCATGCTGCCCGAGGCCACCGCCAGGGCGATACCGCCGCTGGCCACCAGGGTCCCCACCGAGACCACGCGACGGGCATCGTAGCGCGCCTTGAGGCCATCGCCGATCATGCGCACCACCAGCATCATGCCGGCGAAGGCGGCATAGGCCAGGGGCGTGGCACCATCGCTGGCACCGATATGGTCCTTCATGTAGATGCCGCTCCAGTCGGCCACCGACCCCTCGACGATGGCGCCGCAAAATGCGATCACGCCCAGCACCACCAGATGGCCATGCGGCAGCACAAAGAGCTGGCGCTCGGGATCGTGCTCGGGGCGGTCGTCCGGCATGGCCTGGTAGGCCGCATACAGAGGCCAGACAAAGAGCGCCGACAGCAGCAGGAAGTGCCAGACCGGCGCCACGCCCAGGCCGGCCACGCCGCTGGCCACCAGCGCCCCGGAGAAGGTCCCCACGCAGAACCAACCATGCAGCATGGACATGATGGGCCGCCCGGCATCGCGTTCGGCCTGCGCGCCCAGCGCATTGATGGCCACGTCGAAGCAGCTGGAGGCCGCGCCATAGCAGGTACACACCGCCATCAGCGACCACAGCCCCGGGGCCAGGCCCAGCAGCGGCAGCGACACCAGCAGGGCCAGCCCGGAATAGAGCGTGCTGTGGCGGGCGCCATAGTGACCGGTGATCCAGGCCGCCAGCGGGAAGGAACCGACCGCCCCAATGCCGCCACACAACAACACCAGCGCCAGCGTGGCCGCATCCAGTTGCAGGTGGTCACGGATGGCCGGGATACGCGCCGCCCAGGTCGCAAAGACCATGCCCAGCAAGAGGAAGAACAGCGGAATGGCGATCCGGCGCCACCAGCGGCGCAGCGGGGATGGGGAAGCGGAAGTGAAAAGCTCGGTTGTCATTAGGGTGTCAGGAATGTAAACTGCCCGGTACTCACGCCAATCCAGGAATGAGTCTCAGTATTGAGCATTGCAACCGCTATTATCCGACAACCGGGAAGGGTGCATGAACATGCGCCTGTCGGGGCGACTGCGGTGACGGGCTGCCATGAGACGGCAGCCATGCCAGGAGGTTCATGGCGGGCCACGTCCGCCGGGCCGCACCCGGGGGTGCGGCGCCCTGCTGCGTTCACCGGCACCGCGACGGAGGCAATCTCACGGGAACAGGAATGCCAGTTTCAGCACCGAACAAGATCTATCAGGAAGTCGTCGATGCATTGATTTCACTGCATCGGCTTACTGACGGCTATACGCCCAATCACGAAGACCAGACGGCCGAGCTGTCGGTGATGATAGGGCGTCACCTGGGCCTGCCCGCCGAGCGCATCGACGTGCTGCACATGGCCGCGCAGGTGCATGACATCGGCAAGGCGCGCATCCCGCTGGAGCTGCTGACCAAGCCCGGTCGCATCACCGCCGACGAGTACTCGGTACTGAAGACGCACGTACAATTCGGTTACGAGATTCTCAACAAGATCAGTTTCCCCTTCAACCTGGCCGAGATCGTCTGGTGCCATCACGAATACCTGGACGGCAGCGGCTACCCGCGCGGCATCCGCGGCGATGACGTCCCCTTCGAAGCACGCATCCTGACGGTGGCTGACATCGTCGAATCCATGTCGGCCGACCGCCCCTATCGCAAGTCGCTGGGCATGCAGGTGGCCCTGGAAGAAATCCAGCGCCAGCGCGGCACGCGCCTGGACCCGCACGTAGTAGACGCCTGCCTGCACGTGGTGAACACCAACAACTGGCGCCCGCTGGCCAACTGAGTCACGCGGCATCCCCTGCTGCATCGGCTACACTGGGTGGCATAACAATGACACCCGGAGACGCCACCTCATGCCGACCCCCACAGCGCATGCGCCCTCGCCTTTCGTCCTGCAGCACCCCATCCTGACCGCCCTGGCCCTCTCGCTGGGCACGGCCGTCGCGCTCGGCGTGGCACGCTTTTCCTACGCGCTGCTGCTGGCGCCGATGCGCAACGATCTCGACTGGCCCTACCTGGTGGCCGGTGGCATGAATACCGGCAACGCCCTGGGTTACCTGCTGGGCGCCCTGGTCACGCCGTTGCTGATGCGCCGTTACCACGCGCACCGCGTACTGGTCGCCGGTGCCTTCGGCACCGCCTTGCTGACCTTCCTGCCCGGACTGGTCACCGACACCGCGATGCAACTGTCGCTACGGATAGTAACCGGCGTGACCAGCGCCCTGATCTTCGTCTCGGGGGGATTGCTGGTGAGCCGCCTGGCCGCCCTGCATGCGCAACGTGCCGGTCTGCTGCTGGGACTCTACTACGGCGGCACCGGCATCGGCATCGTACTGGCATCCCTGCTGGTGCCACCGGTGATGCAGCTGGCCGCCGAGCGTGGCGCCGCGCATCCCTGGCAATGGGCCTGGCTGTTGCTGGGCGCGCTGGCGCTGGTGGCGAGCGTATTCATGGCGCTGCCGGCCCGGCATATCCCGGGCAGCCCGGCGCAGGCACTGGCGGGCGGCAACTGGCGCGCGCGCAGCCTCGGCTTCGGGCTGGTGGGGTATCTCTTTTTCGGATTGGGATATATCGGCTACATGACCTTCGTCATCGCGCTGCTGAAGGAACAGGGCATGGCGCCCGCGCGTATCACGCTGTTCTTTGCCCTGCTGGGCGCCGCCACGTTTGCCTCCTCGCGCATCTGGGCGCGCATGCTGGACCGCTTCCGTGGTGGCCAGTCGCTGGCCATCCTCAACGGCCTGCTGAGCGTAGCCACGCTGATGCCGGCCATGACGGCCGCGCCCCTGGCGGTATTCGCCTCGGGGATCCTGTTCGGCGGATGCTTCTTATCAGCGGTGGCCTCGACCACCGCCATGGTGCGCCACAACCTGCCACCGGCCGACTGGCCAGCCGGCATCAGCGCCTTCACCATCATCTTCGCCGCCGGCCAGATCGTCGGACCGACCATCGTCGGCTGGATCGCCGACGGTGCCGGTGGCTTGCAGCGCGGGCTGGTGTTTTCTGCGGTCATGCTGCTGGCGGGGGCGGTGGTGGCTAGTCGGCAGAGGGGGTTGGTTGGGTGAGTGGCTGATTGTGCTAGTGGCTGCAGCACACCGCTGGCCTGCTGTACGGCCCCTCACCAAGGTCACGCCGACAGTACTCGCGCCACGAAAAACCGTTTTCCACCTAGAGTTCTAACTGTCCTTTTATTGCTAGGACATACCTATTTTCACGCCCTGCAAAGTAATCTTCTAGCCGTTCCTGCACGTAGAACGAGAACCACGTTGAAAGAACTTCGAGTCCATCACACTCTTCAAGACTTGCAGCCGCCTCTTTCCCATTAGAGTAAATGTAACACTGAGCAGACCCTACGGGCTTATGCAAATAACGGCCTGGTTGCGCATAGTCACCTTGCAGTCCCACACTATCAATAACAGTCCAACCGCCAGTTTGTGGTGCATCCTTTGCCACCGGCACTCTAAACGCAAGAGGCAAATTTTGCAGTTCCTTGGGAGGACTTGCGCTATCTGATCGGAAATCAAAAAAAGCAAAATCCTTTCCTGTGCATACAAGCCCAAACGCATAACCACTAGATTTCAAGGGGATGGCAAAGACATCGCCTTCTTCAAATGATTTTTACTTCGTCTATTCATTTTCATACCTTAAAGCGCGTCTGTTTGGTGAGCGGTCTGGCAATGGTCCAAATGCAGAGATAGACGCACCAATATAAATTGGTCGTAGTGGATTAAAGTCAGCAACCCCGTTGATCATATTACGAGATGTACCGCCTACGCCTCGTGCGCCGCCGTAGTAATCAATAAGTTGCTGTTCGCGCCCACGGATAGGTACCTTGGAATCTTGCAGACTATTTCATCGAGAATCGCCATGACCACAGACATCATTGAGCTTGACAAACAACGCGAGCGCCGCCGCTATATCGCACTGGCCCATGCCTCCGACGAGTGGCAGCAGATTAAGACGTCCTTCGGAATCGAGGGCATGATCCTCGACGACAGTAACGCCGAGATCATTGGGCGCATGCTTGCTGGCGAAATGACACTGGATGAGGCGCAGAAGGCAATCCTGCGCCTCCTTGATGTCGGCGAACCAATGTGATTCAGGCTGCAGGCCTACTATTAATCAGCATCAGGGAGATCGTTAAACCACTCTGGCCAGCTATCATTTATCGCATAGTGGATAACAAACTCAGCGATAGTTCTTGTACTAGCTTTCTTCGATCTGATGTATTCAAGCTGCGTCATAAGATCTTCATGATCCAAAACAACCTCAAACCCAGCGTCTGAGACTGACTTCGGTATTGAGAAGTCATCTGACAGCGGAATATATAATGCTTCAGAACACCAAGTAAGTGGAGGTTTCGCAACCAATACCATCTCATCAGAGATTTGCTCCGCTATATTAATCGCCTCTTCTATATTCATAACGGCCTCCTTTACCAAGCCTTTCCCCACTCTGCATACCCACCAGTTCCATTAGGATGCAGAGCTCCTTGAAAAATCGAACCTGGCCTATGTTGAGTAGCTGGAACTAATTGTATAACTCCCGGACGACCAACTACTTGATGCCATTGGAACCCGGCAGGAGTATTTCTACCAAATGACGATTGAACTCCTAGGTTTGACAAAACTTGACTGAGCTCTTTGTTGCTCGACATAGCTTCTGCTAAGCCTCGGTTTGCTAATGACTTATGCTCAGAACGAGATCCTCGGCCGGTCTGAGCAATTTTTGTCTCAAACACAACTGAATAAGCACTTGCCTTCTCAACCGCCGCTGCTGCTTTTGCTCCCTTCCCGAAGGGAAGCAACTCAGACGCGAACAAGACTCCGGCAGTAACATAGTTGCCATCACCGATCTGAGCCCCTACGTCAGGCAAACTTGAGCCCGGCAACATGGCAACGCCGAAATCAACCACGTTACTGGTATAACCACCGATCTTCTCCGCAGTAGTCTCTGACCACATTACGCTGCGGTTATCACCGGTGTACCCGTCTTTCAGCTGCGTCAGCACTCCACCGTTGGGTGCTGTGTTTGCCGAATCTGCCACAGAATCGACAAACAGTGACGTGGCCTGAGAAAAGACGTTCATTGCAGATGCCATTGTCGCAGCGTTCGTCGAAAACGCTGGCGAACCGGTGGTACTAACTACCGGCTTCGCTGCGGGTGCTGGCGTTGGTGCCGCAGCTGGTTTACTGGAGGACGGTGCGTTTCCACGATATGCAGGTGGCCCCTGTGGGTTAAAGAAACCGCCATTCCAGTCAGCGCCACCACCACCGTAGTACGATCCCCCACCACCTGAACTGCCTGAGAACACGTCATAGCCGGATGCGTCTACCCAAATCAGCGGCTGATTGAAGACGTACGCATATCTATTGAAACTTTGGATGTTGCCCGGGTCAGGAATCTTGGGATCCGCACTCATGAACCTGCCCAGAGCAGGATCATAGACCCGGCCATTCATGTGGATCAGCCCCAGCTCCTCCAGGTGCTCATGGTTCGTAAAGCCTCGATCCGTGTTGATCCCTACAACCGTCCCCTCACTATCGGTCGCCCCTCCCACCTGACGTCGCTTGCCGAACGGTTCATACGCCAAGCGCTCAACTCCCTGCTAGTACCGCCGTTGATGCATCAGCCCGCCGGGCGTGGCGCCGCGCATCCTTGGCAATGGGCCTGGCTGTTGCTGGGCGCTATGGCACTGACGGTGATAGTTTATTGACTCCCATATGATCGGCAAGGTGAACCAGCAATAGGGCCTCTCCTTATTCATCTGATCAATCGCCAATTTCACTTCAGGCGAAAAATCCGGCAGCTGATCCAAGAAAAATGAACGGAGCGCTGGAGGGGCAAAGCCAAAGTCAAATTCATACCGCTGAGTCCAGGAACGATAACGAACCGCTATAAGCGCTTCGACGTCGGTCTCCCGGCTATCATCGAAAAAAATAACTTAAATTGCTCGAATTGATCTTCTGTCCGGGGAGGAAGCTAAAGCCAAGGCGTTCAAGTCGGTCAACCACAAGACCATGTTTTTTCATTTGGCGTCAGCACCGCCCCACACTGGTCACACTACCGCAGCAAGATGACGCCCCAACGCCTCCACCAGCGTCGCACAATCCTCATCGGTACCGATGGTGATACGCAGGAACTGGCTGATGCGCTCGCTCTTGAAGTGGCGCACGATGATGCCGTCGCTGCGCAGGGAGGCTGCCAGCGTGGCCGCATCGTGTTGCGGATGGCGCACGAAGACGAAGTTGGCCGCCGATGGCAGCACCTGGAAGCCCAGTGCCGCCAGTTGTTCCACCAGCGCGGTGCGGCTGGCGATGACCATGCCGCAGGTCTTCTGGAAGTAAGCCTCGTCTTCGATCGCGGCCGTGGCGCCGGCAATGGCGGGACGATCCAGCGGGTAGGAATTGAAGCTGTTCTTGACCCGCTCCAGCGCATCGATCAGGTCGGCGTGGCCGATCGCAAAACCGACCCGCATGCCGGCCAGCGCGCGCGACTTGGAGAAGGTCTGCACCACCAGCAGGTTGGGGTAGCGCTGCACCAGCGGGATGGCGGTCTCGCCACCGAAATCGATGTAGGCCTCGTCGACCACCACCACACGCTGCGGGTTGCCCTGCAGGATGCGCTCGATCTCCGCCAGTCCCAACAGGCAGCCGGTGGGGGCATTCGGATTGGGGAAGATGATGCCGCCGATCTCTTCGCCCTGGCCGATGTAGTCGTCGGCGCGCAGCGTGAAATCGTCGGCCAGCGGCACCGCCTGGTAATCGACCTGGTACAGCCCGGCATAGGTCGGATAGAAGCTGTAGGTGATGTCGGGGAAGAGGATGGGCTTGCCGTGCTGGAGCAGCGCGTGGAAGGCATGTGCCAGCACTTCATCGGAACCATTGCCCACGAACACCTCGCGCGCGCTGATGCCGTCGGCGGCATGGCGGCGGGCGATGGCCAGCTTGAGCGGCTCGGCATCCGGGTTGGGATACAGGCGCAGGCTGTCGCCGACCTCGCGGGCGATGGCTTGCAGGGCCAGCGGCGAGGGGCCGTAGGGGCTTTCGTTGGTGTTCAGCTTGACCAGGCGGGCGATCTTGGGTTGTTCGCCGGGCGTGTAGGGCGTCAGGCGGCTGACGATGGGGCTCCAGAACTTGCTCATGAGAAATCGGCCCGCGCAGGGCCCTGCAGAATTGAGGGGAAAGCGCAGATGGTAGCAAACTTGCCGCCTGCTGGCGGCCCACAGCGCGAAAACTCAGAAATACGGCCGGTATCGCGGCCGGCGGCGCTCGTCCTGCCGCATCGGCGTGGGTGCGGCGACATGGCTGAGCAGCGACAGCGCGCGTGCCGCAATCTCGGGCGGCAAGCCGATCACATCGTGGCAGGCCCGCTGCATGGCGGCCGTCGAGGCAAACCCGGCTGCGCCGGCATCGGCGCCGGCATCGTCCATGCGCGCCAGCGCCGCCAGTACCCAGGCCACGCGCTGCTCGCGCACCAGGCTGCGCAGGGACTCGCCTTCGGCAAAGAGTAAAGCGCGCAGGCGTGCCGCGCTGATGTCCCAGGCCTGGGCGATGCCGGCGGCGCTCCAAGGCGCCGACGGATCGGCGAAGATGGCGGCGGCCAGGCGACGGGCGTGGGGCTTGCTGGCGTCGGCTGCGCGCTCCATGTCGGCGGCCGATTGCGCCTCCAGCGCCAGCGACCAGACCGCCGGCCGCATGCCCTGCGGCAATACGCGTGGATGGGCCAGGCAGCTGAAGCGCACGAAGGAAGGCACGCTGAAGCTCTCGCCCTCGCGCAACTCCACGCTCACGCCACCACTGCGCAGGGTGGCGCCGCCCTTCCACACGCGCACCCGCGCCGCTGTGGCAAAGCGCAGCTCTCGTAGGTGCAGGTGATGGTGGGTGACGATGGCCATGGGTGGTATCCGCTGTTACGTTCCGATATTGCGTTCCGATATTAAGGCAGACCCGGCGCGCCAACTGTCATCGCGGTGACCATGCGCGTCATAGCGTGGCCATGCCGAAGGCACGCAAGCCGTCCAGGTCGACCACGCGGATGCTCTGGTAGGAAATCTCCACCAGCCCCAGGTCGGCCAGGCGGCGCATGGCCTGGTTCACGCGCTGGCGCGACAGTCCGGTCAGGAGACCGATCTCTTCCTGCGACAGTTCCAACACCTCGGAGGTACGCGGATAGAGCATGGGATGGAACAGTTGCGCGATGGCCTGGGCCACGCGGGCATCCACATCGAGCAGGCGCTCGTTCTGGACGGTGGCGATGAACTGTCCCATGCGCTCGTTCAGCTGGCCGATGACGAAGGCATTGAAGGGCAGGCTCTCGGCCATGAGGCGATGGAAGGTGTCGGCCGGCACCAGCAAGATCTGCGCGGCGCGGATGGCGATGACATCGTAGCGGCGCGCCTCGCGCTTGATGACGCTGCCCTCGCCGCACCAGCCGCCCTCGGGCACACCCGACAGCGTGCTGCTGCGGCCATCGACGTTGTAGACGGCCAGCTTGATCAAGCCCTCATGCACGCCGATCCAGTAATCCGAACGCTCGCCGCGCCGGGCGATGAAGGCATCGGCCGCATAGCGCACCAGTTGCGTGGTGGCCGCCGCCAGCGCGCGATGCTCGGCCGCCAGGGCGGTGAACCAGGCGTGCTGGGACAGATGCTGCTCCATCGGGATGCTCATGGGGTGAGATGCGGCTCGTTCGGCAAGAAACAGCAAATATTGTCGCATGTCAGCCTTGTCGTCGTGATGACAAAGCGCAAGTGACCATCGGTGCTACCCTAATGGCCATCTGCGCGGCCCACAATAATTCCACCGCAGGCCGCGACCAAACCACGCAGCACCAGGAGACCAGCATGGCAGATTTCGATACCGGCCTCGGCCGCAACGCCGCCAATTTCGCGGCCCTCACCCCGATGGATTTCATCGCCCGCGCCGCCGCCGTCTACGGCAAGCGCCCCGCCATCGTGCACGGCGCGCTGCGCCAGGACTGGGACCAGACCTATCGCCGCACGCGCCGCCTGGCCAGTGCGCTGCAACGCCTGGACGTGGGCAAGAACGATACCGTCTCGGCCATGCTGCCCAATACCCCGGCGATGGTGGAGGCGCACTTCGGCGTGCCCATGGCCGGTGCGGTCCTGAATGCGCTCAACATCCGCCTGGATGCCGAGTCGATCACCTTCATGCTGCGTCATGGCGAGGCCAAGGTCTTGCTCATCGACAGCGAATTCGCCGCACTGGCGCGGCAATTGCGCGCACAGATGCCGGCCCTGAAGATCATCGAGGTGTTCGATGAACTGGGCCCGGCGCCGGTAGCCGGCGAGCGCTTCGGCGAATTCGAATACGAGGCCCTGCTGGCCGATGCCGATGAGGACTTCGACTGGCAGATGCCCGGCGACGAATGGGATGCCATTGCCCTGAACTACACCTCCGGCACCACCGGCGACCCCAAGGGCGTGGTCTATCACCATCGCGGCGCGGCCATCAACGCCATTTCCAACATCCTCGAATGGGACATGCCCAAGCACCCGGTCTATCTGTGGACGCTGCCCATGTTCCACTGCAATGGCTGGTGCTTCCCGTGGACGGTGGCGGCCCGTGCGGGCGTGAATGTGTGCCTGCGCAAGTTCGAGCCCAAGCTGGTGTTCGATCTCATCGCCGAGCATGGCATCACCCACTACTGCGCCGCGCCCATCGTGCATGCGGCGCTGGCCAATGCGCCGGAAGGCTGGCGGGCCGGCATCCGTGGCCCGGTCAAGGCGATGGTGGCCGGTGCGCCGCCGCCAGCGGCCGTGCTGGCCAAGATGGAAGCCATGCAGTTCGACCTGACCCACGTCTATGGCCTGACCGAAGTCTATGGACCGGCGGCGGTGTGCGCCGAACAGGATGAGTGGAGCGGCCTGTCCGTGGACCAGCGCGCCGTGCTGAAGTCGCGCCAGGGGGTGCGCTACCACCTGCAGAGCGGCGTGACGGTGCTCTCGCCGGAGACCATGGAAGCGGTGCAGGCCGATGGCGAAGAGATCGGCGAGATCATGTTCCGCGGCAACATCTGCATGAAGGGTTATCTGAAGAACGACCGCGCCACCCGCGAGGCCTTTGCCGGCGGCTGGTTCCATACCGGCGACCTGGGCGTGATGAATGCCGACGGCTACATCAAGATCAAGGACCGCAGCAAGGACATCATCATCTCCGGCGGCGAGAACATTTCCAGCGTGGAGGTGGAGGACGTGCTGTATCGCCATCCCGCCGTGCTGGCCGCCGCCGTGGTGGCACAGCCCGACGAGAAGTGGGGCGAGACGCCTTGCGCCTTCGTCGAACTGAAAGATGGCGCGACCACCGATGCGGCCGAGCTGACCGAGTTCTGTCGCGGCCACCTGGCCGGCTTCAAGGTCCCCAAAGCCATCTATTTCGGGCCGCTACCCAAGACCTCCACCGGCAAGATCCAGAAGTTCGAATTGCGCAAGCGGATGAAATCCGACAGCGCCATCGACGTCTGATCAGGCCTTGCGCACGGCGATGTGATACAGGCCCCAGGGGCACTGGCCAAAGCGCTCCGCCAGCGGACGCGCGGCCAGCTCGGGAATGCTGTCGGCATCGTAGACCGCCCACAGCGGCCCCAGTCCGCCCAGCGGGATGGGCTTGCCATCGAGATGGGTGGCGACGATGAAGCGCAGCCGCGCGATATCCTGGGGCGAGACCAGCACGGCATAGCCATCGATGGCGCGCAGGGCGCAGTTCTCGATGCTGGCGGGCGCACCGCTGGCGCGCAGCACGTCGCTCAGCAACGGACCGCGCAGCGTGTGACGACGGCCGTCGTATTCCAGCGTGGGGCGGATCTCTACCGACGGCAACGCTGTCAGAGCCGCGAAGTCGAAGGTATGGGCCTTGTCGAAGGCCAGTTTCTGCTTGGCCATCATCTGGTCCAGCGCCGGATCGAGGGCACCGCGATTGGGCGCGTCGATGTCGCCGGTGACGGTCAGCAGGACCGGGCCGTGGCTGCCTGTCTTCTTGCCGGCAGCCAGTGCGGGCAAGGCTGCCGCGCCGGTCAGCAGCGAGGCGCCCAGGCCCAGGAAATGGCGTTTTTGCATATGCTCCCCTCCCCTTTGTTTGCAATGTGGTTTGCGATGTGATGCAGGATTGTAGGCCCATCCGGCCCACCATGGACAACGGCCCGGATCCTGTCAGGGTCCGGGCCGTCGATGTCAGGTACTACGCGCTGGCGCGCCGCACTCAGTCACGCGGCGGACGACCGCGCCAGTAACCGGCCAGCAGCGAGCCGGACAGGTTGTGCCAGACCGAGAACAGCGCACCCGGCAGGGCCGCCACCGGCGTGAAATACAGCTTGCCCAGCGCTGCGGCCAGGCCGGAGTTCTGCATGCCCACTTCGATGGCCAGCGTGCGGCAGACCGCTTCGTCGAAGCCCAGCAGGCGTCCACCCCAGTAGCCACCCAGCAAACCCAGGCCGTTGTGCAGGATCACGCCCACCAGCACCACCAAGCCCACCGAGGCGATGCTGGCCTGGCTGCCCGCCACCACCGCCGAGATGATCAGCAGGATGGCGACCATCGACACCAGCGACAGGTAGGGTTCGATGCGACGGATCAGGCCGCCGGCGAAGATGTTGGCCACCAGGCCCACGGCGATGGGCACCACCACGATCTGCACGATGGACATGAGCATGGCATGTGCATCGAAGTGGATGGCCGCATCCACATACAGCTCGGTCAGCATGGGCGTGGCAAACACCGACACCAGGGCCGACAGCGTGGAGATGGTGACCGACAGCGCGACGTCGCCGCGCGAGAGATAGATCATCACATTGGAGGCGGTGCCGGAGGCAACGCTGCCCACCAGCACCATGCCGGCGGTCAGGTCGGGCGGCATGCGCAGCACCTTGGCGATGACCCAGGCGGCCAGCGGCATGACCAGGTAGTGCAGGACGATGCCGGCAGCCACCGGCGCGGGGCGCTTGATGATGCGCTTGAAGTCGTCCACGGTCAGCGTCACACCCATGGTCAGCATGATCAGCGTCAACAGCTGGGTGATGTATTTGCCCAGGGGCGTGAAGGTCGGCGGCGAGAAGTAGGCGGCGGCGGAAAGCAGCAGCGCCCACACGGGGAACAGGCGGGTAATCGTGGCTAACATGGTCAGAGCGGATGAATGAAGACGGACCCGGCCCCGAAGCAAATCGGAGGTCGGTGGCGCAATTTTTATAATGGGGTACGCGGATGACGCATACGTTGGCAGAGCGTTTTCATCGTTCACCGGATAGGGTGACGGCCTCTGCACAGGCGGGCGTCTTGTGGACGCAAGGGCGTGATTCTACCCGCGCAAGGCGTTTCCTGCCGGCGTCCCGCCGGATGGGAGCGGACTCAGGCCGGCGCGTCGCACTTGAAACTCACCATCACCTTGGGCGGCATCACGCCGATGACACCCTCGGAGCGTTCGCTGCCGATCACGCGCATGCGCCGTCCCAGCTTGCGGCACCAGTCATCGGCCTGCTGCAATCCCTGGATGGCCACGCCATCGTTACCGTGCCAGCGCGAACTGGCCACCAGCAGATAGGTATCCTTGTCGATCTGTGTGACCGGCTGCGAGCTGGCACAGCCGCCCAGCAGCAGGGTGATGGCCAGTACATGGACATGGCGCGTCTTCATCGGGGCTCCCGCATCGTCTTCTGATGCAGCGATGGTAGCCAGCCAGGCGCATGGCGTCATGCATCCCTACAACTCTTTACACGATCGTCATGATGTCGTGATCACGAAAAAAAACGCCGCTGGATGCCAGCGGCGTTCTTCGTCACAACCAAGCAAGCGATCACGCGATCAACGCGTCACCGGCTTGTAGCGGATACGCTTGGGCTTGGCGGCTTCTTCACCGAGGCGCTTCTTCTTGTCGGCTTCGTATTCCTGATAGTTGCCGTCGAAGAAGGTGACCTGCGAATCGCCCTCGAAGGCGATGATGTGGGTGGCGATACGATCCAGGAACCAGCGATCGTGGGAGATCACCAGCACGGTGCCTGCGAATTCCAGCAGCGCATCTTCCAGGGCGCGCAGGGTTTCCACGTCGAGGTCGTTGGAGGGTTCATCCAGCAGCAGGACGTTGCCGCCCTGCAGCAGGGTCTTGGCCAGGTGCAGGCGACCGCGCTCACCACCGGAGAGGTTGCCGACGACCTTCTGCTGGTCACCGCCCTTGAAGTTGAAGCGGCCCAGGTAGGCACGCGAGGGCATTTCGAAGCGGCCCACGGTGAGGATGTCGGCACCGCCCGAGACGTCCTCGAAGACGGTCTTCTTGTTGCCCAGGTCTTCGCGCGACTGGTCCACCAGCGACACCTTGACGGTGGGGCCCAGCACCAGTTCGCCGCTGTCCGGCGTTTCGCGGCCGGCCAGCATGCGGAACAGGGTCGACTTACCGGCGCCGTTGCGCCCCAGCACGGCGATGCGTTCGCCAGGCTGGATGTCCAGCTGGCCGATGTTCAGCACCGGTGGCGCCTCGGGGTCGTAGCGGAAGTTGGCCTGGCGCAGCCTGTACTCGCCGCGGATGGCCGGCAGGTGCACACGGGCTTCGCCTTCGGGGTGGTCGACCGGTGACTGCATCAGCTTGTCCAGGCCTTTCAGCGCCACCTTGGCCTGCTGCCAGCGGGTCAGCACATGGGTCAGCTGGGCCAGCGGCGCCATCATCCGCGAGGACAGCATCGACGCCGCCACCAGGCTACCGGTGGTGAGGTCGCCAGCGATGACCATCGGCGCGCCGATGACGATGACCACGGCAAACACGGCGCCCTGCACGTTCTGGGTCCAGGTCACCAAGCCGTTGGTCAGGGTGCGCAGGTGCAGGTTGGTGTGCGCGCAGGCGGCGTTGTACTGGTTCCACTGGCGCTCGAAACGCGCCTCGGCCTGCAGCGCCTTGATCTCGTCCAGGCCCTGGATGCTTTCCACCAGCATGGCGTTGCGCAGCGATGACTCGCGCATCGAGGCATTGGCCAGGCGCGCCAGCCGGCGTTGCGCCAGCAAGCCGGGCAGCAGCATGGCCAATAGCGCCACCAGCGGAATGAACACCAGCACGCCACCGATCAGCCAGAACACGAACAGGAACAGCAGGAAGAACGGCAGGTCGGCCAGCGCCGTGGCGGTGCTGGAGGTGATCAGGTCGCG